>JANJVX010000174.1 GCA_024709845.1 Burkholderiaceae bacterium | reverse complement strand
GCCAGCTTGGCGAAATGTTCGTCGTGGAGCTTGAGCTCCTCCATCCAGGCGGCCTTGTCGATGGCGGTGACCGTGTCGAACTGGGCGGCGCTGAAGTCCAGGCCCGTCCAGTTGATCTCGGCGTACTGGGGCGCCACGCCGAACATCGTCTCCTGGCCGGTGGCCTGGCCTTCGATGCGGTCGAGCATCCACTTGAGCACGCGCATGTTGTCGCCGTAGCCGGGCCAGACGAACTTGCCGTCCTCGCCCTTGCGGAACCAGTTGACACAGAAGATCTTGGGCAGGGTGTGGCCGGATTCTTCCAGCTTGTGCTCCATGTCGAGCCAGTGCTGGAAGTAGTCGCTCATGTTGTAGCCGCAGAACGGCAGCATGGCGAACGGGTCGCGGCGCACCACGCCCTGGGCACCGAAGGCGGCGGCGGTGGTCTCGCTGCCCATGGTGGCGGCCATGTACACGCCTTCCATCCAGGTGCGGGCTTCCGTCACCAGCGGCACGGTGGTGGAGCGGCGGCCGCCGAAGATGAAGGCGTCGATGGCCACGCCGTTGGCGTCGTCCCACTGCGGGTCCAGCGCGGGGTTGTTGGTGGCGGCCACGGTGAAGCGGGCGTTGGGGTGGGCGGCCTTGGCGCCGGTTTCCTTGGCGATCTGGGGCGTCCAGTCCTTGCCCTGCCAGTCGATCAGGTGGTCGGGCAGCTTGCCCTGGTCCTTTTCCATGCCTTCCCACCACACGTCGCCGTCGTCCGTCAGGGCCACGTTGGTGAAGATCACGTCCTTGTCCAGGCTGGCCATGCAGTTCGGGTTGGTCAGCGTGTTGGTGCCGGGGGCCACGCCGAAGTAACCGGCCTCGGGGTTGATGGCGTACATCTTGCCGTCGGCATGGGGCTTGATCCAGGCGATGTCGTCGCCGATGGTGGTGACCTTCCAGCCGTCAAAGCCTTCCGGCGGCACGAGCATGGAGAAATTGGTTTTGCCGCAGGCGCTGGGGAAGGCTGCGGCGACGTGGTACTTCTTGCCCTGGGGGTTGGTCACGCCCAGGATGAGCATGTGCTCGGCCAGCCAGCCCTGGTCGCGGCCCATGGTGGAGGCGATGCGCAGCGCAAGGCACTTCTTGCCCAGCAGCGCGTTGCCGCCGTAGCCCGAGCCGTAGGACCAGATCTCGCGCGTTTCGGGGTAGTGCACGATGTACTTGACCTTGGGATTGCAGGGCCAGCTGGTGGTGTCCTTCTCGCCTTCAGCCAGTGGGGCGCCCACGGTGTGCATGCAGGGCACGAACTCGCCGTCCACGCCGAGCACGTCGTACACGGCCTTGCCCATGCGGGTCATCAGGCGCTGGTTCACGGCCACGTAGGCGCTGTCGGTCAGCTCCACGCCGATGTGGGCGATGTGGCTGCCCAGCGGGCCCATGCTGAAGGGCACCACGTACATGGTGCGGCCCTTCATGCAGCCGTCGAACAGCGGCTGCAGCGTGGCGCGCATCTCGGCCGGGTCCATCCAGTTGTTGGTGGGGCCGGCGTCTTCCTTTTGGGCCGAGCAGATGTAGGTGCGGTCTTCCACGCGGGCCACGTCGGAGGGGTCGGAACAGGCCAGGAAGCTGCCGGGGCGCTTGGCGGGGTTGAGCTTCTTGAAGGTGCCGGCCTGGACGAGCTGCTCGCACAGGCGGTCGTACTCTTCCTTGGAGCCATCGCACCAGACGATGCTGTCGGGCTTGCACAGGGCGGCCATGTCGGCCACCCAGGCCAGCAGGCGGGCGTTCTTGACGTAGGCGGGGGCGCTGAGGTTCAGGCCCTGCATGGTGGGTGCGTTCATCGGGAGCTTCCTTAAGTTGAAAAACAGTTTTTTCAAAGGAAGCGGACGCCTGGTACCACAGCAAGGCCTGCGCTGGGGAGATGCTGAGCGCTGCCTTTGAAAAAACGGCTTGTTGCTCAGTCGGCGGGCGGATGCAAGGGCATGCCACCACGGTGCGGAGGCTAGTCCACGGAATCCGCGGGTCGGCTGGGATGTCGATTTTATGAATCTGCCGCGAACTTGTCTGTCAGACAGTCGCAAGATTTATGCAAAAAAAGCATCACATTATGCATTCCATGCGTGAGCCGCATGCGCCGCCTGGGTGCCTCAGCGGTGTGCGTGCCAGCGCTCGTAGCCCAGGCGCCGCAGCGTGCAGGCCGGGCAGTGGCCGCAGCCATGGCCCCAGGCGTGCAGTGCACCGCGCTCGCCCAGGTAGCAGGTGTGCGAGAGGGTGACGATGGTCTCCACCAGCGGGGCGCCGCCCAGTTCGCGCGCCAGCTCCCAGGTTTGTGCCTTGTCGAGCCACATCAGCGGCGTCTCGACGGTGAAGCGCCGTCCCATGCCCAGCGACACCGCCACCTGCAGCGCCTTGAGGGTGTCGTCGCGGCAGTCGGGGTAGCCCGAGAAATCGGTCTCGCACATGCCGCCGACCAGCGTGTGCAGCCCGCGCCGGTAGCCCACGGCGGCCGCGAGCTGGAAGAACAGTAGGTTGCGCCCCGGTACGAAGGTGTTGGGCAGGCCGGCTGCGTCCATTTCGATGGCGGTCTCGCGCGTGAGTGCGGTGTCGCTGATCTGCCCCAGCACGGCCAGATCCACCATGTGGTCCGGGCCCAGGCGGCCCTGCCACTGCGGAAAGCCCGCGCGCAGTGCCGCCAGCACCTCCTGGCGCGCCTGCAGTTCCACATGGTGGCGTTGGCCGTAGTCGAAACCGATGGTCTCCACATGGGCAAAGTGCTGCAACGCCCAGGCCAGGCAAGTGGTCGAGTCCTGACCGCCGGAAAACAGAACAAGTGCGTGGCCGCTGCGCATACCAACCCTCCCAAAGGCAGAAAAAGAAAAAGCCCCGCCAGGCGGGGCTGTCCGGGGCTGCCGATTGTGCCTGTGGCCAGGCACCCGGGCCGGGTCAGGCCATGGTCACGGCGATCATGGCCAGCAAAAAGATCGTGATGCCGCCCACCACGGGCAACACCACGGGCATGTAAGGCACGATGGCTTCCACGGGGTCGTCGGACGGCGTGGCCGGGGCGTGGTGGGTGCTCGATTGCGACATGGTTCTGGTCTCCGGAAAAGGCGGTATGTCGAAAATTCTAGCCGTTGCGAGCAAAACGCGCAGAGCCCCCGCGCATGCACCCCGGGCAGCTACATTTTTGCCGCCGTCATGCCCACGGCGTGCAAGTGCTCCAGCACCTCGTCCACATGCGCGTGGCCGCGCGTCTGCAGCACCAGTTCGATTTCCACGTTCTGCGCTGCCAGCATGGTGAAGGCACGCTGGTGGTGCACTTCTTCAATGTTGGCGCCCACCTCCGCCAGCGCTGCGGTGATGCGAGCCAGCGCACCCGGCACATCGCGCGCGCTCACGCGGATGCGCGCCAGCCGCCCCGAGCGCACCAGGCCGCGTTCGATGATGGCCGCCAGCAGCAGCGGGTCGATGTTGCCGCCCGACAGCACCAGCCCCACCTTCTTGCCCCGGAAGCGATCCGGGTAGCGCTGCAGCGCCGCCAGCCCGGCAGAGCCCGCGCCCTCCACCAATGTTTTCTCGATCTCCAGCAGCATCAGCACGGCCTGTTCGATGTCGCCCTCGTCCACCAGCAACAAATCGTCCACCAGACGTGCCACCACCTCCTGCGTGATCTGGCCCGGCGAGCCCACGGCAATGCCCTCGGCAATGGTCGAAGTGCCCTGCGGGTGGTGTGTGCCCTTCACCGCGTTCACCATGGCCGGGAAACGCATGGTCTGCACTCCGACGACCTCGATGCCCGGCTTGAGCGCTTTGGCCGCCGTGGCCACACCCGCGATCAGCCCGCCCCCGCCCACCGAGATGACCAGCGTGTCCAGGTCGGGCACCGTCTGCAGCATCTCCAGCGCCAGCGTGCCCTGGCCCGCGGCCACGGCCTCGTCGTCGTAGGGGTGCACGAAGGTCAGGCCCTGCGCGTCGGCCAGCGCATAGGCGTGCGCGCGCGCCTCCTCCAGCGTGTCGCCATGCAGCACCACCTCGGCGCCAAAGCCGCGCGTGCGCTCCACCTTCACGCCGGGCGTGAAGCGCGGCATCACGATCACGGCGCGCAGGCCCAGCCGCTGCGCGTGGTATGCCACGCCCTGGGCATGGTTGCCCGCGCTCATGGCGACCACGCCGTGCGCGCGCTCCTCGGGCGTCAGCAGCGTGAGCTTGTTGCAGGCCCCGCGCTCCTTGAACGAGGCGGTGAACTGCAGGTTTTCGAACTTGAGGAACACCTGCGCGCCCACGATCTGCGAGAGCGTTCGGGATTCCACACACGGCGTCTCCAGCACCTGGCCTTGTAGGCGGGATGCGGCGTCCTGGATGTCTTGAAGGGTGATCATGGCCAGCATTGTGGCAACAAATGCCGCATGGCGGGATGCATTCTTGCAGGATGCGCCGTTGCGCAATACATCCCCTTTCCGCCCTGTGGCGGTGTAGAGTAACAAGGCGTATCGTGGCGCGTGCCTTGCAACGGCCATGGGCGCTGTCCGGGATACTCCCAGCCACCAGAATTCTCAGCACCATGCACCCAGATCGCCAACGCAAGATTCGCGAGCTGTTCGACGAGTACATCGAGATGTACGCCGGGCGGGACGACCGCCTGACCGCGCGCTTCAGCCAGAACTTCAGCGGCTACCCCGGCAGCGGAAGCCGGCTGATCAAGGACCGCGAGGAATGGGTTCGTATCACGCGGCAGGATTTTGCGCAGGTGCCGGGCGGCATTCGCATGGAGCTGCTCGACCTGCAGCTGCAGGATCTTTGCGACGACGTGGTGGTGGTCACCGCCTTCTTTCATATCCACCTGCCCAGCGACGGCGATTATTTTTCGACCCAGGTGGTGCGGCTCACGCTGGTCTTTCGCCGCGAAGGCGACGCCTGGATGATCGCGCACTGCAGCTATTCCGTTCCGTACCAGAGCGCACGCGACGGAGAGGTTTTTCCGCTCCACAGCCTGCAGGAGCAAAACAGCGCCCTGCAGGCCCTGGTGGCCGAACGCACCCAGGCGCTGCACGACAGCCAGGCCCTGTACCGCCTGCTCACCGAAGATGCGCAGGATGTGCTGTGGCGCACCGACGCCCGCCTCGTCATCACCTACATCAGCCCGGCGGACGAACGCCTGCGCGGCTTTCGGGCTGACGAGGTGGTGGGCCACCATGTGTTTGACATGTTCAACGATGAAGGCGTCGCCGTGGTGAAAGCCATGATCGCGCGCCGCGCACAGGACGAGGCATCCGGCACGCCTGTCGGGTTTCTCAATTTTGAGGTGCAGCACCGCTGCAAGGACGGCCGACTGATCTGGGGCGAGGTCATGTCCAAGCCCGACCGCGACGCGCAGGGCGAAATCATCGGTTACCACGGCATCACGCGCGAGATCACCGAGCGCAAGCGCCTGGAGGAACAGGTGCGACAGCTGGCCTTTAACGACCCGCTCACCCGCCTGGCCAACCGCCGCCTGATGCTGGAGCACCTGGACCAGGCCATGTCGGCCAGCAAGCGCAGCCATCGCCATGGCGCGCTGCTGTTTCTCGATCTCGACAACTTCAAGCCCCTCAACGACCAGCATGGCCACGGCGTGGGCGACCTGCTGCTGATCGAAGTGGCCGAGCGCCTGAAAGCCTGTGTGCGCGAAGCCGACACCGTGGCGCGCTTTGGCGGCGACGAATTCGTCGTGCTGCTGTGCGAGCTGGGCACGCAGCACGACGAGGCCACCGCACAAGCCGCCGCCGTCGCCGAGAAAATCCGCACCCGCCTGGCCGAACCCTATGGGCTCCAGGCCGCACCCTCCGCTCCCGCCATCGGACACCAGTGCACCGCCAGCATCGGCGTGGCCGTCTTCCACGGGCGCGACGAGAGCCAGGACAGCGTGATCGACCGGGCCGACGCGGCGATGTACCAGGCCAAGGAAGAGGGCCGCAACCGCGTCCGGTTCGCGCCCGGTGCTGCCGACGCGGGCTGATCTGCACGCAGCGGATGCACGTTCCGTCCGGATTGTTGTTTCTAAAAATGATAGCTGCTAGCGCTTTATAGATAAGCGCTAGAGCCGATTTTGACTAAAAATTCACACCATGAACTGGCGAATCGAACGGCAGACCGAGAGCAACTGCTTGTCGTCCATGCGGCCAATGATGTTGCGCGTCACCGTGCCCATCACCTTCTGCACCCCGGACAGGCCCAGCGCTGCCGACTGCTGCACCACAAAATTCGCCTGGGTGGCCTTGAGCGATTGCAGGAAGAACTGGTCCATGCCGGCCTCCGTCAGCTCCAGAATCAGGTCCGTGAGGCGCCCGGAATGCTCGGTGGGCTTGCCGGCGCCTTCCACTGCTTCCAGCACTTTCAGCGTCTTGGCCCGCAACGCCGCCGAATGGTGAAAGCGCAGGAAGGGCTTGGCCGCCGATGCGGCGGGCTTCCTGGGCTTGCGCGTGGTGGCTGCAGGGGCTGTGGTTTTCACTGGACTGGGACCTTGCGTGGAGAGATCTGCATCGTACGCGTACCCCACTGGCAGGGCTCTTGCGGGTCATGCGCTGGCGGACTGTGCCAGCCCATGCAGCTTGAGCACGGTGGCCCAGTTGCGCGTGGTCACCGCCTGGCCCGCCTTGCCGAGCAGCGCCTTGCCTGCCTTGCTTTCGAGGATGCCGCCCGCGCAGTGCAGATAGGCTGCACGCGAGCCGAGAGCGAACTGATCGGGCGGCTTCGCCAGTGCGCCGATGCGGTCCAGCGCGCCCAGCGCCTGCGTGTCCTGGGCAAAAGCCACCAGCAGGCGCGATGGGTCGGCAGCGGACGCGGTCAGCGGGTTTTCGTGCACGATCGCTGCCAGATCATCCGACGCCACGACGATGACGGGCACATCGACCTGCATCTGCGCGGCCAGCGCCTGGGCAATGGCTGCGGCGTGGTGCCTGGGTGTGCCGTCTGCCGCCCTGAACACGGCATTGCCGCTGTTGAGCAGCGTGGACACCTCGCCGTAGCCCAGGCCGCCGAGCAGGGATCGAAGTTCCTCCATGGACACCCGGCGGGACTTGCCGACATTGATGCCGCGCAGCAGGGCGATGAAGGTGGTCATGGCCAGCTGCTGGACACAGTCACACCACCCGATTCCACTCCAGCGCCCGGCTCTTCCAGTGCGCATCGATCGTCTGCGTGAAGTCCGCGCGCACTAATTTTGCTCGGTTTTCCAGCCAGTCGGCGTTCTCGCGCCGCACCACGATGCCTTCGAGGTGGCCCTGGCGGAACCGGCTGTCGTGGGCGTGCACCCAGTCGCGCAGCTGGTCCAGCGTGACTTCGCCCGCGTACAGGCAGGGCACGGTGTTGAAACCCATCTGCGCCGCCCAGGCGTTGCGCCGCTGGGTGCTCCAGAAGCGCTGCTCCTGGCGGTCGTACACGTCGAAAAGCATCCACCAGTCGGGCAGGGTGGCGTAGTCGAGCGAGTGGCGCGCGGCGCACCATTCGCCAAAGGCGACGAGGTGCGTGCCCAGGGCGTCGAACAGTTTGTCTTCGTGCGCGGCCAGCCAGGGGCCCAGGCGGGCGAACTGGCCGTGGAAGGGCTGGGGCAGGTACTGGCCCCGGTTCTGGGCGCGCAGCACGCCGTCGGGCGAAACCGAGAAGCCCAGGTTGGCGCCGTCGAGCTTTTCCTCCAGCACCACCGGGCCGCTGAGGATGTCCTCGGCCTCGGCGGGCGAGAGCACTTTGTCGTCGCGCGGCGCGCCCGTGGCCAGCCAGGCGATGTGGGGGGTGTGGGGGAAGCGGAAGAAATCTTCAGACATAGGTGTTCTATTTTGCGCGCCGCGCGGGCGGGTGTTTCTGGTGCCAGCGCGCTTGCAGCCAGTCGGGCAGCAGGTTCTCCACCTCCAGCCCCACGTCGAGCAGGGCCTGGCGGCAGTCGATCCAGTCGGTGTCGGCGGCGTTGGTGATCCGGGTGGCGTGGCCTGCGTCCAGTGCGGCGAGGGCGGCGGCCACCATCTTGCGGTCGGCCAGGTCGGTCACGGCCTCGGCCAGCTCAGGGGGCAGCACGGCGTTGCTGTTCTTGTCGAGCAGCACATCGACCCAGACGACCTCGCCGCGGTCCATCTTGTGCATCATGGCCAGCCAGCCGTAGTCCTGCTCGGTGAGCTTGTGGCGGTATTCGCCGCAGACATGCCAGTCCACGTCGAGCACGGCGTGGCGCGTGGGGTCGGCCACGAAGGCTTCGAGCCAGTCGAACACCTGCTGGCGCAGCGCGGCTTCTTCGATGGGGGTGGATTCGGCACCAAAGGGCGAGCCCTCGTCGGCCGCGCTGGCGACGATGAGCACGTTGGTGTCCACCAGACGGGCTTGCAGCGCGTTCGCTTCAGCCACTGGATGCTTCCCGAAGTCGCTGGGCACGGGCGCGGGCCTGTTCGCGCGCCTCGCCCATCGCGTCGCCAAAGAAGCGCGGCGGCCAGTTGCGCACGGCGCCGAATTCGTCCACGTCCAGCGGCACCAGCACGGCGTCGGCGCCGCGCCGTTCGACGAACAGCATGCGGCACTGCGCCGTGCTGGCCTGGCGCCGGGCAATCAGCGTCTGCATGCGGCGGAACAGGTGCTCGGAATGCGTTTCAACCAAAAACTGCACCTGGCGCTGCTGGCTCACCTCGGCAAACACCTCGGCCAGCACGGCCTGGGCCAGCGGGTGCAGGTGGATCTCGGGCTCTTCCAGCAGCACGGTGCTGCCGGGCGGCGCGCAGTAGGCCACGGCCAGCACGGGCAGCACCTGCGATACGCCCACGCCGACATCGCGCAGGTTGGCCACCACGCCGTCGTGGTGCACCAGCAGCTCGTAGCGGCCCGAGCGGCCCACCGCGCGCACGCTCAGCTGCTCGGCCATGCCCATGCGCTGCAGCCAGTGCGAGACGCTGCGCAGCACGCTGCCCTGGTGCTCGGACGGCAGCAGGGCGTTGGCCAGCAGCGCGTCGATGGCCTGGTGGCCGTCGCTGCCCACCTCGCCGGGGGTGGTCTTGTTCCACACATAGTCGCGCTCAGGGCGGCGGCGCAGCGGGCCGAGGTAGACGATGCCCTCCAGTTCACGGCGCAGCGCCAGGCTCAGGTCCTGCAGGTGGGCGCCGTCGCTGCCCAGCAGGGCCAGGGCCTCGGCGCTCAAGGCGATGGAGCGCTCGGGCGCGAGCTGCGGCCCCTTGCCGCGCGGGCGGGGTTCGTCGTCCACAGATACCGCGTAAGCGCCGCGCTCGCGCCGCACGGCCCGAAAGCGCCGCGCCACGGTGGACAGTTCCAACTCCTGGATGGCCACGGCCCCGCTGGCCGTCTGCCCGTAGCTGCAGGCAAAGCGCCCGTGGCGCACGCGCTCTCCCTCGGGCCGCTGGAAGGCCAGCGTGATGGAGAACTGGCGCGGCGCGGCCGCGCCGCGCGAAAGCACCGCGTCGAAGCCGCCAAAGTGAAAGTAGTCGTTGGCCTCGTCGCCGCCCAGGTTCAGGTGGATGGTGCGGTCGGGCGAGGCCACGGTCTGCTTGAGCAGCAGCAGACTTTGCAGCAGCGTGGACTTGCCTGACGAGTTGCTTCCCAGCAGCATGGTGACGGGCGCCAGTTGCACCGCGCCGCTGTCGCGCCAGGCCTTGAGGTTCTGCAGGTGGAGTTGGTCGATCATGGTCAGGCCATCTTAGGACCTGTCATGAATTTTAAAGAATATGGCCTGCAGCGCTTATGCAGCATGCGCTGACAGCTATCAATTTTGATTTGTGAGCCGCAGTGGGGCGTGCCCTGGCAGCGTGGCGCCGGGCGTGCCCAGCTCAAACTTGCTCACCAGCAGGGTCAGCTGGCTGGCCTGCTGGCGCAGCGATGCGGCCGCGGCCGCCGATTCTTCCGCCAGCGCGGCGTTCTGGTGGGCCATGCGGTCCAGCTGGCCGACGAACTGGTTGACCGCGCCGATGTGCCCCATCTGCTGGTTGACCTCGCTGGTGATGGCAGAAATCCTGCCCGAGACGCTCTCCACGGCGGTGGTGACTTCGGCGGTCGTCTGGCCTGCACGGCCCACCTGCGAGGTGCCCGACGCCACCTTG
Source organism: Burkholderiaceae bacterium (assembly GCA_024709845.1). Lineage (GTDB taxonomy): Bacteria > Pseudomonadota > Gammaproteobacteria > Burkholderiales > Burkholderiaceae_C > Simplicispira. The sequence goes on along the minus strand of JANJVX010000174.1, from coordinate 8,583 downwards.
GCCAGCGAGGTGTGGATGAGGGCGCTGATGTCCTTGGCGGCAGCGGCGCTGCGGCCCGCCAGGGCGCGCACCTCGCTGGCCACCACGGCAAACCCCCGGCCTTGCTCGCCCGCGCGGGCCGCCTCCACGGCAGCGTTGAGCGCAAGGATGTTGGTCTGGAAGGCGATGCCGTCGATGATGGCAATGATGTCGGAGATCTTGTGCGAGGCGGTGTCGATCTCGCGCATGGTCGATACGACCTGCTCCATCTCGCTGCCGCTGCGCGCCGCCACGCTGCTGGTGTGGGTCGAGAGCTGTTGCGTGGCGTGGGCGGTGGCCGTGGTCTCCTGCACCGACGCGGTGAGCTGGGCAATCGATGCCAGCGTGGTCTCCAGCGTCGTGGCCGCTTCCTCGGTGCGGTCACTCAGGTCCTGGCTGCCCTGGGCGATCTCGCTGCTGGCGTTGGTGATGTCGTTCGAGGCCTGGCGCACCCCCATGGCCAGGCTCAGCAGGTTCTGGCGCATGGTTTCGAGCGCGGCCAGCAGGCCGCCGATCTCGTCCTGGCGGCGGGTGTCGATGGGTTGCGAGAGGTCGTGCCGGGCCATGCGGCGTGTGGCCTGCACGGCCTCTCGCACGGCGGCCCGGGTGTCGCGCACCAGCCACCAGGCCAGCGCGCTGCCAAAGGCAAAAGCCAGCAGCGCACCAGCGATGATCAGCACGCGCGCCGTGCGGGCATCGGCTGTGGCCAGCGCAGAGCTGGCGGCGTTGGCGGCGTCCTGCCAGTCGCTCAGGGCGTCCACGGCCGTGCCCCAGGCCTGCTGGCGCGCACTCCAGTGCGAGGTGTCTTTGCTGTACTCGTTGCGCATCTGGAAAGCCAGGGCCGCATCGCCCCGGCCGGCGGTCAGCTGCTCGCTCAGCGCGAGCAGCTCGCGCGCGGCGCTGCCGGTGGCCTTGACGGGCTGCAGCAAGGCCAGCGCCGGTGCATCGCCCTCCAGCAGGGACTCCAGCTTTGTCTGCGCTGCGTCATACTGCGCCAGCGCGCTGCGTGCCTGTGCCAGCACGGCCGGGCCGCCTTCGAGATCGGTGCTGGCCAGGTCGCCCAGCGTCTGCACATAGCGCGAAACATTGCGCCCCATCACATCGAGCGTCTGCGAGCGCGCAGCGTTGTGGACGGTGATCTCCTCCAGCGTGGCTGACAGCGCCTGCATGCGCAAAAGCGAAAGCACGGCCATGCCGAGCAACAGCACCAGAATGACGCCAAAGCCCAGTGATAGCCGGGCCGCAAGGCTGCGCACAGAAATGAGTTGCATGTTTGTCTCGGTATAGGAATATGTCGCGCCAGCGACAGGGCCGGACGCGGAGCGCAAGACTACGCCCCGCAGGACTGGGCTTCAACTGTGGAGTTCCTCAGGTGGCGCGCCGAGGGAGGGGCGGGGGCGTAACCAGGCAGCTCTCAGCTTTCGAGCTCTACAATCGACGAAGCAGGGAATGCCTAGGCGCTCCGCAACAAGGCGTTGATAGCAGTTGGATGAGGAGTATTTGATGCGCCGTCTCACCCAGGCTCCGAACATGGCCCTGGCCACCCTGTGGGTGGACCTGCTGTGCGAGGACGGCATGCCCGCCACCGTGCAGCGGCAGTACCTGGGCGCCGCCGCCGGGCACCTGCCGCCGGATGAATGCCTGCCCGAGATCTGGCTGCGCCATGACGAGCACCTGGAGCGCGCCCGGGCCTTGCTGGAGCGTTTGCGCAATCTGCCCCAGCACCGCTGGCAGTGCGTGTGTGGTGAACTGGTCGAAGGGGGTTTTGAGCAGTGCTGGGCCTGCGGGGCGCTGATGCCCCGTTGACGCGGGCTACTTCCAGCGCACCGGCTCCACATGCACGCTGCCTTGCGTGCTGCTGAGCGTGAGGGCACCTTCCTGCACCGTGGCCTGCAGTTGCATGCTGCGCTCGGCCAGCCGGGCCAGCTCTTGCGAGGCTTCGGTGGGAATGCGCCAGACCTGCAGCTTGTCCAGGCGTGAGAGCTTGGATTCAATGCCCTTCCACCAGATCTCGGACGCGTGGTTGAAGCAATAGACGATGACCGCGTCGGCCTTGCTGCAGGCCTTGGTGAGCGGCTTGTCTTCGGGCTGGCCCACTTCGATCCACACGCGCTTGCGGCCGGTGAAGTCGGTCAGCGAGGCGTCCGGATCGTCCGGATCGGACAGGCCCGCGCCAAAAGCCAGCGTGCCATCGCCATTACACAGGTCATTGAGCTGGTGCGCCTGAATGGCCAGCGCCGCCAGCCTCACCATCATCCGCTCGTCGGTCTCGCTCGGATGGCGGGCCAGCGTGAGCGCGTGGTCGGCGTAGTAGCCGTGGTCGATGTCGGCGATCTGCAGATTTGCCTTGAAGATGGTGGATTTGATGGCCATGGGCGCATGAAGCAAGGAAATGGGGAAATGGCAAAAAGGGCGGTATCAGCGCCCACTTGGGTGAAGGGGTTTGTGTGGCTTGAAGGTTAATGCCGGCTTCTCCAGCAGGTGCCACGAAGCAGCAGCGAGCGTCAAAGTGGTGCCAAGGCTCAGTAGGAGTGCCGCGCCGAATTCAAGCCGATTGGCAAAATACCAAATCAGGATTTGCTGGATGGGAAACGCATAGATATACAGCCCGTAGGAGAAATCGCCCCACCGTCCGGCGTGGCGGAGCAGGGGCGTCGACGCCGTGCCCCACAGCACGATCAGGCTGGCCACACCCAATAGCGGGGCTTGGCCGGCAAAAGGTTGTGGGCCCCACCAATGCACGGCGGTCAAGCATGCGACCAACAGAAAAGTGGCCATCCAGCGGCGGGTCTTCCAAAGATTGCTCCAGGCCGCCAGGGTTGCTCCCAGCGCAAATACCATTCCATATTGAAGGCCGAACGACCATTCCGGCATGGGCTGCCCCGACGGCGGGGAGTAGCGCCATTGCACGGCCAGCGCCAGGGCAGAGAAGACGATGGGGGCACTCCAGCGCCATCGTGCCAATCCCAGAATGCCGAGGCCTGCAAGGCAAAGATAGCATGCGACTTCAAGGGGAATCGTCCACAGCGGGCCGTTCACTGAATGGGGCAGCGGGTTGTGCCCAAAGACGCCAGGCAGCCCATATCGGGTTTGCAGCCAGAGATTGGAGAGGTAGTCCCTGGTGGCGGGGTGCTGCACATATTCAGGAAGAGGCAACGTGGTTGCCCATGGACCAATGACCGCCGCGCACAGCAGGACGGCCGCACACAGGCCCGGCCAGATGCGCAAGATGCGGCGCATGATGAAACGCCCGAAGTGCGGGTCTGACTGCCATGACAGTGACACCAAATAGCCACTGATCGCGAAGAAGATCACGACCCCCACCGCGCCTGGCTCGTTATGCCAGATGAGCGGCACGGGCAGCCCCATCAGTGCATATTGATGCCCCCAGATCACAAGCGCAGCGGCCAGCAGTCGCAGCGCGTCGAAGTTGTTGGCGCGGTTTGTGGAGGCGCTCACCCGTTGCAAGCGAAACCTTCAGACCCGGCGCGCCAGCTCGGCGGCCTTGCCAACGTAGCTGGCGGGCGTCATGGCCAGCAGGCGGGTCTTTTCGGCCTCGGGGATGTCGAGCGAGCGGATCAGGCCGTGCAGCGCCTCGGCGGTGACGGTCTTGCCGCGTGTGACTTCCTTGAGCTTCTCGTAGGCGCCCTGCACGCCGTAGCGGCGCATCACGGTCTGGATGGGCTCAGCCAGCACTTCCCAGGAGGCGTCGAGGTCAGCGGCCAGCGCTTCCTCGTTGAGTTCGAGCTTGTTCAGGCCGGTCAGCAGCGAGGTGTAGGCCAGCGTGGCGTAGCCCAGGGCCACGCCGATGTTGCGCAGCACTGTGCTGTCGGTCAGGTCGCGCTGCCAGCGGCTCACCGGGAGCTTCTCCGAGAGGTGGCGCAACAGCGCGTTGGCCAGGCCCAGGTTGCCCTCGGCGTTCTCGAAGTCGATCGGGTTGACCTTGTGCGGCATGGTGCTGGAACCAATTTCGCCGGCCTTCAGGCGCTGCTTGAAGTAGCCCAGGCTGACGTAGCCCCAGATGTCGCGCGAGAGGTCGACGAGGATGGTGTTGGCGCGCGCCACGGCGTCGAACAGCTCGGCCATGTAGTCGTGCGGCTCGATCTGGATGCTGTAGGGCTGGAAGGTCAGGCCTAGGCCGTCGGGCTCGTGCGTCTCGATCACGCGGCGCGAGAAGGCTTCCCAGTCGAACTCGGGCCAGGCCGAGAGGTGGGCGTTGTAATTGCCCACAGCGCCGTTCATCTTGCCCATGATCTTCACGGCGGCGATGCGCTCGACCGCGCCCTGCAGGCGCATGAGCACGTTGGCCATTTCCTTGCCCACGGTGGTGGGGCTGGCCGTCTGGCCGTGCGTGCGGCTGAGCATGGGCACGTCGGCGTACAGGTGGGCCATTTCGCGCAGCTTGAGCACGATGCGGTCCAGGCCGGGCAGCACTACCTGGTCGCGGCCGGAGCGCAGCTGCAGCGCGTGGCTGGTGTTGTTGATGTCCTCGCTGGTGCAGGCGAAGTGCACGAACTCGGCCGCCTTCTCCAGCTCGGGGCGGGCCTCGAACTTGCTCTTGATCCAGTATTCCACGGCCTTCACGTCGTGGTTGGTGGTCTTCTCGATCTCCTTGATGGCGGCCGAGTCCGCCTCGGAGAAGTTCTTCACCAGGCCCAGCAGGTAGGCGCGCGCGCCCACGCTCAGCGGCTTGAATTCGGCGAAACCGGCGTCCGACAGCGCGATGAACCAGGTCACCTCCACCTGCACGCGGCGGTGCATGTAGCCGTGCTCGCTCATGATGGGGCGCAGCGGGGCGAGTTTGGATGCATAACGGCCGTCGAGCGGCGAAAGGGCGGTGATGGTGGACAGGCTCATGGCGCAATATTGTAGGTGTCGCGCGCGTCAGGCGTGCGTGGGCGGGGGCCGATAGAATCGGCAGCCCGGCGCCCCCTGGCGCCCGAGCCACGGAAGCAGAACCATGAAACTGATCGGATCCACCACCAGCCCCTACGTGCGCAAAGTGCGCGTTGTCATGGCGGAAAAGAAGCTCGACTACCAGTTTCTGCAAGAAAACGTGTGGGCCGCGGACACCACGATTGCCGTATCCAACCCGCTGGGCAAGGTGCCCTGCCTGGTCATGGAAGGTGCCGAGGCGGTGTTCGACTCGCGCGTGATCGTGGAATACCTCGACACCCTCTCCCCCGTGGGCAAGCTCATCCCCTCCACGGGCCGCGAGCGCGCCGAGGTCAAGACCTGGGAAGCGCTGGCCGACGGCCTGCTCGACGCCGCCATTCTGGTGCGCCTGGAAAACACCTTTGAAGGCCGCACCGAGGGCCAGCGCAGCCAGGCCTGGATCGACCGCCAGATGGGCAAGATCCACGCCAGCCTCAAGGCCATGGCCCAGGGCCTGGGTGACAAGCCCTTCTGTAGCGGCATCCACCTGAGCCTGTCCGACATCGCCGTGGGCTGCGCGCTGGGCTGGCTGGAGTTCCGCTTCCCCGAGATCGGCTGGCGCGCCGACTACCCCAACCTGGCCAAGCTGATGGACAAGCTGGCGCAGCGCCCCAGCTTTGCCGACACGGCGCCCGGCTGAAATGAAACGACACCCCTCTGAGGCGCTGCGCGCCTTTCCCCCGCTCTCGCATCGTTAGCACGATGCGGGCAGGGGGACGCCCCCAGCGCGGCGGGGCGGCCCTTGCGCGGGGGGGGCGCTGGCCTGGGCCGCGCCAGTTTCAGGCGACGTGGAGAGCTCGCAGCGCGATGGAGTCAACCCCGTGCGCGGTGCTTGAGCCAGCGCATCAGCATGCCCACGCCGGGCAGCTTTTCATACAGCTCCTCGGCGGCGTCCCAGTAGTCGCGGTGCAGGGTGATGCGGTGGTGTTCGTCCAGCACCAGGTGCGTGGCGCCGCGCACCGTCTGCTCCACGCCGCGTGCGTAGCTGGAGAAGGCGAACCGGAATTCCCAGGTCAGAAAGCACTCGCGGCCTTGCTCCACCCGTCCGGTGATGACGAAGTGCGGGTGTTGCAGCGTGGCAAACATGTGCCGAAAGATGTCCCGGATCGCGGCCAGACCCTGCACCTCGTTGAACGGGTCCTTGAAGCGCGCGTCCGGGGCGTAGTGCTGGCCCAGGTCTGCCAGGTCGGCCGGTTGCAACTGCTCGAAGAAGGACACCACGCGGGTCATGGCCTCGTGGGGGGTGGCGGGAGGGGGAAGTTGCATTACAGACCCGTGAAGCGGCGCACGGCCGCAAAGTACCAGCGGTAGGGCAGCAGGCGCAGCCCTTTCATCACCAGCGTGAAGCGGCGGGGGAAATGGATGTCAAAGGCGCCGCGCTCCCAGCCGCGCAGCATGGCCAGTGCTGCGGCCTCGGGTGCCATCAGTGCGGGCATGGGGAAATCGTTGGCAGCGGTCAGGGGCGTATCGACAAAGCCGGGGTGGACCACGCTCACCCCCAGGCCCAGCGGGCGCAGGTCGAGGTACAGCGTTTCGGCCAGGTGGGTGAGTGCGGCCTTGGTCGGCCCGTAGGCCAGGCCCTGCGGCAGGCCGTGAAAACCCGCCACGCTGCTGACCAGGCTGATATGCCCCCCGCCGCCCGCACGGGCGGCATTCTGCAAGGCGGGCAGCAGGGCGTCGAGCAGGTGGAGCGCGCCGGTGTAGTTCACCTCCATGTGCTGCAGCATGGTGGGCAGATCGAAACCGGTGGAGCGCAGCGCGCGGTAGGTGCCGGCGCAGTAGCACACCAGGTCTGGCACTCCGTCCGCCAGCACTTGCGCTGCGGCTGCCCGCACCTGGGCGGGGTCGGTCACGTCGAGCGCCAGGGCGGTGCTGCCTGGATGGCGCGCGACAAAGTCATCCAGCGCGGCAGCGCTGCGGGCCGACACGGTGACGTGCGCGCCGCGCGCATGCAGCAGCGAAGCCACCGCCCGGCCCATGCCGCTGGAGGCACCCACCAGCCAGACGCGGCGGCCCTGCCAGGTGGGGATGCGCGGGTTCAGGCTCACTGGGTCAGCTCCGTGCTGCGCACTGCGGTGCGAGCTTGCGTGGGAGTGGCGCAGCGCACGCTCATGCCCCGCGCCGCGTGAAAGACAGCGTGATCTCGCCCAGGCGCACACCGAATTTGGACATCGTGGCGCGGTTGAGCATCACGCGCTCATCGATGAGGTACATCCAGTCGTCCAGATCGACGTGGATCACCCGGCCATCGACCGGCAGCGCCAGGGTGTACTGCCAGCGAAAGGCATTGCCCGCCACGCGGCCCTCGGCCTGGCCCACCACGTCGTCGGCGCTGCCGGTGTAGCGACCGTCGGCATGTTGGGTGAGGCGCCAGATGCGGCGCTGGGTCGCGCCGTCGGAATAGGTGAAGGCCTCGTCCAGCACGCCATTCGGGCCGTCCCAGCGGCAGTCCATCACCACCGTAAAGCGTTTGACAATCTGGCCGCTGCGGTCCTGGAAGATGCCGTGGGCGTCCACGGTGCCGTTGAAGTAGCGTGCCAGGTCGAGCACAGGCTGCTCGCGGGCATAGCCGTCGAGGTTCTGGCTGGCGCAGCCTGAGAGCCAGAGGGGCGAAGTAGCGGCAGCGGCGAGGAGCAGGCGGCGTTGCATCATGTTCTTCCTTGCAGGGTGGGGCGGTGCACCGCCGGGGTGGGCCGCAGGATCAGGGCATACAGACTGGCGGCGGCCAGCAGCTTGAGGGCGCAGGGCAGCAGGGCATAGGCCCAGCCCAGCATGGCCAGCCCTTCGGGGTCGCGCGTGCCGGGGCTGTAGCCCAGCGCGCCCAGCAGCGGCAGGGCCAGCCCGGCCGCCAGGGCCAGGTTGAGCTTGGCGGCAAAGTTCCACCAGCCAAAGTAGGCGCCCTCGTGGCGGCCGCTGTCGCCCTGCTGGGCGATCACGCCGGCCAGCAGCGCGCCGGGCAGGGCCAGGTCGGTGCCCAGGGCCACGCCCGAGAGCGCGCACACCACCAGAAAGGCCGTGCCGTCGCCCGCGCCCAGCCCGGCGGCCCACAAAAACACCGCTACGGCCAGCAGCATGCCCGCCAGCCAGGTGCGCGCCAGCCCCCAGCGCGCCACGGCGCGCAGCCACAGCGGCATCGACAGGGCCGCACAGAGAAAGTAGCTGGCCAGGAACAGCGGCACCTGCGCGGGCGGGGCCTGCAGCCGGTCCTGGATGAAAAACAGCACCAGCGTGGCCGGGATGGCGCTGGCAATGCCGCTGAGCATGAACACCGCCAGCAAGCGCCGGAACGCGGCCTGGCGCCAGGGGTGCCACAGGCTGGCGGCGGCGGGCGCATGCGCGGGGGCCGTCACCGGGCGTGGTGCACGCGTCCAGGCCAGCCAGCCCAGCAGCAGCAGGGCGGCAAAGGCTGCCAGCATCACCGGAATGCCCAGCAGGCTGGGCAGCAGCGAGGCCAGCACCACGCCCAGCAGCGCTGCGCCTTCACGCCAGGCGACGATGCGGCCGCGCTGCACTTCACCGCCGCCCAGTCGCGCGCCCCAGGACTGGTGGGCAATGCCGACCTGGCTGTAGGCCGTGCAGGTGATGAGCAAAAAGCCCAGCGCCCAGGCTGCCAGCGCCTGCGGCGACAGC
>JANJVX010000169.1 GCA_024709845.1 Burkholderiaceae bacterium | reverse complement strand
TCCCAGTCGCAATAGGCCTTCTTGACCACGATGCTGCCCTTGAGCAGCAGGCGCTCCAGGACGGGCTTGATGTCGAATTTTTCGTACTGCGCATCGCGCACGCCCAGGGCGACGTTTTCAAAGTCGCAAAACAGGGCCATGCTGATGCTGTCGGAGGGGGTTGCCATGGGAATGTGTCCGTTCAATGCCGGCACGGATCATCACACGGATCGCGGCGGCCCGATCAAGAGCACCCCCCGGTGCGCGTCGGCTGCCACGGCAAGCGAGCGGAACAACTCAACAGGCACGCCCCAGGCCAGCGCTCCCGCGCAAGGGCCGCCCTGGCTGCGCAGCAGCGTTTCACCTGCGTGCGCTGGGGGCGTCCCCCTCCCGCCAGCGCAGCGCGGCGAGAGGGGGAAGCAGCACAGCGGCGCAGGGGGTGCGTCCTACTTCGCGAGGCCCAGTTTTTCCACCAGCGCCTTCTCGCGCGCGAAGGTGTCCTGGGCAAACTTCTGGTATTGCGCGCTGCTCATGTACATGGGCACCATGTCGTAACGTGCCAGGGCCGTCTTGTAGACATCCTGCTCCATGGCCTGCTTGAAGGCGTCGTGCAGGCGCTTGACCACGGCGTCTGGTGTGCCCTTGGGCGCGCCAATGCCGAACGGCGAGTTCTGCACGATGTCCAGGCCCAGCTCCTTGAGCGTGGGCGCGTCGGGGAATTTGGCCAGGCGCTCCGCGCCCCAGGTGTTGAGCACGCGCAGCTTGCCAGCCTCGACCTGCGGGGCAAAACCCGTGGAGTCGGCCGCCGCCATGAGCTGCCCGCCCAGCGTGGCCTGCATCAGGTCGGCGCTGCCCTTGTACGGAACGTGCAGCAGTTCCAGGCCGAGCTGCTGTGCGATGAGCTCCATCGTCAGGTGCGGGCTGGTCATGGTGCCGGTGGAGCCGTAGCTCAGCTTGCCGGGGTTGGCCTTGGCCCAGGCGACGAAATGCGTCCAGGTCTTGAGCGGCGAATCGGCCGGCACGACGACGCCGAAGGCATAGCCCGTGACATTGAGCACGTAGCTGATGTCCTTCACCGGGTCCCAGTTGATCTTGGTGGTGTAGGGCAGGCGGAACACGCCCAGCGGGATCTGCGCCAGCGTGTAGCCGTCGGGCTGGGCGGTCTGCAGGCCCTGCGCGGGCAGCGTGCCGCCGGCGCCGGGCTTGTTCTCGACGATCACCGGCTGGCCCAGGATCTTGCCGGCGCTGTCGGCCAGCGCGCGCATGGTGATGTCGGTCGGGCCGCCCGCCGGGAAGGCGATCACGAGCTTGATGGGCTTGGCCGGAAAGCTCTGGGCCTGGGCGGTGCCCAGAGAGGCGGCAACAGCCAGCGCGGCGGCGCCCCACTGGAGGATGTTTCGACGTTGCATGAAGGGCTCCTGAAGGGACAAAACGCCCGATTGAACTGCAGCGGCCCGCCCCCTGCATTGTGGGAACCACGTACCGGCTGTCGCACAGGTTGCAGCCACGCCTCTCCCCCAGGAAAACCCTGGCCGCCATGTCCGCCACCGGCGCAATGTTGTAACCTGACGTAAACACACGCCCCGAGCCCCCATGGAGACCGCCCCGACCCCACCGCTCTCGCTCTGGCGCGCCGAGTTCACCGACGCCGCCACCGAGCAGGCGTACCGTGCCGACGTACAGGGCCGCATGGCCCGGCAGTTGCGCATCGCCCTGTGGGTCTGGGCCGCCCTGCTGCTGCTGTTTGCCCTGCCGGACTACCAGGCCCTGGGAGGCAGCCGCGTGTTCTGGGCGCTTCTCGGGTACCGGGCCGCCACCGCCCTGCTGCTGCTGATGGCCGCCCAGGCCCTGCGCACCCGTCCGCACCTGGCGCCCCAGGGGCGCATGGTCATGTGCCTGGAAATGGCGGGCTATCCATTCTTCTTTCTGTTCCTGCTGCTGCGGCCCGAAATGCGGACCTGGACCATCGGCATGGTCATGATCGTGAACCTCAGCCTGTTCATCTTTGTGCCGGGGCGGGTGGCCCTGGGCGTCTGGGTGGCCCTGGCGGGCATCGCAGGCTCGGTGCTCACCCTGCTGCTGACGGGCACCGCCCTGTCCCTGGCCCCCGGGCTGACACTGCTGCTGACGCTGCCCGCAGTGGTGGGATTCATCTCGGCCAACCGCCTGCAACGGGCGCAGCGCCAGGAATTCGTGGTGCGCAGCCGCCTGCAGCAGGCCAACGCGGCCCTGCAGGACGAGATCGCCCGGCGCACCGCGCTGCAGGCCGAACTGCAGCGCCAGGCCACCACCGACCCCCTGACCGGCCTGCTCAACCGCCGCGAGTTCGGGCGGCGCTTTGCGCTGGACCTGGCCCGCGCCGAGCGCGACGCCAGCCCGCTGTCGGTCGTGCTGCTGGACCTGGACCACTTCAAGAAGATCAACGACCAGTTCGGCCATGCCGCGGGCGACGAGGTGCTGCGCCAGGTGGCCCGGCTCTACCACGAGAGCTTTCGCGCCATCGACAGCGTGGGCCGCATGGGCGGCGAGGAAATCGCCGTTCTGCTGCCCGGCGCCACGCTGGAACAGGCAGCCGTGGTGGCCCTGCGCTTTGCCCAGCGGCTGGCAGCCACCCCGGTGGTGCACGGTGGGCACACCATTCACCTGAGCGCCACCCTGGGAGTGGCCCAGCGGCTCCCCGACGAGAACGTGCTCGACGCCGTGCTGCACCGGGCCGACCAGGCCCTCTATGCAGGCAAGCACGGAGGCCGCAACTGCGTCATGCGCGCCCAGCCCGATGGCCAGTTCCTGCGCCACGCCCCCGAAGGGGGGTAAGGACGGTTTCGCCGTGCGCTCGCGTCACGCCTTGTAGGTGGACAGCAGGATGCTGGTCTCGGTGTTGGCAATGCCCGGCGTGAGGCGGATGCGGCCCAGCGCGGCATCGAACGCCTCCAGGCTCTCGGCGCGCACCTCGGCCACGATGTCCCAGCGGCCGTTGGTGGTGTGCAGCGTGCCCACCATGGGCTCGCCGCGCAGCGCGCGGATCACCTCGGGCGCGGCGTTGCCCTCCACGGCGATGCACATCCAGGCGCGGATGCGCTGCGGCTCCGAATCGGGCCGCAGGCGCACGGTGTAGCCCACGATCACGCCGCCCTCCTCCATCTTGCGCAGCCGGTTCTGCACCGTGCCGCGTGACACGCGCAGCTTGTGCGCCAGCGTGGCCACCGGCGTGCGGGCATCGGCACGCAGAATGCTGAGGATTTCGCGGTCGGTGTCGTCCAGTTTGGTCATGGTGTTGTCAATGGTTGGCAATATGCCAATTTTCGGTGCATTTCGAACAGTTTGGGGGCTATTTGTTGGCAGGCGCCTTGCGCAAAATTCGCTGCAACTGCTTTGAGAACACGCCCACCCCCATGCTCCCTGCTTCCCTCCAGGCCCCCACCGCCGTGGTGATGGTGCGCCCCCAGCGCTTCCATCCCAACCCCGAAACTGCCGCCGACAATGCCT
>JANJVX010000167.1 GCA_024709845.1 Burkholderiaceae bacterium | reverse complement strand
CAGGTTTTCTGGCCGTTGACGATGTACTTGTCGCCCACGCGCTCGGCGCGGGTCTTGACGCTGGCCAGGTCCGAGCCGGAGCCCGGTTCGCTGTAACCCTGGCTCCACCACACTTCGCCGCTGGCGATGCCGGGCAGGAAGCGCTTTTGCTGCTCGGCGTTGCCAAACGCCATGATCACCGGGGCCACCATCACGGGGCCGAACGGCACGATGCGCGGGGCGCCCGCCAAAGCGCACTCTTCCTCGAAGAGGTGCTTCTGCACGGCCGTCCAGCCGGGGCCGCCGAACTGCTGGGGCCAGCCAAAGCCGAGCCAGCCCTTTTTGCCCAGGATCTTCGCCCAGCCCTGCAGGTCATCGCGCGTCAGGCGCAGTGCATTGTGGACTTTGTGCGAAATCTCCTTGGGCAGGTTGCTGTGAACCCAGGCGCGAATTTCTTCGCGAAAGGCCTGTTCTTCGGGGGTAAATGCGAGATCCATACGGTGTGTCTCCTGAGAAGTCGTATTTGTAGCACGGTCGTTCGTTTTTCGCCTGTCCAAATGGAGACAATGGCCCCGTTCAGTCGCCGGCAGGCGCGTTCAGGGACAACCCGAGTTCTGCGCACAGGCGCTGCACCGTGGCGCGCAATGCAGCTACCTCGGCTTCGAGCGCCTCCACGCGTGCCTGCAGGGCGGGCGCGTGCCCGTCTGCGCTGGCGCCAGCCGGGGCGGATGGATCCACCGGGCCGCACAGCAGGTGCGCCCAGCGCGGCTCGCGGGCTCCCGGCGCGCGCGGCAGCAGCACCACCAGCGGGCCGCCTTTCTCCGCGCTGCGCTCCTGCAGCTCGTCGAGAAAGCCCTCGACCGACGAGATGTCGGCGAAGCGGTACCAGCGCTCTGCGTTGATGCGCAGCTCGCCCGCTGTCTGCGGGCCACGCAGCATCAGCAGGCCCAGCAGCACGGCCGACTGCTCGGGCACGCCCACGGCGCGCTGGAAGTTGTGCTCCCAGCGCGTGGCGCGGCCGCCGCTGGTCTCGAACACCAGCGTCAGCAGCTTGAGGCTGTCGAGCGCCTCCTGTGCCTCGGCGTCGCCGAGGTTCATCACCGGGTCGCGCGTGGTTTTCTGGTTGCAGCCCGTCACCACGGCATTGAGCGTGAGCGGGTAGCTGTCGGGCACGGTGCGGGCTTTTTCCATCAGCGTGGCCAGCACGCGGGCTTCGTTGGCGGTCAGGGGGCGGGTGGTGGGGTCGAAGAGCATGGCGCAAAGGCCTCCTAGATAATCAAGGCAAATGAAGAACATCGTGATTTTGATCTCTGGCGGCGGCTCCAACATGGCGGCCATCGTGAAGACCGCTCAGCAGGAGCACTGGGAGCGCCGCCTGGGCGCGCGCGTGGCCGCCGTGGTGAGCAACAAGGCCGACGCCAAGGGCCTGGCCTTCGCGCGCGAGCAGGGCATCGCCACCGAGGTGCTGGACCACAAGCCGTTTCCCAGCCGCGAGGCCTTCGACGCAGCGCTGGCCGCGGTGATCGACCGCCACGACCCGGCACTGGTGGTGCTGGCCGGCTTCATGCGCATCCTCACACCCGGATTCGTGGCCCACTACGCGGGGCGGCTGGTCAACATCCACCCCTCGCTGCTACCCGCCTTCACCGGGCTGCACACGCACCAGCGCGCCATCGACGCCGGCTGCCGGTTCGCTGGCTGCACGGTGCACCAGGTCACGGCCGAGCTGGATGTGGGCCCCATCGTCGAGCAGGCCGTGGTGCCGGTGCTCGAAGGGGACACGGCCGAGCAGCTCGCCGCCCGCGTGCTGACGCAGGAGCACCTGATTTACCCGCGCGCTGTGGCACGGCTGATTCAAAAAATATAGCTGCTTGCGCTTGCTGTTATTGGCCTGGAGGCTGATTCATTCAATTTTTTTGACGGGCTCGAACCGGGGACGCAGCACGCCGTCGACCTGCACCGCTTCCTGGAACATTGCTGCGGGCCGCACCCAGAGGCCATGCTCGCCGTAGAGCGCGCGGTACACCGTCATGGACTCGCGCGTTTCGCTGTGGCGCGCGGTGCCCAGCACTTCATAAAGCTGTCCTTTGTAGTGCCGGTAGAGACCGGGCGGTGTGGTGATCAAGGGGGGCAGGCTGTCGTTCGTGGGTAGGATGGCGGTCATCAAACATCCGGGGGACATCGTTGGAACAGGCAGATTTTGTGCACCTGGTGCGCATGAGCGAGCATGCCAGTGCCGAGAACAGCCGCGCCTACCGGCGCGGCGTGGCGGCTTTCGCGGCCCTGGGCTACGCCTGGGTGCTCGGTTGCCTGGCGCTGGCGGTGGCGGCGCTGGCCTGGGTGGTGCCGCAGCTGCTGCAGGGGCGTTTTCGGCTGGGGCTGGTGCTGTTGCTGCTCGCCGCCCTGGCGCTGTTCTGGACCAGTTTCCGCGCCCTGTGGATCCGGCTGGATGCGCCGGAGGGCGTCGAGATCACCGCCGTGGAGGCACCGGCCCTGTTCGAAGCGCTGGAGCGCATCCGCCGCAAAATCAAGGGGCCGCCCATCCACCGCGTCACCCTCAACGGCGAATTCAACGCCAGCATCCAGCAACTTCCGCGCTACGGTCTGCTGGGTGGTGCGGTGAACCACCTCACCATCGGCCTGCCCCTGCTCATGGCGCTGGACCGCCCCCGCTTTCTTGCCGTGCTGGCCCACGAATACGGCCACCTGCGCGGCGACCATGGGCGCTTTGCCGCCTGGATCTACCGCACGCGCCTGGCCTGGATGCGCCTGTACCAGGGCCTGGGGGATGACACCAGCCCGGTGGCCCTGGCCACGCAGGCATTCATGCGCTGGTATTTCCCGCGCTTCGCGGCCAAGACCTTTGCCCTGGCGCGCCAGGACGAGTACGAGGCCGACCGCATCGCCGGCAAGCTCCTGGGCCGCGACGTGGCAGCGGCAGCGCTGACCGAGATCGAGGTGCGCGGCGCGTGGTTGCAGACCCAGTTCTGGGCGCGCCACTGGAGCAAGGCGGCCGACAACCCCCTGCCCGTGGGCCCCTACCGCTCCCTGCGCCGGCGCCTGGCGCGCATGCCCGATGCCGCTTTTGCCAACGATGCGCTGCGCCAGGCGCTCAAGCGCATCAGCAGCGTGGACGACACGCACCCCGGCCTGCGCGACCGCATCGAGGCATTGGAGACTCCGCCGATCCTGCCCGAGTGGTCCCGGGGCGGTGCCATGGACCTGCTGGGCTCGGATGCCAAGCAGTGGCTGGCCCTGTTCGACAAACAGTGGTGCCGCGACCATGCCACCGAATGGAAGCTGCACCACGCCTGGCTGGCCCGTGTGCGCGAGCGCGTGCAGGCGCTGACCGCCGGCATGGCGCAGAACAATGCGAACGAGCTGGTGGAACTGGCACGCCTGAGCCGCCACCTCGACCCGCGCGCCGTCGTCCGCCCGCTCAAAGAGCGGGCGCTGGAGCGCAGCGCCGAGCACCCGGGGGCGCTGCGTGGCTTGGTGCAGAACCTGCCCGAGGACGACCGTGAGGCCCGGCTGCAGTGCCTGCAGCGCCTGTGGGACGCCGACGATGCCGAGCGCTGGTGGACGGCGCGCGCCGCACTGGCCGAGCTGGAGACGCCCCGGCCCGGCATGGAGCATGACGCCGCCGCCTTCAAGCAGTGGCGCAAGCGCCTGGAGCGCGCCCAGGAGGCCGAGGAACGCGCGTGGGAGGAACTCTCGGGTTCGCCGTTTTTCAGCCGCGTCACGCGGCACGACCTCAGCGCCTTCGAGCAGATGGAGCTGCAGGCCGAACTGACCCGCTGCCTGCCGGTGGCCCGCGCCTGGCTGGTGCGCAAGTACCTGCGCGAGTTTCCGCGGCGCCGGGCCTATCTGCTGTTCGTCGAATTGCCGGGGCAGGACGATGACGAGTGCTTCGGTCTGTGCCGCAGCCTGGAGCGCCAGCTGGGCCTGCCCGGTCCCGTGCTGGTGCTGCGGGCGGGCGAGTCGCCTTCGCTCGAAGACATCCGCCGCCACGCTGCCGACCCGGTGTTCACGCGCTGACCTGCTGCGGCACCGGGGCAAGGCCGGGGATGGGACAATCGCCCCATGCATCCCAACGCCTTATTGGAAGCCTGCGCGGAACTCGTCAGGCTCACCCTCACCTTCGAACACCCGGCCGATGCCGTGGTGTCCCGTTTTTTCCGTGACCACCGGGGGCTGGGCCAGCGCGAGCGCGCGGCCCTGGCCGAAACCGTCTACACCGTGCTGCGCAAGAAGCTGCTGTTCGACCACATGGCGCCCTCGGGCTCCGGGCCGAAAGAGCGGCGCCTGGCCATTCTCGGCTTTGCCCACTGGCAGGACGAAGAGGCGCGCCGCAGCAACCCGAAGGCCCAGCACGGCCCGCGCGACTTCCTCAAGGGGGCGCTGAACGACCGTGAAAAGCAGTGGCTCGACCAGTGCGACGCCGTGCAGGAAAGCGAGTTGCTCGAACGCCACCGCCACAACCTGCCCGAATGGCTGGCGCAGCCGCTCAAGGATCAGCTCGGCGGCGACTTCTGGCCCCTGGTGCAGGCACTGGCCTCCAGCGCGCCGCTCGACCTGCGTGTCAATGTTTTGAAGGAAAAACGGGCCGAAGTGCAGAAGGAGCTTGCGCAAGCAGCTATCAAAACAGAAGCAACACCGTACTCCCCCTGGGGTCTGCGTGCCGTGGGCAAGCCCGCATTAGCCAAGCTGCCGGCCTTCGTGCGTGGTGCCATCGAGGTGCAGGACGAGGGCTCGCAACTGCTGGCCCTGCTGCTCGACGCCAAGCGCGGCGAGATGGTGGTCGATTTCTGCGCCGGCGCGGGCGGCAAGACGCTGGCCATTGGCGCGGCGATGCGCAGCACCGGGCGGCTGTACGCCTTCGACGTGTCGGCCCACCGGCTCGACGCGCTCAAGCCCCGGCTGGCGCGCAGCGGCCTGTCGAACGTGCACCCAGCAGCCCTGGCGCACGAGCGCGACGAGCGCGTCAAGCGCCTGGCCGGCAAAATCGACCGCGTGCTGGTCGACGCCCCATGCTCGGGCCTGGGCACGCTGCGCCGCAACCCCGACCTGAAGTGGCGCCAGACGCCCCAGGCGCTGGAGGAACTGGTGGTCAAGCAGGCCGCCATCCTGGAGAGCGCCGCGCGCCTGCTCAAGCCCGGTGGCCGCCTGGTGTATGCCACCTGCAGCGTGCTGCCGCAGGAGAACGAGGCCATCGCCGAGGCCTTCACGGCGGCGCAGCGCGACTTCATGCCGCTTGATGCGGGTGAACTACTGGCCCAGCTCAAGGTGCCGGACGCCGCCAGCCTGTGCAGCGGCGGCGAAACCGGCAGCCGCTACCTGCGTTTGTGGCCGCACCGGCACCAGACCGATGGTTTCTTTGCTGCCATCTGGCAGCGCCGCTAGGCGCAATGCCTTGGAGGATTTGCGCCACACCAGGGTCAACAAAGGGTTACATCTCTTCCCCAAGGGCGCTGCAATGCACTATCATTTTCAAGATTTGCATCTAAACCATTGATTTAAAAAGAATTTGCTTTGTCTTCTCTCTACCTGGATCACTTTCGGCTGAGTGAAGCTCCGTTTGGCATCACGCCCAACGGTAAATTCTTTTTCGAGGGGCAGGCGCGGGGCGCCATTCTGGAGGCCTTGCACCATGCCGTTCTCGACGACGACGGCATCATCACCGTGGTGGGCGAGGTGGGCAGCGGCAAGACCATGCTGTGCCGCATGCTGGCTGATCGCCTGCCGCGCGGGCAGGTCGATCTGGTCTACCTGGCCAATCCCTCCTTCGGGCCGCGCGAGATCCTGCAATCCCTTGTGGCCGACTGGGATCTCAAGGTGCCCGCAGGTCAGCCGCTGGTGCTGGCCATCCAGGCCGCGCTGCTGGAGCGCCACGCCCAGGGCCGCCGGGCGGTGGTGCTGATCGACGAGGCGCAGGCCATGCCACCCGAGTCGCTTCAGGAGGTCAAGCTCCTGTCCAACCTGGAAACCGCGCAGCGCAAGCTGCTGCAGATCGTGCTGTTCGGACAGCCCGAGCTGGACGCCCTGCTGGCCCAGCCGCGCCTGCGCCAGGTGCGCGACCGTGTGGTGCATCGCTTCGACCTGCGGCCGCTCAACGCGCCCGATTCCGCCGCCTACATGGACCACCGCCTGCGCCGCGCCGGCTGGCAGGGCGGCGCGCTGTTCGAGCCCCGGGCCCAGCGCCAACTGGTGCAGGCCTCGGGGGGACGCATCCGGGCCATCCATCTGCTGGCCGACAAGGCGTTGCTGGCGGCATTCGCGCAGGGGGCACGCCAAGTCGGGCGGACCCATGTGCAACTGGCCGTGGCCGAATTCAAGGCGGGAGTCCCCGCTGCCCAAGGCTCCCGCAGGGGTCTGCGGCCGCTGCTCTGGCTGGCGCTGGGCCTGGCGGGCCTGGGTGCGGGTGGAGCGGTGGGTTACGGCCTGGGCCAGCGTGCCGTGCCCGTGCCGGCCGTCGCCGCGCCCATGCCGTCGGCGGTCTCTGCCTTGGAACCGGTGACCTCTCCCCCCGTTGCAGTGTCCAGCGATGGCGCCGACGCCATGGCCCAGCCCCCCGATGTGCCTGCCAGCGCGTCGGACTCGCCGCCCACGGCAGTTGCCGCCACCCCTTCGGCCGAGCCCGCCACGGCGCTGGCCGAACGCTATGCCGGACTTCCCGGGCCATTGCGCGATGCGGTGCTGCATACCCGCGGCGTGTTCGACGACCCGGCGCAGGACTTCCGCGTTCTGCAGATCGGCCTGGCCGCCGATGCTGCTGGCGCCCTGCGCCTGCTGGACCAGGCCCGCGAGGCGGGTGAAGTCTGGGTGCAGGACCGGCAATATGCCCCGGAGGCCAGCCGTGCCGGGCTCTGGGCCGTCTATGTCGGCCGCTATGCCACCCGTGAGCAGGCCGTGCAGGCCCTGCAGCAATTCTCGGCCCCGATAAAGGCCCGCCGTCCCATGGTCCGCACCCTGGACCGCCTGCGTACCGAGTCCTACCCTGAGCGTGCGCCCACATGAACCGCATTTTCCGCATGACGCCCCAAGCCTTTCCGCAGTCCACCGCCCGGCGCCGCAGCCCGTCGGCCCGCTTCGCCCCGGCGCTCGTCCTGGCACTGGTGCTGGCGGGCTGCGCGGCCACGCCACCGCTGCCGGGGGGCGGCCACCTGCGCCCCGAGGCCGTGGCGCAGGGCAAGCCGCCCGCGCTGGTCGATGCACCGCTGCTGCCCCCACCGCCCAGCCCAGGGCGCACGCGCGCCGACCAGTTCTCTGTCAGCGTGCACAACGTGGATATTCGCAACCTGTTGTTCGCCGTGGCCCGTGACGCCCGCCTGAACCTCGACGTGCACCCCGACCTGGCGGGCACCGTGAGCATCAATGCCATCGACCAGACCTTGCCCGAGATCCTCGACCGTGCGGCCCTGCAGGTGAACATGCGCTACGAGATGGAGGGGCGCAACCTGTTCGTGATGCCCGACTCGCCCGTGCTGCGGCACTACCGGGTGGACTACCCGAACGTCGCGCGCGAGGCGCGCAGCGAGGTGGCTGCCAGCTCCAGCATCTCGCGGGCCGGCGGGGGCAGCACGGGCGCCGGCAACAGTTCCAGCAGTTCACTGGCCAACACGTCGAACAACAAGTTCTGGGAAACGCTCACACAGAACATCCGCGACCTGCTGCGCGAGACCGACAAGCTGCTGCCCGAAGGGACCGAGGCCGCCGCCGGGGCAGCGCCCGCGCCAGCGGCCCCCGTGGTTTCCGCGCCTGTGGCGCCGGCTTCGGCGGCGCCCGGCGCGCCGAATGCCGCACCCGCAGCCGCCGTGGCTTCAATGCCTTCGGTCGCGCCCGCGCGGTTCCGCGAGTCGGCTTCCGTCATCGCCAACCCTGAAACCGGCGTGATTTCGGTGCGCGCCACCTACCGCCAGCACATGCGGGTGCGCGAGTTCATGGACCGGGTGATGCTCAGCGCGGGCCGCCAGGTCATGATTGAGGCGACCATCGTCGAGGTGAACCTGTCCGACGAGTACCAGCAGGGCATCAACTGGACGGTGCTGCGCCGTGGTCTGCCCATGCTGCAACTTGGCCCCACGGGCAGCTCATTGCCTTCGGGCGTTCCGGTCGGGGGCGTCATTCCGAGCATGGCCTCCATCACGCCCTCGTACACCAGCGCCGCCGGCGGGCTGACGCAGATCGGCATGGCCCTGCGGCTGCTGGAGTCGTTCGGCAACACCAAGGTGCTCTCCAGCCCCAAGATCAGCGCGCTCAACAACCAGGCGGCCCTGCTCAAGGTGACCGAGGATCTGGTGTATTTCACCCTCTCGGCCAACTACACGCCGGGAACGGGGACGTCGCCAGCGACCTTCACGCTGACCTCCACACCCAATACGGTGTCGGTCGGCTTCGTGATGAACGTCATGCCCCAGGTGGGTGAAGGTGATCAGGTCACGCTGATCCTGCGCCCCACGCTGTCGCGCGTGGTGGGCTACGTGGAGGACCCGGCCGTGCCCATCTACCTGGCGCAGGCGCGCGCCGGGGGCATGACCGTGAACGAGGTGTCCAGCCGCATCCCGCAGATCCAGACGCGCGAACTGGAATCGGTCATCAAGGTGCGTTCGGGCGACACGGCGGTGCTGGGGGGGCTGATGCGCGAAGACGTGGCGGGCAGCACCGACCAGACCCCGGGCGTGGGAAGCCTGCCCATGCTGGGTGAACTGTTCAAGTACCGCAAGCGCAGCAGCGCCAAGAGCGAACTGGTCATCTTCCTGCGTCCCACCGTGGTCCAGCATGCCAGCCTGGCGGGGGACCACCAGGCTTTCGAGCCCCACCTGAGCGAGGCTCTGCGCGCCATGCCCGAGCGTCCGCAGAACGCGCCCGCCCATGCGCCGGCGGAAAGGAGCGTGCGGTGAGCCTGTTGCTTGATGCCCTGCAGCGCAGCGAGCAGCGCCCGCTGTCGCTGGCCCCGGCCGATGATGCCGCACCGGTCTCCCAGGCTCCGGAGCCGGTGGCACCACCGCCGCCCGCTCCAGAAGCACCCCCGCCACAGCCCGCGCGCCCCGCGCCGGCCGCTGCCGCGGCGCGGGAAGCCGCGCACACCATGGTGCATGCCGCCGCCGCGCCCGATCCCCGGGTGCGCACGCGCCGCATGGTGTTCGGGCTGCTGGCCGGGCTGGCGTTGTCGGTGGTTTCCTGGCTGGGCTGGAACTACTGGCAGGCCAGCCAGGGCGGTCTCATGGCGGTGGCGCTGCCGTCGGCCGCGCCCGTGGTGCCGGAGCCTGGTCCTGCAGAGGTCGCTTCGGAAGCTGGCGCGGCCCAGGCTACCGAGGCGCAGACCGTGCCTGCACCGGTGGCCGCCGGGGTGCCCGCCCCGGATATGCCGGCGCCGCCTTCCCCCGCGCCCGCGTCCGAGGCCCTGCCCGCGCGCGCCAAACCGCCCGCCGCACAGCGTGCCGCCGCGGCGCCCGCGCCCCAGGCACCGGCGGTGCCCGAGACCGAGCGGCCAGCACGGCCCGCGCCGGTGGGCCGCGATGCCGTGGCGCAGGGACGGCCCCGCCCTGCGGCTCCGTCCGTGGCGCCCGAGTTGGTGCGCTCGCTGGCGCAGCGCCACCTGCAGGACGCCTGGGCGGCCCTGGGGCAGGGCGATGCGGCGCGGGCCCAGGCCCTGTACCGCCAGGTGCTGGCCGAGCGGCCCGACGATCCCGACGCCACGCTGGGGCTGGCCGTGGCCCTGCACCGCCAGAAGCAGTTGCAGGAGGCCTGGACGGCCTACCAGCGCAGCCTGCAGCTGTGGCCGGACAACGCCACCGCGCGCACGGGGTTGCTGGCCATCCTGTCCGAATCCGACCCGGCCACCGCCGAGAGCCGCTTGCAGGAATGGGTGCAGGCCCGTCCGCGCGACGCGGCCGCGCAGTCCGCGCTGGGCAACCTGCTGGGTCGGCAGGGCCGCTGGGCCGAGGCGCTGGGGCCGCTCACGCTGGCGCAGTCGCTCGCGCCCGAGCAGGCGGCCTACACCTACAACCTGGCGGTGGCGCTCGACCAGTCGCGCCGCTATGCCGAGGCGCTGCGCCTGTACCGCCTGGCACTGCAAATGGGCGGCGCGGGTATTCCCGTGAAATCCATCGAGTACCGGCAGGCCGAACTGCAGGAGCTGCTGTTCCAATGACCGAAGCCCCATCCACCGCCGCTCCCGCACGCCCGGCCATGCGTCTGGGCGACCGCCTGCAGCACATGGGGCTGGTGTCGGCCGACCAGCTCCAGATCGCCCTGCTCGAACAGAAGAAGACCGGCAAGCAGCTCGGCGACGCGTTGATCGCGCTGGGCTTCGTGACCGAAGAGGCCATGCGCGAGGCCCTGGGCCAGACCCTGGGCCAGCAGACCATTCTGTTGCAGACGGTGCTGGCCGACCCCGAGGCCCTGCAGCGGCTGCCCAAGGCGATGGCCAGCCGCTTCCAGGTGTTCCCGGTGTCGTTCACGCCCGAGACGCAGAAGCTGGTGCTGGCCAGCCCCAAGCCCAACGACATCATCGCCGCCGACCAGATCCGCGCCCACGTGGGCCTGGGCGTGAGCATCTCCTGGCGCCTGGCCAGCGCAGCCGACGTGCTGGCCGCCATCGACCAGTTCTACGGCTACGAGCTGTCGATCGATGGCATCATCCACGAGATCGAGACCGGCCAGATCGACATGGCCTCGCTCACGCAGGGGCAGGGCGGCTACAGCCATCCGGTGGTGCGCCTGGTCGATGCGCTGCTGTCGGACGGGGTGCACAAGCTTGCCTCGGACATCCACTTCGAACCCGAGGGGCAGTTCTTGCGCATCCGCTACCGCATTGACGGCGTGCTGCGCCAGGTGCGCGTGCTGCACGGCCGCTACTGGTCGGGCATGCTGGTGCGCCTCAAACTGGTGGCGGGCATGAACATCGCCGAAAGCCGCGCGCCGCAGGACGGCCGCGTGTCGCTGTCGATCGGCGGACGCAACGTGGACTTCCGCGCTGCCGTGCAGCCCACCATCCATGGCGAGAATTTTGTGCTGCGGGTGCTCGACGCCAAGCGCGGCATCGTGGACTACGACAAGCTGGGCCTGACGGACCGGCAGTACGACATCCTCAACCTGATGCTGGCGCGCCCGGAGGGCATCATCCTCGTGACCGGACCCACGGGTTCGGGCAAGACCACCACGCTGTACTCCGTCCTCAGCCACATGAACGAGGAAAGCGTCAACATCATGACGCTGGAAGATCCGGTGGAGTACCCCATCACGCGCATCCGGCAGACCTCCATCGCCGATGGCAGCAAGATCGACTTCTCCGACGGCGTGCGCTCGCTGATGCGCCAGGACCCGGACATCATTCTGGTGGGTGAGGTGCGCGACAAGGACACGGCCGAAATGGCCTTCCGCGCCGCCATGACCGGTCACCAGGTTTTCACCACGCTGCACACCAATTCGGCACTGCGCAGTTTCCAGCGCATCAAGGACCTCGGCGTCTCGCCCGAGGTGATGGCGGGCAACATCATCGGCATCGTCGCCCAGCGCCTGCTGCGCCGCCTGTGCACGCACTGCCGTGAGCCCGTGGAGGTGGCACCGGGCAGCATCGAGGCGCGCGTGCTGGGCGACCAGGCCGTGGGCCGCATCGTCTACCGCCCCCACGCGGGCGGCTGCGAGGCCTGTGGCTTCCAGAGCTACAAGGGTCGCCTGGCCATCATGGAGCTGCTGCGCATGGACAGCAGCCTGGACGAACTCATCACCCGCAATGCTTCCCTGGGCGAGCTGTCGTCGCATGCGCTGGCCCACGGCTTCACCCCCATCGCCGAGGACGGCCTGCGCCGCGTGCTCGAAGGCATCACCAGCATCGAAGAGGTGGGCCGCGTGGTGGACCTGACCGTGCGGCTGGCGGGGTAGCGCATGGCCAGATTCCGGTACCGTGCCATCAACGCCGCAGGCGAAGTCGTCAAGGGCGACATCACGGCCCTGCACATGGCCGACATGCAGGCACAGTTGCGCGCGGCCGGACTTTCGCTCATTCGTGCCTCCGAGGTGCGCCGCCGTGCATTGCGTATGGCGGGCCTGCCCCAGCGCGAACTCATCAACCTGCTGTTCCACGTGCAGATGCTGCTGCGTGCGGGCGTGCCCATGATGACGGCCCTGCAGGACCTGCGCGATGGCGCTGACAGTCTGGAGTTGCGCCAGGTGGCGGCCAGCCTGATGGATCGCATCCAGAGCGGCAGCACGCTGGCTGACGCCATGGCCGCCGACCCGGGCATTTTTTCCGAGGTGATGGTGCACCTGGTGCGCTCGGGCGAGGTCAGCGGCCAGCTGGCCGAGGTGCTGGGGGAGTTGGTGCGATCGCTTAAATGGCAGGCCGAACTGGCGGCGCAGACCAAGAAGCTGCTCATGTACCCGGCCTTCGTCACCGTCACCATCACCGGCGTGGTGGTGTTCCTGATGGTGTACCTGGTGCCGCAGCTGGTCAGCTTCATTCGCAACATGGGCCAGGAAATCCCGTTCCAGACGCGCCTGCTGATCTGGATCTCCGAGGCTTTCGTGGCCTACTGGTGGCTCATTCTGCCCACGCCCGTCGTGGCCATCGTGGCCCTGTCGGCGGCGGCTCGCGCCAACGAGGATGTCCGATTCCGGCTGCACCGCGCGCTGCTGGCCCTGCCCGCCGTCGGGCCGGTCATCAAGAAGATCATCCTGGCGCGGCTGACCGACAGCTTCGGCCTCATGTACCGCACGGGCATCCCGGTGATCGAGGCCCTGGGCTACTGCGAGAAGATCACCGGCAACCTGCCCGTGCAACGCGCGCTGGTGCGTGCGCGCGAGCGCATCGCCAACGGCTCGTCGATCAGCGATGCCTTTGCCATGGAGAACCTGTTTCCTTCGCTGGTGGTGCGCATGCTGCGTGTGGGCGAGGCCACCGGCGCGCTCGACGAGGCGCTGGGCAATGTCAGCTACTTCTTCACCCGCGACATCGACGAATCTATCGGCAAGGTGCAGGCCCTGATCGAGCCCGTGCTCACCGTCGTGCTGGGTCTGATCCTCGGCTGGATCATGCTGGCCGTGCTGGGCCCCATCTACGACACCATCTCCAAGATCCGGACATGACATTCATGGCAAGCACAAGGCCCGGGCTGCTGCTGGTGCAGCCGCTTCAAGCCCAGTGGTACGACGCCGCTGGCCAGCTGCTGGCCCAGCCGCCGGGCGAGCGCGTGCCGGTGCGTGTGGTGGCCGACCTGATCGAGGAAACCCATGTCCGCATCGAGGTGCCGGGCCTGATGGGTTCGGACCGTGCCAGTTTCATCCAGGTGCAGTTCCAGACCCTGCTGCCCGACGTGTCGCTGTGCGCCACCTGGCAGCCGGCCTCGCGCCAGCCCCTGCTGCCCAAGGCCTTCGTGCTCAACGCGGTCGGCGTTTCCTCGCAGCCCTTGCGCACGCTGCTTGATGAACAAGTGCAGCAGCAGCGCCCAGTGGAGGGCGTCTGGACACTCAGTTACCTCATGGCCCGCTGGGCCGGGCTGCAGCATGGACTGCCAGGCGGCTGGCTGTTCCTGTGCCTGGCCTTGCCCTATGGCATGCGCATGGTGCTGTTGCACGACCGGGTTCCGGTGTTCTCGCGCCTGCTGCTCGACCTCGATCCGCAGCAGCAGGTACAGGAGGTCGGCCAGACCCTCAAATACCTGGTGGACACCCGGGTGCTTGACCGCGCGGCCTCGCCCGGCGTGGTGCTGATGCAGCCCGACCCCGGCTTTGCCGAGGCTTTGCAGGCCCAGGGGCTGAACCTTCTGCCTCCGGTGCCCGTGCGCCATCCGAGTGGCGTGCTGGCCGACGTGCTGGCGCTGGCGCATGGCCGCGCGCCAGGCCAGCTCGCCCCGCCGGACCTGCGCCGCCATTTTCTGGCGGGCAGGGCGCGGCAGTCCCTCCACCTGGCGGGTGCAGCGCTGGCCCTGGTAGCCATGGCGGGCCTCTACCAGCAGGCGCATGGGCTGCTGGACCGCATGCGGCAGGCAGGCCAGGACCAGCAGCAGGCCGCGGCCCTGAACCAAGCGGCCCTGGCTCTGCGCCAGGGTATCGCGTCCAGCGGCATGGATATCGCGTTGCTGCGCCTGGCCATGCAGGTGCGCGAGAGCGAACTGCAGCCCGGCATCCAGCTGCCCGAGCCCCTGTGGCGGCTGGGTCAGCTCCTGCAGGCGCAGCCCCAGGCCGATCTGCTGCGCATGGAGATGGCGCTGGTTCCCCAGGCCTGTGCCAGTGCGTCGGCCGATGCGGGGCAGCAGCCCGCCGCGCCGGTCGAAAGTACCAAAACCTGGACGCAGTGGTCCTTCGAGATCCGGCCGTCGCCGGCCCTGCTGCCCCGGGCGCGGCAGGCCTTGCTCGATGATCTGGGGCGTGGAGTGGCCGGCTGGACCGAATGGAAGGTGCTGGCCGATCCGGCGCGGGCCGAGAGCGGTGCCGTCATCGCGGGCGGGCAGGCGGGCTCGGCCGACTCCGCTGGAACCTGGCGCTGGTGTCTGGCGCCACGGGCCGAGCAGGAGAGCGGCGCCGCCGAGGGAGCGGGTTCATGAAGCAGTCGTTCGCCATCGTTTTCCCGCTGGTGCGGGGGGTGGCCCTCCGGTGGGGCGGCGTCCTGCTGCTACTGGCCCTGGCGTGGGGCGGGCTGTGGGGGGCGCGGTACATCCTTCAGCCAGGGTGGCAGAAGGCCGAGGCGGAGATGCAGGCGGCGCAGGCACTGCTTGACGAAGCGCGCACGGACCAGGCCGACATCGAAACGCACCGTGGCAGCTTCGACAGGCTCAAGGCGGCGGGCCTGATCGGCGGCGAGCCGCGCGCCATCTGGGTGGAAGACCTGCTGCGCACAGCACAAGCCCTGGGGCTGCAATCCCAGGCCAGCTTCACCCTGGCCGCGCCCCAGGTGGTGGAGCTGCCCGAGGCTGAAACCGCGGGAGCCCGTGTCACACGCCATGTGCTGGAGTACACCCTGACGCGGGTGCACGAGATCGAGGCGCTGCGCTTTGCACAGCAATACCACCAGGCGCATGGGCGGGTCTCCCGGCCGGTGGTCTGCACCTGGGAGCTGCCCACGCCCGAAGGGTTCGCGGCGCGTTGCCGCGTCAACTTTCTGCACATTGACCCTGTTCCGGCTGCTGGCCACAATGCAGGCACCTGACCCATGGAACAGGTTGTTGCCGCCATGAAACCCGCGCTGGTCCCCGTCGCATCCGTCGTCCTGGCCTGCGCCTTGGCGGCGCCGGTCTGGGCTTCCGTGTCTGCGGCAGAGGCCGCGCTGCAGTCCGCCGAGGCGGTGGCGGGCTGGCCCCGGCTTTTTTTCGGCGCCGAACAGCGCAAGGCCATCGAACGCGCACGCCTTCCGGCGCAAGCCCCGGTCTCTGCCAATCCGGGGGACGCGGTGGGGCTCTCTGCCACGTCCTTCGTCCTGCAAGGCATGGCGCAAGGCCGCCGTGGGGCGAGTGCCTGGATCAATGGCGAGATGCTGCGGCAGGGCGACATGCTGGCGGGCCGCACCGTCGTGATTGAGCCCCTGGCCGTGCGGCTGCGCTTGGCCGGCGAGCCCGACATCGTGTTGCGCCCCGGGCAGCAAAGCCTGGATGGCGGTACGCCCGTGCAGGACCTCGTTCCCGCCGATGCATTTCGAAAGAAATAGGCCTCCAGAGCTTTATCCATGAGCGGAAGTAGCTATTATTTCAGTAGTGTTAAAACCACTCGCCCGGCCCGTTGCAGCCCTGGCGCGGGCGGCGTTGGCGGTTTCACGCTGGTGGAAATGGCCCTGGTGCTGCTCATTGTGGGCCTGCTCGGGGCGGTGTTCCTGCCGGCCACCAATACCATGCTGGAAAACAGCCGCCGCAAGGAAACGCGTGCCAAGCTGGAGGCGCTGGAGCAAGCGATGGCGCGCTTCGTCATGGTCAACCGCCGCCTGCCCTGCCCGGCGGATGGCGACCTGCCCCCGGGCAATGCGGAGCAGGGGCTGGAGCAGCCTCATCCTGGTACCGCTGCCTGCACCGGGCCAGGCCTTACCAACGGCGTGGTGCCCTGGAAGACGCTGGGCATCAGCCAGGGCGATGCGACCGATGCCTGGAACACCCTCGTCACCTACCGCGTCTGGGCCGGCGCAGCCGTGGCGGCGGATGCGCTGACGCAGACCAATGGCATGAACATGTCCACCCTGGACCCCTCGGTGGCCGGGGCCGTCAGCGGCTGGCTGGCCAGCCGGGGCTTCCGGGTGTGCAATGCGGTGGCCTGTCCGGCAGGAGGTGCGGCGGAACTGGCGAGCCGGACCGCCAGCAACGGCGTGGCCTATGTTCTTATCAGCCACGGTGCCAATCGCATCGGCGGCTTCAGTACCGAAGGCGATTACGTGGCTGCCGTCAGCGGGCCCGGCCCTGGGCCGCTGGAGAGCATCAACTTCAATGCGGCGGCCGTGCGCACGGCTGGAGCCAATGACTTCTATGTCGATGCCGACTTCGCGGAAAACCCGGCGGCCTACTACGATGACATCGTGCTGCGCCCCACCGTGATTTCCGTCGCGCTGGCGGCGGGCCTCGGGCCGCGCAAGCCCTGACCACCGATGTCACATCCCTTCTTCCGCTCCACGGCCGCTGCGGCCGCCCGCCGTCGGCAGGCCGGCGGGGCCGTCCTGGCGCTTGTGGTGAGCCTGCTGGTCATGGCGGCCGCCACCCTGGCGATCCGCCTGGCCGGCCAGGTGAGCGAAAAAACGGCGCAGCAGCAACTGACCCAGCAGCGCATGGCGCGCATTGGCAAAGCGCTGCAAGCCTACTGGGCGGTGCATGGTTGCGTTCTGCCCACCGGCGCCTTGGGGAGCACAAGCACCGGGGATGCTGCCCCTGGCGGCACGACCGTGCCCTGGCGTACCCTGGGCCTGGCACGCGATGACGCGTTTGATGCCTGGGGCCGCAAAATCAGCTACCAGAGTCCGGCCTCCGTCGCGCAGTTTGGTGCTCCGGCCCAGCCCCAGACCTGGGCGCTGGTCAGCCATGGTCCCACCGGATTGGGAGCCTGGCTTGCAAGCGGCCAGCCAATGCCCCCGCCCGCGAATGCCGACGAACTGGCCAATGCCAGCGGAGGTGTCTTGCAGCTCAAGACGGAGACGGCAGGCTCCGACGTGGCGCCCGGGAACCTCTTCGACGATGCCCTGCTGTGGGGCATGCTGGACACGGCCGACTGTGCAGCCACCCCGCCCGTCACCCCGCCGGTCGTTGGCGCCCCCACGGCGCTGAACCTGACCACGGCCCTGCTCAACTCCATCGCGCCCGTGTCCTACTCCGGCCGCGACAGCAACACCACCTCCATCACGATCGACGGTGGCGCCGCGCTGGGCAACATCACAATCACCTCCAGCGGCGGCAACATCTCCCGGAACGGTGTTCCCAATGGAACGGCCATCGGCGTGTGCACCACGGGCTGTGGCAACAACAACAACTCCAGCCTGAGCTTTCCCGAAACGCTGAGCTTCAAGCTCGACGGCAAGACCGCAGAGAAATTCGCGCTCGGTGTGCTGAGCCTCGACCCTACCGTACAGGTAGCCGTGACCTTCCGCCGCAACGGCAGCGATATCGGGCTCTACGTTTCACCCGTGGTGCCCGCTGTTGGAGGAGCAGTCACCATTTTTGCCGACCTGGCTCCGTCGCCGACCCAGCCGTTCGATGAGGTCGTGGTGCAGCCTCTGGGCAGTTCGCATTTCTTCGTGGCCAGCATCCGCTTCTGCGCGGCAGGCATGGCGTGCAATTGACGAAACCGCAGGCGCTCCATGCCCCAGGATTTCGAAGACTCGGCCCAGGCCCGTACCCATGCGCACCATGTGGTGCGCAGCCGCAAGACGCGCCGCCGCTGGCAGCAGTTCGTGGGCATTCTGTTGCTGCTGGCCGGGTACATGAGCCTGGCGGTCACGGCGGACACGCCGTCCGAGTGGCTGCTGCTGCGCATCGTCTGCGGGTTTGGATTGCTGTTTGCCGGGTTTGCCGTGGCCATCGGCCCCACGGTGGCAGCCATTTTTGGTGACCATGACTGAAGCCTTGCCTTGCCCTGCGGCCACAGGCGGCCGCAATCCCGATTGCCCCCTGTTGTGGGTGGAAGACGACCCGGTCCTGTCGGACTGGGTGGCGCAGTCCCTGCAGGACGATGGATGGACCGTGCTGGTGGCCCATGACCGGCGCGAAGCGCTATGCCAACAGGAGAAAGAAGTGCCCAAGGGACAAGCCTGTGTGGCCATCCTTGATCTGGGTCTGCCGCCCCGCCCGGGCCGTCCGGATGAGGGCCTGCAACTGCTGGCCGAGCTGGTAGCGCGGTGGCCCCTGCTGCACGCCATCGTTCTTACGGGCCAGAATGAAGTGACCGTGGGTCAGCAGGCGGTGCATGCCGGGGCATTTGACTTCCTGTCAAAACCGGTCGCGCTGGATGTGCTGCGCCAGGCACTGCAGCGTGCCGCCTGGTTCGCGCAGCGTCAGCAGGAGCTGCTGTCCCAGGGGCGGTTGCACCTGTCGGTGTCGGCCGAGCTGTCGGAGGGCGTGCGCGAGGCCAGCGACCAGGTGGCCGAGCAGCTCATCCGCCATGTGCTGAACTGCAACGGCTTCAACGTGACGGCCGCGGCGCGCACGCTGGGTCTGGAGCGTGAGCAGCTCTACTACCACATGAAAAAATTCGGCATCCAGCGCCAGAGTCCCGCCGAGCCAATGGATGTGCCATGAACGCGCTGCCGTGGCTGCTGGTTGCCGTGGGGCTGGTGCTGCTGCTAGCCGCCTGGGCTGTGTGGCACCGGGGGCAGCGTATCCGCCAGTGCATTGCGCAACTGCTCGCGCTGCCCGCCGACATGCACCCGCTGCGCTGGCCCGAGCGCGCTCGACCTGTGCTGCAGCGCGCTGGCATCGCAGGCCTGCAATGGCAGGGCGAGTGGTTTGGGGATGCGGTGCAGGGGCACTGGGGACCTCCCGCAGCGCCCGGCTGGCAAGGTCAGACTCTCCAGGCCGGGCCCGACTGTCAGATTGAGCTGCGCTGGGCCGACGTGGCCCGGACCGACGAGGCCCGGGCGCTGGCCCTGGCTGTGCTCGACGTGTTCGCGCAGACCTGGCTCTCGCGCATGCGCGAGCGCACCCAGGCCGTGGCCGTGGCCCTGGCGCAGCGCGCGCATGTGCAGCTCTACTGGCAGCACGACATGCGCAACCTTGCGCAATGGGTGGGGCTGCTGGCCGAGGAATTCGGCGCGGCCACGCCCGAGCAGTTGCCGCGCCTGGCCCAGCGCCTGCAGCGGCAGGCCCCGCTGGCGCAGGCGCGAGCCCGCAAGCTGCTGGAGGCCACGCAGTGGGCTGAAGGGCAGGAAGGCCCTCCAGACGGTGCGGCCCCGGCCGGGGCCGATAGGGTGTCCGTGGATCTGGAAGCACTGGTGCAGAACGCCGCCGACCTGGCCGGGCTGTCCCACCAGTTCGAATGGACGCAGCCGCCTGGATCCGCCACCGGCGAAGGTGCCCGGTCCGGGCTGGAACTGTCCGATGCCCAGGCCCAGGCACTGGAGCGTGCGCTCGACAACATCTTCTCCAACATCGCGCGGGACCCGGTGGCGCGCCATGCGGGCTCGCCGCTGCGCAGCGTCTGGCTGGTGCGGGAAGAGGTGCTGCAGGGCGAACTGCACACGCCGCGCCTGTCCACCCCTTGGCCGCGCAGGGCGTTCGAACCTCTCAAGTCGGCTTCGGGGTCAGGCATGGGCCTTTACCAGGCGCGGCGCAGCCTGCGCGATGTCGGGGGCGACCTGCTTGCGCACAGCGGCCCGGCGGGGGTGGTTTTTGGCGTGCGCCTGCCTGCGCCGGGTCAGCGTCAAGAAATTTGACTGTTCCGGCAAGTACCGGCTGGGCACAATGGCCTGCAGGAAGCGGCCAAAGGGGCCGTGGTTCCATGCAAACAGGAGACTCATCCATGAAATCATTGCCCATGCGCCGTTCGCGCCGCCAAGCCCAGTCCGGCTTCACGCTGGTCGAAATCGCCATCGTTCTGGTCATCATCGGCCTGCTGCTCGGCGGCGTGCTCAAGGGCCAGGAGCTGATCGAGAACGGGCGCGTGAAGAACGCCGCCAACGACATGAACGGCATCAGCGCGGCCTACAACAGCTACCTGGACCGCTACCGCAAGCTGCCAGGCGATGACGGCCCGATCGGCAACCTGACGGGACGCGGGGGGCAATGGGCGACCTCAGGCATCGTGGCCGGCAACAACAACGGCGTGCTGGCCATCGCGGCCGCCCAGACCTTCACGGGCGGCGGCGAAGGCACGGCGTTCTTCCAGCATCTGCGGGCCTCGGGTTTCATCACCGGGAACCCTGGGGATGCTGGCGCCAATGCCATGCCGGTCAATGCATGGGGCGGCCGCCTTGGGGTGACAAACGCCGCGGTGCAGGGGCGTCCCGCTGCGCGGGTGCTGGTGTGCCTGGGCAACGTGCCGGGCAAGGCGGCGGCTGCACTGGATGTGCAGCTCGACGATGGCCGCCCGGATAACGGCACCTTCCGCGCCACCCAGGGCACAAACAATGCTGTTCCTGGGGGGGCGGCCGGTACCTACGACGAATCGCAGACCTACACCGTCTGCCGCGATCTGGGCTGATGCCCCCGGTGCCAGCGCCCTGCGGGGCGCGGGCTTTTGCTGTCTTTCATGCCCGCTGGCCCACGGCCTGCGGGCATTTTTCATGGGGCGCTGCACAGAAAAAAAACCGCCGGGCTCGCGCCGGGCGGTCTTTCTTCTGGCAGGAAAACCGGGCCGAATTACTTCAGCTTGGCTTCCTTGTACTCGACGTGCTTGCGAGCCTTGGGGTCGAACTTCATGATTGCCATCTTTTCAGGCATCGTCTTCTTGTTCTTGGTGGTGGTGTAGAAGTGACCAGTGTCGGCCGTTGACACCAGCTTGATTTTGTCGCGTCCGCCTTTGCTTGCCATGGTGCTTCTCCTTAAGCCTGGCCACGTGCACGCAGGTCTGCGA
>JANJVX010000160.1 GCA_024709845.1 Burkholderiaceae bacterium | reverse complement strand
GCCGGACCAGGCGCAGCCGCAGCGCCAGCCGCTGCCGCTGCGCGCCGGGGAGCGCTGGGCGATGACGGTGCGCCTGAAAGCGCCGCATGGCGCGCGCAACCCGCATGGTTTCGACTACGAGCTGTGGCTCTGGGAGCAGGGTGTGCAAGCCACGGGGTACGTGCGTGCCGGGCTGCGCGATGCGCCGCCACGGCGCATCGCGGACACCTGGCGCCACCCTGTGGAGCGGGCACGGCAGGCGGTGCGCGACGCCATCTTCGACACCTTGGCACCCGATGCCACGGACGCCCGCAGCGTGCGGCTGGCGGGCGTGGTGGCCGCACTGGTAACGGGCGACCAGCGCGCCATTGACCGCGCCGACTGGGACATCTTTCGTGCCACGGGCGTGGCCCACCTCATGAGCATTTCGGGCCTGCACATCACGTTGTTCGCATGGCTCGCCGCCGCCGTGGTGCGGGTGCTGTGGCGGCGCTCGCAGCGCCTGTGCCTGATGCTGCCCGCGCCGTCTGCAGCCCTGGCGGGCGGCTTGTTGCTGGCGGCGCTGTACGCGCTTTTCAGCGGCTGGGGCGTGCCCGCGCAGCGCACGGTGATGATGCTGGCCGCCGTGAGTCTGCTGCGCCTGGGCGGGCGGCGCTGGCCCTGGCCGCAGGTGTGGCTGCTGGCCTGCGCCGTGGTGGTGGTGCCCGACCCGTGGGCCTTGCTGCAACCGGGCTTCTGGCTCAGTTTTGTCGCGGTGGCGGTGTTGTTTGCTACGGATGTTGTAGCTGCCAGCGCAAATAAGACGGGCGTTGGAGGCCGATTTTTATCTTTATTGCGCGAACAGTGGGTGGTCACGCTGGCGCTCACGCCGCTGGCCCTGCTGCTGTTTGGCCAGGTGTCGCTGGTGGGGTTGGCGGCCAATGTGCTGGCCATTCCGTGGGTGACGCTGGTGGTCACGCCGCTGGCGTTTGCCGGGGTGGTCTGGGCCCCCCTGTGGCAGGTGGCGGCCTGGGGCGTGCAGGGCCTCGCGCTGGTGTTGCAATGGTTGGCGGCCTGGCCCTGGGCGCAGCTCGCGGTGCCTGCTGCGCCGCTGTGGGCGGGCATGGCGGCGGTGGCCGGTGGCGTGCTGCTGGCTTTGCGCCTGCCCTGGCAGGTGCGCCTGCTGGGCCTGCCTTTGCTGCTGCCGGTGCTGCTGTGGCAGGACACCCGGCCGCCGCCGGGCCGGTTTGAGCTGCTGGCGGCCGACGTGGGGCAGGGCAACGCCGTGCTGGTGCGCACGGCCACGCACACTCTGCTGTATGACGCGGGCCCACGCTACAGCCGCGTGAGCGATGCCGGTGCGCGCGTGCTGGTGCCGCTGCTGCGCGCGCTGGGAGAACAGGTGGATGTGCTGATGCTCAGCCACCGCGATACCGACCACACGGGAGGCGCTGCCGCCGTGCGGGCCCAGCAGCCCCAGGCGCGCCTGACCGGCTCCATCGCGGGCGACCCGGCATTGCAGGCCCTGGGGCCTGCCGACCCCTGTCTGGCGGGGCAGCGCTGGCAGTGGGACGGCGTGGTTTTCGAGCTGCTGCACCCGCAGGCGGCCACGGTGGCAGGCGGGCTGCGGGGCCAGCGCTCCAACGCGCTCAGCTGTGTGCTGCGGGTGGCCGATGCCCACGGCACGGCCGCGCTGCTGGCGGGCGACATCGAGGCCGCGCAGGAGCAGACCCTGCTTGCGCAGGGCGCCCCTCTGAAGGCCGATGTGCTGCTGTTGCCCCACCATGGCAGCAAGACCTCGTCGAGCGCCCCATTTCTGGACGCCGTTCAGCCGCGCACCGCCCTGGTGCAGGCCGCCTACCGCAGCCGCTTTGGCCACCCCGCGCCCGAAGTGCTGGCGCGCCTGGATGCACGCGGCATCGCCGTGGTGGAATCCGCGCGCTGCGGCGCGGCCCGCTGGTCGTCGGCGGCGCCCGGCCAGGTGCGCTGCGAGCGCGATGACAACCCACGCTACTGGGCGCACCGGCCGCCGCCGCGTTGAAGATCCAGGTGGTTTTGCGGCTGGGTTGGCGTACAACTTGCTATCCTGAGCCCAGGAGGCCCGCGATGCAGAAATTCGACGAGATGTACGCCATGCTGCCGTTCGACGGCAGCGATGTGCGTGAACACTACAAACGCTATGGTCACTGGCTGGCGCGCCAGGCACCGGCCACCATGGAGGCGCGCCGCGCAGAGGCCGAGATGATCTTCCGGCGCGTGGGCATCACCTTCGCCGTGTATGGCGACAAGGACGAGGGCGGCGCGGGCAACGAGCGCCTGATCCCGTTCGACCTGGTGCCGCGCATCATTCCGGCGCAGGAGTGGGCCACCATGGAGCGCGGACTGGTGCAGCGCGTGACGGCACTCAACCGCTTCATCCAAGACGTCTACCACGGCCAGGAGATCCTGCGTGCGGGCATCGTCCCGGCCGACCTGGTGCAGGGCAACGCCCAGTACCGCCCCGAAATGGCGGGCGTGAAGGTGCCGCGCGACATCTATGCGCACATCGCCGGCATCGACATCGTGCGCGCCGCCAACGCGCAGGGCGAGGGCGTGTACTACGTGCTGGAGGACAACCTGCGTGTGCCCAGCGGCGTGAGCTACATGCTGGAGAACCGCCGCATGATGATGCGCCTGTTCCCCGAGCTGTTCAGCATGCACCGGGTGGCGCCCGTGGCCCACTACCCCGACCTGCTGCTCGACACCCTGCGCGCCAGCGCCCCGGCCGGCGTGGCCACGCCCACGGTGGTGGTGCTCACGCCCGGCATGTACAACAGCGCCTACTTCGAGCACGCCTTCCTCGCGCAGCAGATGGGCGTGGAGCTGGTCGAAGGGCAGGACCTGGTGGTGCAGGGCGGCTTCGTCTACATGCGCACCACGCGCGGCCTGCAGCGCGTGCACGTGATCTACCGCCGTGTGGACGACGACTTCCTCGACCCCCAGGTGTTCCGCCCCGGCTCTACGCTGGGCTGCCCCGGCCTCATGCAGGCCTACCGCGAGGGCAACGTGGCGATCTGCAATGCGGTCGGCACGGGCGTGGCCGACGACAAATCGGTCTACCCCTATGTGCCCGAGATGATCCGCTTCTACCTGGGCGAAGAGCCCATCCTGCAGAACGTGCCCACCTGGCTGTGCCGCAAGCCGGACGATCTGCAGCATGTGCTGGCGAACCTGAAGGATCTGGTGGTGAAGGAGGTGCATGGCGCGGGCGGCTACGGCATGCTCATCGGCCCGGCCGCCACGCAGGCCGAGATCGAGGACTTCCGCCGCGCCCTCATCGCCGACCCGGCGCGCTACATCGCCCAGCCCACGCTGAGCCTGTCGAGCTGCCCCACCTTTGTGGAGAGCGGCCTGGCGCCGCGCCACATCGACCTGCGGCCCTTCGTGCTCTCGGGCCAGAAGGTGCAGATGGTGGCCGGCGGCCTGACGCGCGTGGCGCTCAAGGAAGGCTCGCTCGTCGTCAATTCATCGCAGGGAGGCGGCACCAAGGACACCTGGGTGCTGCAGGAAGAAGGGAGCACGCCATGCTGAGCCGCACTGCCGACCATCTGTTCTGGATGTCGAGATACACCGAGCGGGCAGAAAACACCGCAAGGATGCTCAACGTGGGCTACGAGACCTCGCTCCTGCCCCAGTCCACCGCCAAGGCGCAGGAGGGCTGGATGGGCCTGCTGTCCATCAGCGAGCTGATCCCCGCCTACACCGCGCGCCACGGCGCCGTTACGCGCGACGGGGTGCTGCACTTCATGGTGCGCGACGGCTCCAACCCCTCGTCCATCCTCTCGTGCCTGCGCGCCGCCCGCGAGAATGCCCGTGCCGTGCGCGGCACGCTCACCAGCGAGGTGTGGGAGACGCAGAACCAGACCTGGCTGGAGGTCAACCGCATGCTGGCCGAGGGCGCCTTCGAGCAGGCGGTGCAGCTCCAGCCAGGTCTGGTTCTGCGTCTCCCACACCTCGGTGGTGAGCGCGCCGCGCACCGCGCGGGCATTCTCGCGCG
>JANJVX010000073.1 GCA_024709845.1 Burkholderiaceae bacterium | reverse complement strand
TGGCTGGCCAACCTGATCCAGCGCATGTGGCTGGTGCTGGGCATTCTGATCGCCGTCATGCTGCCGCTGTCGCGCATCGTGCCGCCGCTCTACCAGTTCCGGGTGCGCTCGCGGGTGTTTCGCTGGTACGGGCGGCTGCGCAGCGTGGAGGACGACATGGCCGCAGGGCGCATGCCTGCCCATGCGGTCATCGAGGCGCTGGACGCGCTGGAAGCCCAGGTGGTCAAGGTGAGCGTGCCGCTGGCCTACGCCGACGAGCTGTACGCCCTGCGCAACCACATTCAGCTGGTGCGCAAGAAAATTCCGCCTGCCTGACTATTTGCGGGTGCTGGCCGGGCGCTTGCTGCGGCTGGCGCTGGCCATGGCGTCAATGGCCCGGTCCACCACATGCTGGCTTGACAGCACGCGCAGCGCGCCCTCGGCGGCCAGCTTGTCGCGCATGCGCCGGGTCATCGACTGCGTGCTGCCATCGGCCGCGGTGAACAGAAACAGTGTCTTGTGCGGGCTGGCCCAGGTCAGCTGGGTGCGCATGACCTTGCCGGCCGACACCAGATCGACCCAGGCACCCACCACGAATTCGTCGTCGATGGTGGGCGCAGGGGGCTCGGCGGGCACAGTGGCCAGATCGACATCGATCGCCGTGTCCGGCAGGAACGACGGCTCTCCGGACTCCGCTTCTGGCGCCGGTTCTTCAGGCGCTGGCTCGCTGGACCAATCCAGCACCACCTGGTGTAGCTGCACCAGGCGCTCGATGAATGCGCTGGTCTGCTCTTCGGGGTGGGCGATGGTCGAGAGGCCCTCGCGCACGGTGGCCAGCATGCCGGGTATGGCTTCGACCAGTTTGGGCTTTTCCGTGCCCGCCAGTTCGGGCTGGACGCTCCAGAACAGCAGCGGCACCAGCGCCAGGTAGCCGCCGGGGTCGCCATCGGTGGAGCCTGCGGGCTTGCTGATCTGCGCCAGGGCCACCACATCGGCCCAGGGGCCGGCGGCAAAATCCATGATGTCGGCAGGCACGTTGCCGATGTCGGGCAAGGCACGGATGTTGGAGGCCACCTTTTCGGCCAGCATTTCGCGCTGCTCGGCGTCGAGCAGGGCTTTTTCCTCGGCCTCGCGACGGGCCTGCAGTTTTTTCTCCTGCGTTTCCCAGGCCGACTCCAGCGCCTTGAGCACCGCCTCGAAAGGCGCCGCGCTGGTCACCTCCAGCTGCGCCAGGTGGTTGACGGCCTGGTCCACCAGCCGCATGTAGCGCTTGAAACCCGGCGCGTCTTCGCTGGTATAGGCCAGGCTGCGCTGCGTCAGCTCGTCCAGCAGGCGGCGCGCGGGGTGGCTGCCATCGCTGAAAAAACGCGGATCGTGGCGCACCAGCTTGCGAATGGCGGGTTCCAGGTTCTGAACGGCCCGCTGCACGGGCGGCAGCAGGCGCGAATCCTGGGAGATGTTTTCGACCATGCGCGCCACCACTTCGGCGGACATGGCGGGGGATTCGGCGGCGCTGCCATAGGCCACACCGTACAGGCTGCGCGTGGAACCCTGCCCGCTGGGAGCGTAGCCGGGCTGGCTGTGCGCCAAGCGGCCCACCAGGCGTTCGAGCTGGGCGATGTCCTCCATCGCCTCGGAGACGGCCGCGCTGGGGTAATGCCCGCTGATGGGCGCGCCATGGGTGCTGCTTCCGCCCGATGGGTCCACCCAGGCGCCCTGCATGCTGGCACCAGCCACGGGTACACCCATGGGGACGCCACGGGGCGCATCGAAAGGGTCGCCCCCCCCGGCCAGCATCTGGCGCAGGATGCCGACGGTGAGCAGGGCTTCCTCGGCGTCGGGGGCCAGTCCGCCCGCGCCGGGGTCACCCCACCCCGGCCCCATGCCGCCCCGTCCGTACATGGAGGGGTTGCCATAGCCGGTGTGGCCGCCCATGCCGCCATAGCCCGTGGCACCCGCTGCATCCCAGGAGCTGCCATAGTCTCCCGCGCGCGTGCTGCGCCCCAGCCCACCCATGCCCGTCATGCCCGGGCCACTGGCAACGCCATAGCCAACGGGCAGGACGCCATGGTCGCGCAGGCTTTGGGACGCGCGCTTGTACACATCCACCAGCTGCGTGCCCAGAAGGTCCCGCATGTGCTGCATCCAGAGCTCGCGGATGGGCGCAGCCACCCCCGTTTCAGACACTACCTGCTGCAGCGCCCGGATGTAGTTTTCGGGCCGCATGGGGTTGCGCTCGGGCTGCACGCGGTGAAACCCCTGGGCCGCGCTGACCAGGCCGTTCAGCTCGGCCAGCACCGCATCGGTGGCGTGCAGGGCCTGCTGGTGCGCGCGCGAAAGCTCGACCTGGGCCTGCACCTCGTCGTCGTCCACCAGCGACAGTTCGCCGAAATCCAGCGGCGACGATGCGCTCTGGCTCTGCTTGGCAGGGCCTGGGCCGTCGGCAAAGATTTCCAGCAAGGCCATCGGGTAGCCCTTGACCATGGCCGCCTCATGCTGGTCCAGCAACTGCAGCGAATCACTGAGCAGGTTGCGGCGCGCAATCTCCCGCGCGTCGGCCTCCTTGGCCTTGAGGGCACTGCGCGTGACCTTGATCAATTCGGTGATCAGGGCCTCGCCCTCGCGCACCGCATTGACGACGCAGGCACGGAAAACCGTCCGAGAACGAGGCGCAGACTGTTGCATGGCGGTGCGATGGGGGCGGTACGGTGGCGGGGGCTTCTATCCTACTGCTACTTGAGCGCCTTGAAACGCATGCGGTGCGGACGTGCACCCTCTTCGCCCAGACGTTTCTTCTTGTCGGCTTCGTACTCCTGGTAGTTGCCGTCAAAGAACGTCCACTGGCTGTCGCCTTCGGCGGCCAGGATGTGGGTGGCGATTCGGTCGAGGAACCAGCGGTCGTGGCTGATGACCAACACCGTGCCCGCGTATTCGAGCAAAGCGTCTTCCAGCGCGCGCAGGGTTT
Organism: Burkholderiaceae bacterium; assembly: GCA_024709845.1. Classification (GTDB taxonomy): domain Bacteria; phylum Pseudomonadota; class Gammaproteobacteria; order Burkholderiales; family Burkholderiaceae_C; genus Simplicispira. Next base: position 696 of record JANJVX010000073.1, on the reverse strand, counting down.
CCACGTCGAGGTCGTTGGAGGGTTCGTCGAGCAGCAGCACGTTGCCGCCCTGGATCAGCGTCTTGGCCAGGTGCAGGCGTCCGCGCTCACCGCCCGAGAGCATGCCCACCTTCTTCTGCTGGTCGCCGCCGTTGAAGTTGAAGCGGCCGCAATAGGCGCGGCTGGCCATCTGGAACTTGCCGATGTTGAGCATGTCCAGACCGCCCGAGACGTCTTCCCAGACGGTTTTTTCGTTGGCCAGCACGTCGCGGTGCTGGTCCACGAAGGCCATCTTGACGGTCTGGCCGATCACCACCTCGCCACTGTCGGGCTGCTCCTTGCCGGCGATCAGCTTGAACAGCGTCGATTTACCGGCCCCGTTCGGGCCGATGATGCCCACGATGGCGCCCGCAGGGATGTTGAAGCTCAGGTTGTCGATCAGCAGGCGGTCGCCGAAGGACTTGCTGACGTTCTTGAACTCGATGACCTGGCTGCCCAGGCGGTCGGCCACAGGAATGAAGATTTCCTGCGTCTCGTTGCGCTTCTGGTATTCGTAATCGCTCAGCTCCTCGAAGCGTGCGATACGCGCCTTGCTCTTGGCCTGGCGGCCCTTGGCGTTCTGGCGCACCCACTCCAGTTCCTTCTTCAGGGCCTTGGCGCGGGCTTCCTCACCCTTCTGCTCGGCTTCCAGGCGGTTCTGCTTCTGCAGCAGCCACT
>JANJVX010000086.1 GCA_024709845.1 Burkholderiaceae bacterium | reverse complement strand
GCAACGCCAGCAGATCCAGCGGCAGACCCTTTTCGACCAGCATGCGGATCACGCCCAGCGCATGGCGGCGCAGCGCGAACGGGTCGCGGTCGCCCGTGGGCAGGTTGCCGATGCCGAACATGCCCACCAGGGTTTCGAGCTTGTCGGCCAGCGCCACCACCACACCGGCGGTGCTGCGCGGAAGCTCATCGCCCGCAAAGCGGGGCTTGTAATGGTCTTCGATGGCGTGCGCCACGGTCTCGCCCAGGCCATCGTTGAGTGCGTAGTAGCCGCCCATGATGCCCTGCAGCTCGGGGAACTCACCCACCATGTCGGTCACGAGATCGGTCTTGGCCAGCAGCGCGGCCAGGTCGGCCTGCTGCCCCAGCTGCGCATCGCCCAGCTGCTGCGCGATGGCCTTGGCGATGGCGCGCACGCGCTCCACGCGCTCGCCCTGGGTGCCCAGCTTGTTGTGGTAGACCACCTTGGCCAGGCTGTCCACGCGCGAGGCCAGCGTCTTCTTGCGGTCCTGGTCGAAGAAGAACTTGGCATCGGCCAGGCGCGGGCGCACCACGCGCTCGTTGCCGCCAATGACGAAGCTTGCGTCCTCGGGGTTGATGTTGCTCACCACCAGGAACTTGTTGGTCAGCTTGCCCGCCGCGTCGAGCAGCGGGAAGTATTTCTGGTTGGCCTTCATCGTGAGGATGAGGCATTCCTGCGGCACTCCCAGGAACTGCTCCTCGAACTCGCAGACCAGCACGTTGGGGCGCTCGACCAGGGCCGTCACCTCGTCGAGCAACGCGTCGTCCTCGATGGGGCGCGCGCCGCCGCCCACGCGGGCCGCCGCCGCCGCGAGCTGGCGGGCGATCTCGGCCTTGCGCTCGGCAAAGCTGGCGATCACGGCGCCGTCGCGCGCCAGGGTGTCGGCGTATTCGTCGGCATGGGCCAGCACCACCTGGGGCTTGGCCGCCTCGAAGCGGTGACCGGTGGTGGTGTTGCCCGCACTCAGGCCCAGGGCCTTGACGGGCACCACGGTGCTGCCATGCAGGGCGACGAGGCCGTGCGCGGGGCGCACGAAGTGCACGCTGCTCCAGCCGGGCAGCTCGCAGTCGGTCTCCAGCTGGTAGCTCATCACCTTGGGGATGGGCAGCTTGGCAATGGCCTCGTCCAGGGCCTTCTGCAGGCCGGTGTCGAGCGTCGCGCCCGTGGCCAGGCTGTCGTAGAACAGTACTTCGGCCTTGCCGTCGCTGGCGCGCTTGAGCGCCGCCACTGCGGCCTGGGGGTCGGAGACATCGGCGCCCAGCGCCTGCAGCTTCTTGAGCAGGGCCGGCGTGGCGTGGCCCTCGGCGTTCAGGCCCACGCTCACCGGCATGAGCTTTTGCTGCACGGCCTTGTCCTCGGCCTTGAGCCAGACATGGCTCACATGCGCGGCCAGGCGGCGCGGCGAAGCATAGGCGGTGACGCCCGAATCGGCCCCCACCAGGCCCTGGGCCTTGAGCTGATCGAACAGCACGTTGGCAAAGGCATCGCCCAGCTTCTGGAGTGCCTTCGGGGGCAGCTCTTCGACAAACAGTTCTACGAGAAGGTTTTGCGTGGTCATGGTGTTTGTTTCCTGCGGCGCTCAGGCGGCCTTCTTGGGCATGTTTGCCACCCACTCGCGCGGGGCCATGGGGAAACCGAGGCGTTCGCGGCTGTCGTAGTAGCTCTGGGCCACGGCGCGCGCCAGGTTGCGGATGCGGCCGATGTAGGCGGCGCGCTCGGTGACGGAAATGGCGCCGCGCGCGTCCAGCAGGTTGAAGCTGTGCGCGGCCTTGAGCACCTGCTCATAGGCGGGCAGCGCGAGCTGCTGCTCCATCAGGTGCTTGGCCTGCTTTTCATGCGCGTTGAAGGCGGTGAACAGGAAGTCGGCGTCGCTGTGCTCGAAGTTGTAGGCGGACTGCTCCACTTCGTTTTGCTTGTAGACGTCGCCGTAGCTCAGGGTGTCGGTCCACTTCAGGTTGTAGACGTTGTCCACGCCCTGCAGGTACATGGCCAGGCGCTCCAGGCCATAGGTGATCTCGCCGGTGATGGGCTTGCAGTCGATGCCGCCGACCTGCTGGAAGTAGGTGAACTGGGTCACCTCCATGCCGTTGAGCCAGACCTCCCAGCCCAGGCCCCAGGCGCCCAGCGTGGGGTTTTCCCAGTCGTCCTCGACGAAGCGGATATCGTTCTTCTTCAGGTCGAAGCCCAGCGCTTCGAGCGAGCCCAGGTACAACTCCAGGATGTTGCTGGGCGCGGGCTTCAGGACCACCTGGTACTGGTAGTAGTGCTGCAGACGGTTGGGGTTCTCGCCGTAGCGGCCGTCCTTGGGGCGGCGGCTGGGCTGTACGTAAGCGGCCTTCCAGGGCTCGGGACCGATGGCGCGCAGGAAGGTGGCGGTGTGCGAGGTGCCAGCGCCCACTTCCATGTCATAGGGCTGCAAAAGGGCGCAACCCTGCGCGTCCCAGTAGGACTGCAGCTTCAGGATGATTTGCTGGAATGTCAACATGGCGTCTGTGGCTGGGGCACTGGCAAGCCAGGCCGGGCAAGTAAGGGGAAAAGAAGAAAACGCGGTGCGTGAGCCAAACCCTGCGCCCGCCGCCTCCACAGGCAGCAAAGACGGGCATCGCGCGCGCAAAGCGGTGATTTTACGGCGCGCAGCCGCGCGTGCAGAAGCAGCCCCAGCAACATCGGCCCGCGCCCATGAAAAAAAGGCCGGAGCCCTTTTGGAGCCCCAGCCTTCCCAACCAGTCACGCAAGCTATAAGCCGGTGCGTACCAGTGACCACCTTTGCGGGCAGCCTGTCGGTGCACCCGTTGTGCACCAAGTCAAATCAACTCACTATCCATCGCACTGGCCCACAGCGCGACCACGAGGCGCCGCCTGGGCCAGTGCCCCCGCGCAAGGGCCGCCCCGCCGCGCTGGGGGCATCCCCCTCAGGGGGAAGGCGCCGAAGGCGACTCAGGGGGGATCAATACTCCCAGAAAATGCGCTGCAGCTCCTTGCTGTCGTTGGTCTTGGTGAGGGCCACCATGGCCAGGATGCGGGCCTTTTGCGGTCGCAGGTCATGCGCCACCACCCAGTCGTACTTGTCGTCAGGCTGCTCGGCATTGCGCAGCACAAAACCGTCGGGCACGCGGGCCGAGCGGATGATCTGCACGCCCTGGCCACGCAGGGCCTTCAGCGAATCGACCGCCTGAGCAGCCACCGAGCCATTGCCCGTGCCGGCATGGATCAGCGCCTTGACACCGGCCTTGCCGTAGGCCTCGATGCCGGTGGTGTTCATGTTGCCGTAGCCGTACACGATGTCCACGGCGGGCAGGGCCTTGATGTCGTCGATGTTGAACTCGGACTGGGTGGTGTGGCGCTTGACCGGGGCACGGAACCAGTAGTTCTTGCCTTCCACCACCATGCCCAGCGGGCCCCACTGGCTCTTGAAGGCCTCGGTCTTGATGTTGATGTGCTTGTGCACATCACGGCCGCTCTGGATCTCGTCGTTCATCGTCACCAGCACACCCTTGCCCGCAGCGTCCTTGCTGGCGGCCACGCTGACGGCGTCGTACAGGTTCAGTGCGCCGTCGGCCGACAGGGCCGTGCCGGGGCGCATGGAGCCGACCACCACGATGGGCTTGGGGGTGCGCACGGTGAGGTTCAGGAAGTACGCGGTTTCTTCCAGCGTGTCGGTGCCGTGGGTGATGACGATGCCGTCCACATCGGCCTGCCTGGCCAGTGCCGACACGCGTTGCCCCAGCTTGAGCAGGTGCTCGTTGGTGAAGCTTTCCGAAGCGATCTGGAAGACCTGCTCACCCGACACCTTGGCCACGCTGGCCAGCTCGGGCAGGCCCGCCAGCAGCTTGTCCACCGGCACCTTGGCGGCGGCGTAGGTGGCGCTGTTGGCCGCCGAGGCGCCCGCACCGGCAATGGTGCCGCCCGTGGCCAGCACGACCACATGGGGCTTGGCCGCCTGGGCCAGGGCCACGGTGGACAGGGCCGAAAGCACCACGCCCGCAAACCAGCGGCGCGTGATGGACGAAGGGGAAGAAAAAATGGGCATGGGTTGTGTCTCCGTATCGTTCTTCGGGCGCAGCATGGGGTGCGCTGCGTCCCGCCGCCGCCCAGCCCCAGGTTGCCGTGGCCGGGCGGTGCGGCATCCTATGAGAATTTCACGCACAGACAAGTGGAATAATTGGCGCCACCCTGTGAATTGAATTCATACCCACCGTGCCATGAACCTGCGCCAGCTCGAAGTATTCCAGGCCGTCCTGCAGACCGGCAGCATGAGCGCCGCGGGCCGCCTGCTGTGCATCACGCCGTCGGCCGTGAGCAAGGCCGTGGCCCACACCGAACTGCAGCTGGGCTACCGGCTGTTCAATCGCACGCCCGCGGGCCTCACGCCCACGCCCGAGGCACGGGTGCTGGCGGTCGAGTCCGGCAGCATCCACCGCCAGCTGGACGCGCTGCAGCGCACGGCGCGCAACCTGGCCACGACCGAACGGGGCGACGTGCGGCTGGCGGCCATTCCGTCCATCAGCCACGAGTTTCTGCCCACGCTGTTGCACCGCCATGCGCAAATGCATCCCCAGGTCGGCGTGGAGGTGCGCACCATCCACCAGGACCAGATGACGCAGGCGCTGCTCACGCGTGGCGTGGACTTCGGGCTGGGTTTCTTCGAGCACCCGCACCCACAGGTCCAGAGTGAACTGCGGGTCAGCGGCCGCCTGTCGCTGGCCGTGGCCCGCAGCGTGTGGGACCGCGCCCCCCGGGCCGCGAGCATGGCCGCACGGCTGGCGCAAGTCCCTGCCATCCGGCTGGTGGGCGACGACCCGATGCGCCAGTCCATCGACCACACGGCAGACCGCCTGGGCACACCGGGCGGGCCGGGCATCCAGGTGCAGACCTCACGCCTGGCACTGGAACTGGTGCGGCTGGGCATGGGCTGGACGGTGGTGGACTTCCTCACCGCCATCCGCCTGGATCCGGCCCAGATGGTGGCGATGGAGCTGCCCGACCTGCCGCCCATGTCGCTGTACAGCTACCACGCCAGCACCCACCCGCCCGGCCTGCAGGCCACGCGCATGCTGGCCATGCTGCCTGCGCTGCTGCACGAGGCGCTGTCGCCACGGCCGCGCAAGTGATTTTTGGACGCAAAACCTGCGTGTCCCACAACGGGGTCGCGGGCTCCAAGCTGCATCTGCCGACGAAGGTTCCCACGAACACTGCTTGTGCGTTCGCGCGGCTTAGATTAGTGCTGCCGTGCAAGGGCCGCCCCGCCGCACCGGCTGCGTCCCCCTTCCCGAACTGCGCAGTAGTTCGAGAGAAGGGGGAAGGCGCAAAGCGCCTCAGGGGGATCGCTCAATCCTTCCAGCGCCGCAGCACCAGGCTGGCGTTGGTGCCGCCAAAGCCGAAGCTGTTGGACAGCACGGTGGTCAGCTGCGCATCACGCGTTTGCGTGACCAGCGGCATGGAACCGAGTGCCGGGTCGGGCGTTTCCACGTTGGCCGAACCGGCGATGAAGCCCTTGTTCAGCATGATCAGGCAGTAAATGGCCTCCTGCACGCCCGTGGCGCCCAGGGAGTGGCCGGTGAGCGACTTGGTGGACGAGAACGGCGGCACCTTGTCGCCGAACAAGGCCTGCATGGCGCGCACTTCCTGCATGTCCCCGACCGGGGTGGAGGTTCCGTGCGTGTTGATGTAGTCGATGGGGGCGCCCAGGCCTTCCATGGCCTGCTGCATGCAGGCAATGGCGCCATCGCCGGAAGGGGCCACCATGTCTTCGCCATCGCTGGTGGCGCCAAAGCCCACCACTTCGGCCAGGATGGTGGCGCCGCGCGCCTGGGCGTGTTCGAGGCTTTCCAGCACCACGGCACCGCCGCCGCCCGCAATCACAAAACCGTCGCGGTTCGCGTCGTAGGCGCGCGAGGCCTTCTCGGGCGTGTCGTTGTACTTGCTGGACATGGCACCCATGCCGTCGAACAGCAGCGACATGCCCCAGCTCAGCTCCTCACCGCCGCCCGCGAACATCACGTCCTGCATGCCCCAGGCGATCTGCTGCGCGGCCGCGCCAATGCAGTGGGCCGAGGTGGAGCAGGCCGAGGTGATGGAGTAGTTGATGCCCTTGACCTTGAAGTTGGTGGCCAGGCAGGCGGACACGGTGGAACTCATGCAGCGCGTGACCTGGTACGGGCCCACACGGCGGATGCCTTTGTCACGCAGTGTGTCGGCGGCTTCGATCTGGTTGGCGGGGGAACCGCCGCCCGAACCCATGATGAGGCCGGTGCGCGGGTGGCTGACCTGTTCGGGCGCGAGGCCGGCCTGCGCGATCGCGTCTTCCAGCGCGATCTGGGCATAGGCGGCCGCATCCCCCATGAAACGCAGCTGCTTGCGGTCGATGCGCGACTCCAGGTCGATCTCGGGCTTGCCGCCCACCTGGCTGCGCAGGCCCAGTTCGGTGAATTTCTCCACCGCCTTGATGCCGCTCGTGCCCGCGCGCAGCGAGGCTTCGACCGTGGCCAGGTCATTGCCGATGCACGAGACGATGCCCGCGCCCGTGATGACGACACGCTTTTTCATGCTGCGCCTCCCTGGCCGCCTTCCTCGCGCAGGAACAGGCCTACGCGCAGGTCATTGGCGACGTAAATTTCCTTGCCGTCGGCCAGCAGGCGCGCATCGCCGATGGCCATGTTGAGCTTGCGCTTGATGACGCGCTTGATGTCGATTTCGTAGGTGACCAATTTCACGTCCGGGCCGACTTCACCCGTGAACTTGACCTCACCCGCGCCCAGCGCGCGGCCCCGGCCCGGCAGGCGCAGCCAGGTGAGGTAAAAGCCGATGAGCTGCCACATGGCGTCGAGCCCCAGGCAGCCGGGCATGACCGGATCGCCCTGGAAATGGCAGGCGAAGAACCACAGGTCGGGCTTGACATCGAGTTCGGCGACGATTTTCCCCAAGCCGTGCGCGCCGCCATCGCTGTCGATGTGCGTGATGCGGTCGAACATCAGCATGGGCGGCAGCGGCAGACGCCCGCTGTCGGGATTGAACAGCCGGCCCTCGCCCGAAGCGATCAGTTGTTCGTAGGAAAAGGAATCAGCCATTTTCAGTCGTGCTCCAGATCGGCGGGCAAGCCGCCTTGATTGCTCATCGCGCCCATCGCTTTTTATTGAATTTCAGGGTCGCATTATCCCGTATGGTTCCGGGCATTCCTGCGCGGTCCCACCCATGCCGCCAGCACGCCCAGCACGCCCAGAATCCACAGCGGCCACAGCCCCCAGCGCGCCGCCCACGCGGCATACGGCGTGGCGGGGCCGCCGCGCCCCTGCACCTGGCCTTTCAGAATGCCGCGCACATGGCGTTCGAGCTGGTGCGTGACCACACCCCGGTGGTCGATGATGGCCGTGGCGCCGGTGTTGGTGGCGCGCACCATGGGGCGCTCGAATTCGAGCGTGCGCATGCGACTGATCGTGAGGTGCTGGTCGATGGCCAGCGTGTTGCCGAACCAGCCGATGTTGCTCAGATTGACGAACACGGTGGGTGCCGTGGCGGGGTCGCGGAAATGCGCCGCCAGTTCCTCGCCAAACAGGTCTTCGTAGCAGATGTTCGGTGCGATGCGCTCGCCGCGCCACTCGAAATGCGGCTGGGCCAGCCCGCCCCGGCTGAAATCGCCCAGCGGTATGTCCATGCGCTCGGTGAACCAGCGGAAGAACGGCGGGATGAATTCGCCAAACGGCACCAGGTGGTGCTTGTCATAGCGGTAGGTCCCGGCGGCCCCCGGCTGGAAACCGACGACCGAGTTCGTGTATCCGCTGTCCAGGCTGCCCAGCGGCATGCCGAGCAGCGCGGCGCGGTCTCCGCTCGCAAAATGCTGCCCGATGGCGTCCAGGTACCCGGGCGAGAGCTGTTGCGGCAGCAGCGGCACGGCGGTTTCGGGTGCGACCACCAGGGCCCCGGTCAACGAGGTCAGCCGGTCACCGTACCACTGCAGCGCCATGGGAACGCCGCTGCCGGGCTGGAACTTCTCGTCCTGCGGAATATTGCCTTGCAGCAGCGCCAGAGGCAGGGGCGGCGCGGGCGGCTCGGTGGACGCCTGGCACTGCTCCACGGCGCAATGGCGTTGCCAGGCCGCGCCCGCCCCCAGCACGGCCAGCACCAGGGCCAGGGCCCAAGCGCGCGCGCTGCGCAGGTCACTGCCACGCGCCTGCCCCAGCAGCATGGCGAGCACCGCCGCCACGCCGCTGATGCCGTACACGCCAATGGCACGCGCCAGCGCGGCCAGCGGTCCCTCGACATGCGCGTAGCCGCCCGCGCCCCAGGGAAAACCGGTCCACCAGATGCCACGCGCCAGCTCGGCCAGCATCCACAATGCTCCGAAAATAATAGCTGCTTGCGCCCGTCCACTGGGCCTTAGAGCCAAAAAAATGCCACAAATCGCTGCGTAGTAGCTGCCCAGGAACGCCGCCAGTGCCAGCACGGCCGCCACGGCCAGCGGCGCGGCGAGGCCGCCATAGGTGTGCATGGAGATGAACAGCCACCAGAACGTCCCCGCCAGCCAGGCCGTGGCGAACAGCCAGCCCAGGCCGCTCGCGCGGCGCCAGGACGCTCCATGGCGCAGCAGGCGGGCCAGCACCGCCAGTGAGGCCAGCTGCAGCCACCACGCGGGCTGCCCGCTGCCGGGCAGCGCCAGCGACGCCGCCTGGGCCAGCCCTGCGCCCAGCGCCAGCGGCCACTGCCACGCCGCCGCACGCGGGGCTTGCGGGAATGGCGCGGGCATCAGGTGGAAGGCGTCTTGTCTTGCGCGACCGGCATTACCTTGAACCAGCGCACCGCGCCGCCCTTGGTGTGCAGCACGGTGAACTGCAGGCCGCACAGTTCGGTCTGCTCGCCGCGCTTGGGTACATGGCCCATCTCGTGGGCGATGAGGCCGCCAATGGTTTCAAAAACCTCGTCAGGATCGCTGCCCGCAATGGCCATGCCGAAGGCTTCGGCCACGCGCTCGACGGGCGTGTCCCCGCTCACGCGGAAGGTGCGGTCGGCCAGGCCGAAGATGTCGCCCTCGTCCTCGGGGATGTCGAACTCGTCCTCGATCTCGCCCACGATCTGTTCGAGCACGTCCTCGATGGTGATGAGGCCGGCCACGCGGCCGAACTCGTCGATCACCACGGCCAGATGGTTGCGGTTGCCCCGGAACTCGCGCAGCAGATCGTTCAGCCCCTTGCTTTCGGGCACGAAGACCGCCGGGCGCAGCAGGGCGCGGATGTTCAGCTCGGGCGCCCGCTGCAGCTTGAGCAGGTCCTTGGCCATGAGAATGCCGATGATGTTCTCGCGCTCGCCCTGGTACACCGGAAAGCGCGAATGCGCCGTGTTGATCACGACGCGCAGCAGTTCTTCGAATGGCGCATCGATATCGATGAGATCCATGCGTGGCGCAGCCACCATCACGTCGCCGGCCGTCATGTCGGCCATGCGAATCACGCGTTCGAGCATCACGCGCGAGTCGGCGCCGATGACGTCGTTGCTTTCCGCTTCGGCCAGGGTTTCGATCAGCTCTTCTGGCGAATCGGGGCCGGGATGGATGAACTCCACCACTTTCTGCAGGAATGTGCGCTTGTCTTCCTTTTCAGGCGCTCGCGCGGGGTGCGGGTCTGACACAGCCTTGGGGTGCAGGACGTGCGGTAGTGAAACAAGCCGCCTAGGATAACGGATTGCCGTGACACGTCCGCAACGGCCGCACCGGCTGGCGGCGCGCCGCGGCTTACTCGGCGGACTGGTGGCGCGCGTTGCGCACGCCTTCGCGCACTTCCTGCACGCCGGCCAGGAAGTCCCAGAACTGCTTGGCCTGGCGCTTGATCTGGTAGTCCACCTCGGCGAACTGCTGCTCGACCATCTCGGTCATGCGCGTATCCAGGCTGGCGGGCGGCAACTCCAGGAAGGCCTCGGATTCGGTGCCGTCGCGGTGCACCACGGCCCCTGCGTTGCGTGCAATCTTGAGCATGGCCGTGTTCTCGGTCAGCGCATGGATGAACAGCATGCGCACGCCTTCATTGCGGGCATGCATGACCGCCCGGTCAAACAGGCGGGCACCATAGCCGCGGCCACGGGCCTGCTTGAGCACCGACACCCCGAACTCTGCGCAGTTCTGCTGCCCCGGCAACTGGGTGTAGGCCAGGTGCGCCATGGCAATGAGTTCCAGGCGGCGGTTGTAGATGCCGAAAATGTCGTCATGCTCGAAATCGAGCTGACCGGCATAGCGCCGGATCTGCTCGTCGCTGGCCGCATAGCCAAAACGCAGATAGCGGTCGGCGGGCTCCAGTGCCAGCAGGTGCGCGGTGATGCGCTCGCGGTACGTCGGCCCCAGGGAACGGATCGGCACCATCAGCGGTGTGCTGACCTTGCCGGGCGCGGGCTCGCCAACACCCACCGGGCGCAGCAGGTCCGTGCCTGCGTTCCAGGATGCCTTGAGCCAGTCTTTGGTTTCGATCATGGCTCCAATGTAGGGGTTTTCCCTGAGCATTCCAAGTCTTTTTTGCTGCATTGCAACAAATTAGAACCATATGCCAAATTTCCAAATGAAATCAAGCCTTTGGGCGACCTCCCCAGGTGTCTGCGGCAGATTCTGCTGTCTGCGGCGCTACACGGGCACGGCGGTGGTGGCCTTGACGTGGTCGAGCACAAAACTGGTCTTGCAGTCCTGCACGCTGGGGTGCTTGAGCAGGGTGTCCATGATGAAGCGGCTGTAGTGCGCCATGTCGGCCACCACCACGCGCAGCAGGTAGTCCATTTCGCCGGTGAGGGAGGCGCACTCCACCACCTCGGGCCAGGTCTGCACGCTGGCACGGAAGACATCCATGGGATTGCGCTTGTGGCTCTCGGTGTGCTTTTCCAGCCGCACATTCAGGTAGGCCGTAAGACCCAGGCCCACGGCCTCGGGCTTGACCAGGGCCACATAGCGGTCGATGACACCGCTGTCTTCGAGCCGCTTGACACGGCGCAGCACCGCGCTGGGCGAAAGCCCCACCTGCTCGCCGATCACGTCGTAGGTTTCGCGCCCATTTTGCTGCAAACAGCGCAATATGGCCCTATCCAGCTTGTCCAATGCGTCATTTGCACTCATGGCGCATGATTTTACGCAGGTTCAGCCATTTCACACAGCACCCTCATCGCTACCGGGTATGTCCCGATGGTGACAGCCGCCCGGATGGCGAAAAATTTCATCTGCAAAAACGCACGGTCGTTCGTTTTTGCAATAAACCAATAACCATTCCAGGAGACATCCCATGACCGGTTTCTTTGGCCGCCTGCTGCGCGGCCTCGCTTTTGCTTCGGCGGCCCTGACCCTGCTGCCCCTGCAAAGCGCGCACGCCCAGACGAACTACACCCAGACGCGCTACCCCATCGTGCTGGTGCACGGACTGTTCGGCTTTGATTCCGCGCTGGGTGTGGACTACTTCTACGGCATCCCGAGCGCCCTGCGCAAGGACGGCGCCAAGGTGTACGTCGCCCAGGTGTCGGCCGCCAACAGCTCCGAGGTGCGCGGCGAGCAACTGCTGGCCCAGGTAAAGAACATCCTGGCCGTCACGGGGGCCTCCAAGGTCAACCTCGTCGGCCACTCGCACGGCGGACCGACGACGCGCTACGTGGCGGGCGTGGCACCCCAGCTGGTGGCATCCGTCACATCCATCGGCGGCGTGAACCGTGGCTCGCGCGTGGCCGACATCGTGCGCGGCGTGGCCCCGGCGGGCAGCGTGAGTGAAACGCTGGCCAACACCGCCGCCTCGGCGCTGGTCACCCTCATCAACCTGGCCTCGGGCGGCAGCAGCCTGCCGCAGTTGCCCACCGCCGCGCTCGACTCGCTCACCACGGCGGGGTCCGCCAAATTCAACCAGCGCTTCCCGGCCGGCGTGCCCACCAGCGGCTGCGGCAACGGCGCCGAACTGGTCAACGGCGTGCGTTACTACTCCTGGACCGGCACCCAGACGCTGACCAACGTGCTCGACGTGAGCGACGGCGCCCTGGGTGTGCTCGGCCTGGTGTTCGGCGAGGCCAACGACGGCCTGGTGTCGGCCTGCTCGTCACGCCTGGGCAAGCACCTGGGAGACTACCGCCAGAACCATCTGGACGAAGTCAACCAACTCGTCGGTCTGCGCGACTGGTTCTCCACCGACCCCGTCACCCTGTACCGCCAGCACGCCAACCGCCTCAAGGTGGCCGGCCTGTGATGCGCAAGGGCGCCCTGGCACTGGTGGCCTGCGCCCTGCTGGGCGCAGGCGCCTGGTGGTGGACACAGCCGGACAGCTCCCTACAGGCACCCGGCGCCTCCGGCACCAGCGCCCCGGAACGTCTGTCGCCCCCCGGCGGACAGGCCCACGGCAGCCAGCCCGGCGGGATGCCCGGTAGCGGGCCGGCAGCGGTCGCCCACGGAATGGGCGGCGGCGCCGACCCGCTGCTGCAGCACGGACTGCGCGATGCGCTGGAAGCCCTGTTGCACGCCGCGGGCGACGCCCCGGACCCGCAGGCCCTGAAACAGCGCCTGGAGGGCCTGGTGGGCCAGCACTTCCCGCCGGAACTGGCCACCCGCGCCCTGGCGCTGGCCCGCCGCTACGTGGACTACCGGGTGGCCCTGGGCCAGCTGCGCGCCCCTGCCGACCTGACCGACCCGCGCGCACTGCGCGACGCCCTTGCCGCGCGCCAGAAGGTGCGCCTGCAGCACTTCGACGACGATGAATACGACGCCCTTTTCGCGCAGGAAATGACTCTCGACCAGTCCATGCTGGCCCGGCTGGAGATCGAACGCAACCGCCAGCTGACCCCCGAACAGAAACGCAGCGCGCTGCAGTCCACCGAAGCCATGCTCGACCCCGCAGAGCAGGCGCTGCGCGCCGAAGCGGTGGTCCATGTGGGCGTTGCGCAGCAGACCGCCGCCTTCAACGCCCAGGGCGTGGACGATGCCACCCGCCATGCCCTGCGCAGTGCGCAACACGGCGAAGAAGCCGCCCAGCGCCTGGCACGGCTCGACCGCGAGGAACGTGACTGGAATGCCCGCCTCGACCAGTACCAGCAGGCACAAAGCGGCACACAGGATGCCGCCCGGCTGCAGCAACTGCGCGCCCAGCTTTTCTCGCCCGAGGAGCAGTTGCGCATCGAGGGTGCCCTGGCCCTGCGCGCCCAGCCTGCCGCAGCCGCCCAGTGACCGGTCGCCCGGCCCACCCGGGCCAACATGATTGCCAGCGCATGGCTTTGATAACGCGCAAATTTCCTGCAAATAACCCGCTGAACAGGCTTCAATACGCCTGAATGCTGAGGATCACTCTCCCTACAGTGCATGACATACATCAATTCACTGACGGAGACGCCATGAACGCAGCACTGCCCGGGCAGGCACAGAACGAAATCGCCGCATGGGACAACCCCATGGGCACGGACGGCTTCGAATTCATCGAATACGCCGCGCCCGACCCGGCGGCCATGGGCCGGGTGTTCGAGGGCATGGGCTTCAAGCCCGTGGCGCGGCACCGGCACAAGAATGTGCTGCTGTACCGCCAGGGTGGCATCAACTTCCTCATCAATGCCGAGCCCGACAGCTTTGCCCAGCGCTTTGCGCGCCTGCACGGGCCCAGCGTCTGCGCCATTGCCTTTCGCGTGCACGACGCCAAGGCCGCCTACGAGCGCGCCATCTCGCTGGGCGCCTGGGGCTATGCCGGCAAGGCGGGACCAGGCGAGCTGAACATCCCGGCCATCAAGGGCATTGGCGACAGCCTGATCTATTTTGTGGACCGCTGGCGCGGCAAGGGCGGCGCACAGCCCGGCGACATCGGCAACATCGGCTTTTACGACGTGGACTTCGAGCCCCTGCCGGGCGTGAGCGCGCAAGAAGCGCTCAACCCCGTGGGCCATGGCTTGACCTACATCGACCACCTCACGCACAACGTGCACCG
>JANJVX010000081.1 GCA_024709845.1 Burkholderiaceae bacterium | reverse complement strand
CAGCACGTGCTTGGTCACGCTGCCCAGCAGCAGGTTTTCCAGCGCGCTTTCGCCGTGCTTGCCCATCACGATCAGGTCGCAATCCTGCTCCTGCTCCTGTTCGATGATGCGCACGGCCGCATCGCCGTGCTGCACGAGGGTGTGGCAGTCCTTGGGCGCCAGGGCGGCCGCCTGGCACAGCGCCTGCAGCTTTTCGGTGGCCTCCTGCCGCGCTACCACGCGGTAGTGGCTGATGGTGTCCTCGTCCACGCTGGCATAGCGCAGGTGGCCTTCAAAGGGCACCTCGAACGCATGCAGCAGCACCAGTTCGGCCCCCGGTGCGACGCTCCGCGCATGCGCGATGGCGCGCAGGGAATGGGCTGAAAAATCCACCGGTACCAGCACGCGGCGGTAAGGCTCGTGCGGTGCCTGCTTGACCACCAGCACCGGACAGGGTGTGGTGCTCAGCATTCGCAGGGCCGTGGTGCCCAGCAGCAAATGGCGCACCACGCTTTCACCCCGCGCCCCACACACCAGCAGGTCGGCCTGCAGCTGGCGCGCCTGCTGGGCGACCTCGGTGGTCAGCAGGCCGGTGGCCAGGTGCATGCCGGGCGTCACGCCATAGCGCTGGTGCAGCATGTCGGCCAGTTCCTGCAACTTGTGCTGTGCGGCGTCCAGCACCCGTTGGCTGAGCGCCTCGGGCGTGGTGGCCATGAACTGGCGCAGGCGTTCCAGCGGTGCCAGGTTGGCCACATGCAGCAGGTCCAGCGTGGCCGACGTTTCCTTGCACAGAAGGGCGGCCCGCTCGGCAGCGCGGCGGGCGGGGGCCGAGAGGTCGGTGGCGGCCAGAATGCGCTGAAGGGGGGGCATGGCGATCCTCCTGAGGGTGTTCAAGGGATGATCCACAGCACAGTGCAAGGGCAATGGGTGGGTGGCATCCGGTGAAGGTCGTTAAACTTTTCGCGGGCCATTTTCGCCCATTCCCGGAGGCCATCAGACCCGGGCACAGTCCTGCCGTCAACCACACCACGCACAAGGTACTGCATCAATGCATCCATCCGAGCCTTCTGGCAAGCACTCTGCTCTACCGCCCATGCCCTGGCACACCATGACCCCGGCAGACACCGAGCAGGCGCTGCAGACGGGGCACCAGGGGCTGACAGAAGCGCAGGTCCGGGAGCGGCGCGCCACCTACGGGCCCAACCGCCTGGCACCACCCAAGCGGCGCGGGCCGCTGCTGCGGTTTTTCATGCAGTTCCACAACATCCTGCTGTATGTGATGCTGGGTGCGGCCTGCATCACGGCGCTGCTGGGGCACTGGGTGGACACCGGGGTGCTGCTGATGGCCGTGGTCATCAATGCCATCATCGGCTTCATCCAGGAGGGCAAGGCCGAATCTGCCCTGGACGCCATCCGCGCCATGCTCTCGCCGCACGCCATGGTGCTGCGCGACGGCCAGCGCCGCGAAATCGACGCCGCCGACCTGGTGCCCGGCGACCGCGTGCTGCTGGCCTCGGGCGACCGGGTGCCGGCCGACCTGCGTCTGGTCGCCGTCAAGGAGTTGCGCGTGGACGAGGCGGCGCTCACGGGCGAGTCGCTGGCCTCTGAGAAATCCACCGACACCGTCTCCCAGGATGCGCCGCTGGGCGACCGGGAGTGCATGGCCTATTCGGGCACCCTGGTGGTGTACGGCCAGGCCACCGGCATCGTGGTGGCCACGGGCAGCGCCACCGAGCTGGGCAAGATCAACCAGATGCTCTCGGGCATCCAGAGCCTGACCACGCCGCTCCTGCGCCAGATCGACCGCTTTGGCCGGGTGCTGGCGCTGGTGATCCTGGGCATATCCGCGCTCACCTTTGTGCTGGGCACCTGGGTGCGCGGCCATGCGGCATCCGAGATGTTCATGATGGTCGTGGCCCTGGCGGCCTCGGCCATCCCCGAGGGGCTGCCCGCCATCATGACCGTGACGCTGGCGCTGGGCGTGCAGCGCATGGCCCGGCGCCACGCCATCATCCGCCGCCTGCCCGCCGTCGAGGCGCTCGGCTCAGTCACGGTGATCTGCTCCGACAAGACCGGCACGCTCACGCGCAACGAGATGACCGTGCAGCGCGTGGTCTGCGCAGGCCATGCGTTCGACGTGGGCGGCGTGGGCTACGCCCCGGTAGGCGACTGCAGCATCGATGGCCGCATCATCGATGTGGCCCATTACCCGGCGCTGGCCATGGCAGTGCGCGCCGGTGTGCTGTGCAACGATGCCCGCCTGACCGAGGAAGACGGCCTGTGGCGCGTGGTGGGCGACCCCACCGAGGGCGCGCTGCTCGTGCTGGGCGGCAAGACGGGGTTCACCCAGGCGCTGGGCGAGCAGGCGTGGCCGCGGCTCGATTCCATCCCGTTCGAGTCGGAGCACCGCTTCATGGCCACCTGGCACCGTGACAGCGACGGCGATGCGTGGATCTTTGCCAAAGGCGCGCCCGAGCGCATTCTGGACATGTGCGGCACCCAGCTGGGCCACGACGGTGAACACCCGCTGGACGTGGACACCTGGCGCCGCATGGCCACCGACACGGCCGCGCAGGGGCTGCGCCTGCTGGCGCTGGCGTGCAAGCGCGCGGCCCCGGCCGGCGGCAGCCTGGCGCTGGCCGACATGGAGTCTGGCTTCACGCTGCTGGCCCTCGTGGGCATCATCGACCCGCCGCGCGAGGAGGCCATGCGCGCCGTGGGCGAATGCCACCATGCGGGCATCCGCGTCAAGATGATCACCGGCGACCATGCCGAAACGGCGCGGGCCATTGGCGCCCAGCTGGGCATTGGCGTGGGCAAGCCCGCCATCACCGGGGCCGAGGTGGCCATGATGGACGACGCCGCCCTGCGCCGCGTGGCCATGGAGGTGGACGTGTTTGCCCGTGCCAGCCCCGAGCACAAGCTGCGCCTGGTCAAGGCCTTGCAGGACGACGGCCAGGTGGTGGCCATGACGGGCGACGGCGTGAACGACGCGCCCGCGCTCAAGCGCGCCGATGTCGGCGTGGCCATGGGCATGAAGGGCACCGAGGCGGCCAAGGAGGCGTCCGACATGGTGCTGGCCGACGACAACTTTGCGACCATCGCCAGCGCGGTGCGCGAAGGCCGGGCCGTGTACGACAACATCAAGAAGTTCGTCCTCTTCATGCTGCCCACCAACGGGGGCGAGGCGATGGTGGTCATCGCCGCCATCCTGTTCGAGCTGGCCTTGCCGCTGACGGCCGCGCAGGTGTTGTGGATCAACATGGTCACGTCCAGCACGCTGGGCCTGGCATTGGCGTTCGAGCCGGCCGAGCGCGGCATCATGTCGCGCCCGCCCCGGCCGCCGGGCGAGGCGCTGCTCTCGGGCTTTTTTGTCTGGCGGGTGCTGATGGTGTCTTTCTTGATGATGACCGGCGCCCTGGGCCTGTTTCTGTGGGAGCTGCAGGCGGGCACCCCCATCGAAACCGCGCGCACCATGGCCGTCAATGCCGTGGTGGTGGCGGAAATGTTCTACCTGCTCAACAGCCGCTTCATCCTGGCGCCGGTGCTCAGCCGCCAGGGACTGACGGGCAACCGCGTCATTCTGCTGGCCCTGGCGGCCTGCATTCCGCTGCAGATTGCTTTCACCCACGCGCCCATCCTGCAGTCCATCTTCGACTCGACCTCGCTGACAATGCTCGAATGGGCCAAGGTCCTGGGTGCCGGGCTGCTGGTGTTCTGTGTGGCCGAACTGGAGAAGACCATCATCCGGCGCAGCCCCCTGGCCCAGCGCCTGGTGCATGCGTGAAGCCCACCTGCCCACGCCGAAAAGGAGTCCCCCATGACACACAAAGCTTCCGGTCCCGCCGTGCCTGAAAGCATCGTGCTGGCCACCGACCTCAGCGCGCGCTGCGACCGCGCCCTGGACCGCAGTGCGCAGCTGGCCGCGCAATGGGGCGCAAGGCTGGTCGCCCTGAACGTGCTCGACCCCGTGGCCTTGCCCGACCAGGCCCTGGCCTGGGCCAGCGGAGCCAGCGACGATGAACTGATGCACATGGCGCGGCAGGAGCTGGCCCGTGACCTGGCCGGTCTCAATGTGCAGGCCCAGCCGCGCATTGTGCGCAGCAACGACCCCGCCGTCGCCATTGCGCAGGCTGCCAAGGCCATCCGCGCCGGACTGGTGGTGACCGGTGTTGCGCGTAACGAGCCCCTGGGCCGGTTTCTGCTGGGTTCCACCGTCGAACAACTGGCGCGGGTGCTGCAGCCGCCCCTGCTGGTGGTGCGCAACCGGGCACGGCGGCCCTACCGGCGCGTGCTGGTGGCCACCGATTTTTCTGCAGCCTCACTCCAGGCCCTGCACACATCGGCATGTCTGTTTGCCGGGGCGGATCTTGGCGTCTACCACGCCCACGAGGCCCCGTTGTCCGGCCTGGCCGAGGTGGACGCGCGGGACGCAGGCCTGCTCGCCGCGCGCCAACGGTGCGCGGCCTTTGTCGCGGACTCCGGGTTGTCGGCCACGTTGCGCCTGCAGACCGTGGTGGAACGGGGCGCGGTGGCGTCGGCCCTGCCGCGCCATGTGCGCGAGCACCAGATCGACCTGGTGGCGGTGGGCGCCAAGGGGGGAGGAAGCCTGCGCGACCTGCTGCTGGGTAACACGGTGGCCGAACTGCTGCAATGGCTGCCTTGCGACACGCTTCTGGTGCGCGAATTGGCGACGGATTCGCAGGGTTGACATGCAGATGGCGTGTGATGCGGCGACGGGCCCGCAACGGCGTCGATCTGTGTGTTATCTGTCGCCAAAGTTGACGCCATTTGCCGTGCATTGGTGCACGCGGAAATTGGCCGGATTTGTGAGTGCCAAGGCAGCCACAAACGCCATTTCCTGAGCCAGAATCCTCCCGGCGCTGCCCCGTGCCACCCTGCGGGCTGGCGCATTTTGTTACTGTTTGCCCCCAAGGCACCCATGGCGGCAGACGACCGATCCGGAGGATTTCCCATGCCCACGACCCAGGCCACCCATGCCGTTCAGTTGCACACCCGTCCCCGCCCGCCGCAGGCGCTCCCTGAGGGGGGCTGGACGGTACAGGCCGTTCAGGACTTGCTGGACCGCCCCCTGCTCGACCTGGTGCATGAGGCCCAGACCGTGCACCGCGCACACTGGCCCGACGCCAGCATCGAGCTGGCCACGCTGCTGTCGGTGAAAACCGGCGGCTGCCCCGAAAACTGCGGCTACTGCCCGCAGGCGGCCGAGTTCGACACGGGCGTGAAGGCACAGAAGATGCTGGAAGTGGACGAGGTACTGCGCAACGCGCAGGCCGCGCGCGACGCGGGCGCCACCCGCTTTTGCATGGGCGCGGCCTGGCGCGCGCCCAAGGACCGCGACATCGAGAAGATGGCCGAACTCATCGCGGCCGTGAAGGGCCTGGGGCTGGAGACCTGCGCCACGCTGGGCATGCTCGAAGCCCACCAGGCCCGGGCCTTGAAGGAGGCCGGGCTGGACTACTACAACCACAACCTTGACACCGCCCCCGAGTACTACCAGGACGTGGTGAGCACGCGCCAGTACCAGGACCGGCTCGAAACCCTGGAAAACGTGCGCGCGGCCGGCGTCAAGGTGTGCTGCGGCGGCATCGTGGGCATGGGCGAGGCGCCGGTGCACCGCGCGGGGCTGATCGCGCAGCTGGCCAACCTGGGCCCGTACCCCGACTCGGTGCCGATCAACAGCCTGGTGCGCGTGCCCGGCACGCCGCTGGCCGACAGCGAGCCCATCGACCCGTTCGATTTCGTGCGCGTGATCGCCGTGGCCCGCATCACCATGCCCAAGGCGCGGGTGCGGCTGTCGGCCGGGCGCCAGCAACTGGGCGAGGCCGTGCAGGCGCTGTGCTTCATGGCCGGGGCCAACTCCATCTTCTATGGCGACAAGCTGCTGGTGACGGGCAACCCCGACGCCCAGGCCGACGTGCAATTGCTGGCCCGGCTGGGCCTGCGCGGCTACCAGGCCACCACCAGCGTGGATGACACGCTGCCGGCCACGGCGTAGGTCAGGGCACGTCTGCGCCGGGCAGGTCTTTCACCAGCCGCTCGCGCTGGGCGTGCAGGGTGTGCTCGCCGTCGGCGAAGCGCAGCGCGATCTGGCGGAACTCCTCGGACAGTTCCATGAAGGTGTCCACCAGGTCGGGATCGAAGTGGCTGCCCCGGCCGTCCTGGATGATGCGCACGGCCTCCTCGTGGCTGAAGGCGCGCTTGTACACGCGCTCGGAGATCAGCGCGTCATACACGTCGGCCACGGCCATGAGGCGGGCCGAGAGCGGGATGGTGTTGCCCACCAGCCCCTGCGGGTAGCCCGAGCCGTCCCACTTCTCCTGGTGGCTGTAGGCGATCTCCTTGGCGTAGCGGAAGAAGGGGTTGCCGTGCGAGGTCTGGCTCTCCGCCGCCAGGATGGCTTCCAGGCCCAGCGTGGTGTGGGTCTTCATGACCTCGAATTCCTCGGGCGTGAGCTTGCCGGGCTTGAGCAGGATGCGGTCGGGAATGCCCACCTTGCCGATGTCGTGCAGCGGCGCGGACTTGAAGATCATGTCGATCGCGTCGTCGGTCAGCTCGTCCTTGAAGCGCGGGTGGTCCTTGAGCTGGAGCGCCAGCGCCTTCACGTAATACTGCGTGCGCTGGATATGGTTGCCGGTTTCGTTGTCGCGCGTCTCGGCCAGCGAGGCCATGGCGCGGATGGTCACGTCCTGCAACTCGGCCACCTCGCGGGTGCGGCGCGCCACCTCCAGCTCCAGGTAATGGTTGTGGTTGGTCAGGATGTCGCGCGCCCGCTTGACCTGCAGGTGGTTGCGCACCCGCGCCAGCGTGATGGCCGGGTTGATGGGCTTGGTGATGTAGTCCACGGCGCCCAGCTCCAGGCCCACGGTTTCGTCGTCCGAGGCGCTCATGGCGGTCAGGAAGATGACCGGAATGTCCTCGGTCTCGGGGTTGAACTGCAGGCGGCGCAGCACCTCGTAACCGTCCATGCCGGGCATCATGATGTCGAGCAGGATCAGGTCGGGCTTGCTTTCGCCGGTGGCGATCTCCAGGGCGCGTTCGCCGCTGTTGGCGAGCTTGACCTTGTAGTCGGAGCGCAGCAGGCTGCTCATCAGCGTGAGGTTGTCGGGGGTGTCGTCCACCACCAGCACGGTGCATCGGCCCTGGGGTTCCAGTAGCGGGTTGGTCATGGTGCATTCCCTCCTTGTGTCGTTGTGTGCGGTGTGGCCGGGGTGGGCGCGGCGCGCAGCGCGGCCAGGGCCCGTGGAAAGTCAAACTGCTCCAGCGCGAGCGCCATGCTGTCGTGCGCCGGGCCGAGAATGGCCTGGAGCGTGGGCGCGGCTTTGTGGAACAGGTCGATGGCGTCGGAGTCGTCGTCGGCCAGCAGGGCATCGAGCCGCGCAAGCAGCGCGCGTGTGGCACCGTCGTCCGGAGCGGGGCCGCCGCCCGCTGGGGTGGTGGCGTCGGTCGGCGGCTCGGGCAGCGCCTCGCGCAGCGCCCGCACCAGTTGGGCGCAGCCCACCCCGGTGGGGGAGAGCAGGGCGTCAAGCACATCCGCCGGGGCCTGCCGGGCAATCGCCTCTTCGGCCGCCTGGGCCTGGGCGGCCAGCGTGGCCGCGCCAATGGTGGCGGCCGTGCCCTTGAGTGTGTGCAGGGTGCGCTGTGCGTCCTGCCACAGCCCGGCGGCCAGTTGCGCGCGGGCTTGCGCCACGGCGCTGGCCTGGCCCGTGGCGAACCGGCGCAGCAGCCCCTCGTAGGCATCGGCCTTGTGCAACACGCGGCGCAGTCCGGCCGTGGCATCCAGGCCATCGATGTGCCGCAGTGCCTCGCCCAGTGCCGCCGCCGCCCCGGGCGGTGCAACGGCCGGCGCGGGAGGCGTGTCCGCCTGGGTGCGGGGGGCAATCCAGTGCAGCAGCTGGCCGAACAGCTCTTCGGGGTCGATGGGTTTGGCAATGTGGCCGTTCATGCCCGCCTCCAGGCAGCGGTCCCGGTCGGTGCTCATGGCGTTGGCCGTCATGGCCAGCACGGGCAGCTGCGCCCAGGCCGGGTTCTGGCGCAGCAGGCGTGTGGCGGTAAGTCCGTCCATCACGGGCATCTGCATGTCCATCAGCACCACGTCATACCGTGCCCGGGCCAGCATGTCCAGGGCGACCTGGCCGTTGTCGGCCACGTCCACCACCAGACCTGCCTCGCCGAGCAGCTCGGCGCCCACCTGCTGGTTCAGGTCGTTGTCGTCCACCAGCAGCACGCGCGCGCCGCGAATGGCCTGCACCGCAGCGAGTGTGGCGTTGCTGTGTTGCGGCAGAGCCAGGGTCTGGCTGCCCAGCGTGGTGTTGCCCAGCGCGCGCATGGCAGCGTCGAACAGTTGCGATGGGTTGACCGGCTTGGTGAGCATGTGGGCAATGCCGCTGCGCTCCAGCTCTTTCAGGGCATCTTCGCGGCCATGCGCGGTGACGAGAATGGAGACGGGCGGCTCGGCCAGCCGAGCCAGTTCGGCGTGGGTTTCAAACCCGTCCATACCGGGCATCTTCCAGTCGAGGAAGGCCAGTTCGAAGGGCGAGCCCGCCAGCTGGGCGCGCCGGGCCAGCGCGATGGCTTCCTCGCCCGAGCAGGCCGTGGCCACTACGAAGCTCATCGGCGCCAGCATGTCGGCCATGATGTGGCGGGCTTGTTCGCTGTCGTCCACCACCAGCACGCGGCGGCCGCGCAGGTCGGGCGTGGGCAGCAGCGGCGCATGTCGTGCCTGACCGAGGCCCAGGCGCGCCGTGAACCAGAAGGTGCTGCCCTGTCCCGGTACGCTGGTGACGCCGACCTGGCCCCCCATCAGCTCGGCCAGCCGCTTGGAGATGGCCAGGCCCAGCCCGGTGCCGCCGTACTTGCGCGTGGTGGAGGCGTCGGCCTGCTCGAAGGAGCGGAACAGCCGCGACTGCTGCTCTTCGCTCAGGCCGATGCCGGTGTCTTGCACCTCGAAGCGCAGCAGCAGGCCTTGTTCGCTGGGGCCGTCTTCCTGTGCGACCTCCAGCACGCGCACCACGATCTCGCCCTCGTCGGTGAACTTGATGGCGTTGTTGGCGTAGTTCACCAGGATCTGTCCAAGCCGCAGCGGGTCGCCGCGCAGCGCGTCGGGCAGAGCGGGGGACACGTCGAACATCAGCTCCAGCCCCTTGGCGGCGCACTTCTCGGCCAGCAGGTTGGCCACGTTGTCGAGCACGCCACGCAGCTCGAAGTCCACCACCTCGACTTCGAGCTTGCCCGCCTCGATCTTGCTGAAGTCGAGGATGTCGTTGATGAGCCCCAGCAGGTGCTGGCCCGAGCGCTGGATTTTCTGCACGTAGTCGCGCTGCTTGGCCGTGAGGTCGGTGCCCAGCGCCAGGTGGCCCAGGCCGATGATGGCGTTCATGGGGGTGCGGATTTCATGGCTCATGTTGGCCAGGAAGTCCGATTTCATCTGCGAGGCGCCTTCGGCCTTGGCACGCGCGATCTCCAGCTCCTCCTCGTGCTGGCGCAGGGACTCGTTGGCGTCACGCAGCTCGGCCGTGCGCTGGGCGACACGGGCCTCCAGGGCTTCCTCGTTGCGCTGCAAGGCCGCCACCAGCTCGGCTTGCGCCGCCAGGGCCTGGGACTTGGCCCGCTCGCGTGCCACGAACTGGCGTGCCATGGCGAAGGCCAGCAGAAAGGTCAAGAGCGCCTGGAAGCCGGTGAGCACCGTGGTCAGCAGCGTCTGGCGTTGCACCTCGGCATTGCGCTGGTCGCCCAGCAGGGCGGACAGGCGCGCGGCGTTGAGCGCCACTTCCTGCACAGTTTCGCGCAGCCCGCCCAGCTCCTCGCGCAGCAGCGCCATGTGCTTGCGGCTGGAGGCCGCGTCCACGCTCTGGCCGAAATAGTTGTCGCCCACGGCCACGAAATGCTGCAGGGCACGGAGCGCCTCGGGGTAGATCGGCTCGTTCTGCATGAGGCTGCGGGCGGTGCCGGCCTCCAGGGCGCTGAAGCGGCTGAGGAACAGGTCGTAGCGCAATGCCACGGTGTCCAGCGGCATGCTCTGCGGATCGGTCACGAACTGGTGGAGCGTGTGGTTGAGCCGCTCGTATTCCACGTTGAGCTGCAGGAAGGACCACAGCGCGTTCACGTCGCCCCGGCGCATGACCGCCTCGACGTTGCGGTACTGCTGGTACTGCACCACGCCGACGGCCACGTACACCAGCACCAGGCCTGCGGTGACAAGTTTCAGGAAATGCTTGCTGCGCAGCATGCACGCCTTGTCAACGGATGCGCAGCACGCTCAGCTGCCAGGCGGCACGGTTGTAGTACAGCTCCGAGCGCAGCTCGGCCTTGGTGTCGAAGGGGTAGACGATGAACAGCGGCCCTTTTTCGCGCACCGGCATGGGCCGGTTGTTCATGAGCCGGGCGACGACGGCGTCGTGGCGGTGGATGTCGTCGAAGGGGATTTCGGTCTTGTAGTCGTTCAGGGCCACGGCCGTGATCTTGCTGCCCTTGCCTCCCGCCGCGGCGATCACGTCGCGCAGCAGGGGGCCGGTGAAGGTGACCGCATCGGGGTACCAGGGCGTGCGCGTGGTGAAGCTGCGCTGGGGGAGCTTCTCCAGCATCTGCATGTCGAACTGCGCCTTGTTGCCCTGGTTGGTTTCGCTGATACCGCCTTCGATGGTGAGAACCACCGGGCCGGTCGGCTTGTCCAGGGCCCATGCGCAGGCGCTGAAAAGCAACAGACCCAGTGCCAGGACGGCAGAGTTCACGGTGGCAGCGGCCCGGCTTTGGGCCCTGGCGCATCCCAGACGGTCATCGGACATGTCCATCCCCCCCTCTATGTGGCCGGTGCCAGCGCGGCGCGGTTGCGCCGGGTGCGGCACCTAGTGGGAAGGTTATATCAGCCGCTTGTGAATTTGGTAAGGAGAATCTGCGAACGCCCCGCAGACCAGCGGACGCATGCCCCTTCGCAGGGTTACCCGTTGAGGTGCTTGTTGATTGCTATTAAAAACATAGCTTAAGACGCTTGACGGGTAAGCGCCCAGGGCTTGTTTGACGGCAAGCCCCAAGGCATGCGACCGGCCAGGCACCCTCACGGGCGCCGTGGCACGGGCTTATTTGCGTTCCATCGGGCAGGTATTGATGCCCAGCAGCGTGTAGGCCGGGCAGAAGCGGAACAGCCCGGTGGCCAGCGGCACCACGCCAATCCAGCCCCACAGGCCCACCGTGCCGGTGGCCGCCAGGCCGATCAGCACCAAGCCCGCCACGATGCGCAGTACACGGTCCACGGTTCCAACATTGAGTTTCATGGGAGTTTCCTTTCGTTGACGGTGGCGCACCGGGATGGCGCGCCTTTTCCATTCATTTGAGGCGCAGGCCTTCGGAGTCGAGCACCTGCAGCTCGATGGGAATGCCCTGGCCCACGCTTTGCGTGACGGTGCAATACGCCTCGAACTGGTCCAGCACGCGGTCCAGGTGCTCCAGGGTGGCCGCAGGCACGCCCAGCGTCAGCACGGCCGTCATCTTCAGCACACGCAGGCGCTTTTCTGCGTTGCGGCCCACTTCGGCCGTGATGGTGCAGTGCAGTGGCTCGGGCGCCTGTTTGAACTTGCGCAGGGCAAACAGCAGTGAGTCCGACAGGCAATTGCCGACGGCCGCCGCCAGCAACTGCACTGGTGAGGGGCCCTGGCCGCTGCCCAGGGGCGCGGGCTCATCGGCCTGCAACACCGCAATGCCGTCGCCAAAATCCACGTCAAAACGGTAGTCCTGCTGCTGGCGCAGGGTGATCTGGATGCTGCTCTCGCTCATGGAAGACCTTTCATGAATCTGCTTATGCCCGATGAATGCTACGCCCTGATTGCAACGCGACCGAACCCGCCGACAGGCCATTGGTCACCTGGGTGTAGCCCATCTGCCGCAGCCACTGCGCCGCCATCTCCGAGCGCGCACCCGAGACGCAATAAAGCACCAGCGGCGCCGCCTTGTCAGGCAGCACGGCCAGGGCGTCGCTGGCCAGCCGGTCGAGCGGCAGATTGACGGCGCCCTGCACATGCCCGGTGGCGTATTCGGACGGGGACCGCACATCCACCAGCACGGCTTGCGCTTTGTTCATGGTCATCACCCTGGTTCAGCAGCCGGGTTGCAGGCCCAGCTTGCGCAGGATGGTTTCCATCAGGCACCACTGGGTCAGGGCACTCTGGAACAGGTTCACGCCCACAAAGGCCGTGAACGCCAGCCACCAGGGGCTGACGAACAGCGGACTGCCCTCCACACCCAGCGCCAGCGACAGAAGAATGAAAAGACCGGCCATCAGGCGGACAAACTGCCACGATTTCATGTGCGACTCCTTCCCGTCAGGGATACGATTGGTATGGGTTGTATTATTTAGCCAAACAGTTAATTAGTCAAATGCTGTATCATGACCCTGTTCTCACCCCGGTAGCCAATCCGTTTGCTCCATGAAAAACCTTCCACCCGAGGCGCTGCAGCAGGTGGCGTCGTACTTCCAGACCCTGGCCGAGCCTACGCGCCTGCGCATCCTCAACCATCTGCGCCAGGGAGAACACAATGTGGGCGAGTTGGCCCAGTTGTGCGGCTACACCGCGGCCAACATCTCGCGCCATCTGTCGCTGATGACGCAACAGGGCTTTGTGGCCCGCGAAAGCCGGGGCACCAGCGTTTATTACAGAATTGCGGATGACTCGGTCTATGCCCTGTGCGACCTGGTCTGCGATAGCATCGCCCGCCAGTACGAGCGTGCCGCCAAGAGCCAGCAGGCGCTGCTGGCCCGCGAAGAAAAGTAGCGGCTGCGCAGTGGTTCACGCAGGCGCAGCCTGAACCATGATGCACCTCGAACCCTTCACCCGCGTGGACGGCATACCGTTCACGGCCACGCGTGCGGACATCGTGCGCGCGCACGGCCAGCCCTTGTCCGAGGTGCGCAACGATGTGGGATTGAACGCACTGGATTACGGCGCCGTGGTCTACCGTTTCCAGGACAGCGGCCGCCTGGAGGAAATCACCACCCGGGCTGAAGTGCTGCACCTGGGCACTGTGGCGGTGCCGTTTCGTGACCTGGCGGTGTTCGTGCGCGCAAACGATGCGGCGGCCTTTGTGCGCGCGGATTTTCTCGTCAGCCCCTTGTATGGCCTGGCCTTCGTGCCCGAGGAGCCTTGCTGGTTGACGGCGCTGGCGCGGCACTGCCTGGGCGCGTGGGAGGCGCTGCGGCCGGGGTTCCCGGATACCGAAGGCATGGGCCAGGCGCCATTGCCATAGAAGCGAACACCCGCCGGGGTCGCTCCCTGAAACGCTGGACCCCGGCTTTCAGCAGGGCGCCGGATTCTTCCGGCGTGAGGAAGCAAAAAAAACGGGTGCCACAACACCCGTTTTTTCATGGAGTCACGGCAGCGCCGTTGCCCATCAGCCCTTTTTCTGCAGCATCTTGATCACGCTGGAAAAGTCTTCCCCGCCATGCCCCGCGATGCTGTGCGCCGCGTAGATGGCGCGGGCCATGCCGCCCAGCGGGGTGCTGGCCTTGGTGGCGATGGCGTTTTCCTGCGAGAGGCCCAGGTCCTTGAGCATGAGGTCGGTGCCGAAGCCGCCGGCGTAGCCCTTGGAGGCGGGGGCATTTTCGTGCACGCCGGGGAAGGGGTTGTACTTCTCCAGCGCCCAGTTGCCGCCGGAGCTGCGGCGCATGATCTCGCTCAGCACCTTGGGGTCCAGGCCGTTGGCCACGCCCAGGGCGATGGCCTCGGAGGTGCCCACCATCAGGATGCCCAGCAGCATGTTGTTGCAGATCTTGGCCGTCTGGCCGGCGCCCACGGCTCCGGCGTGGAAGATGTTGGCGCCCATCTTTTCCAGCAGGGGGCGGGCGCGTTCAAGCTGGGCGTCGCTGCCGCCGACCATGAAGGTCAGCGTGCCGGCGATGGCGCCGCCGGTGCCACCGGAGACGGGCGCGTCGATGAAGTCGATGCCCGCCGCCTCGGCGGCCTTGGCCACCTTCTGGCTGGTGGCGGCGGCAATGGTGGAGCTGTCGATCACCAGCGTGCCCTTGGCGATGCTGGCCAGCAGGCCGGGTGTGCTGCCGTTGCCCAGGAACAGGCCTTCGACGTGCTGGCTGGCGGGCAGCATGGTGATGACGGCTTCGGCGCCCTGCACGGCGTCTTGTGCGCTGGCGGCGGCCTGGCCGCCACCGGCGACCACCTTGGCCACGGCGTCCTGGCTCAGGTCAAAGGCCTTGACGCTGTGGCCCGCCTTGACGAGGTTGATGGCCATGGGGCCGCCCATGTTGCCGAGGCCGATGAATGCGATTTGCATGGTGTTGTCTCCTGGT
>JANJVX010000063.1 GCA_024709845.1 Burkholderiaceae bacterium | reverse complement strand
GCATAATGGACACAGTTTAAAAATTTGGGGTTCGATTATGCTTGACCGGGACGGCTTTCGGCCGAACGTCGGCATCATCCTGCTCAACCAGAAGAACCAGGTGTTCTGGGGCAAGCGCATACGCACCCACAGCTGGCAGTTCCCGCAAGGCGGCATAGACCGCGGCGAATCGCCTGAACAGGCGATGTTCCGGGAACTCCACGAAGAAGTAGGCTTGCACCCCAACCACGTCCGCGTGGTTGCCCGCACCCGGGACTGGTTGCGCTATGAGGTGCCTGACCGGTACATCCGCCGCGATGCGCGCGGACATTACAGGGGCCAGAAACAGATCTGGTATCTGCTGCAATTGCTGGGACACGACTGGGACTTGAACCTGCGTGCCACCAACCACCCGGAGTTCGACGCCTGGCGCTGGAACGACTACTGGGTGCCGCTGGATGTGGTGGTGGAGTTCAAGCGCGGCGTCTATGAAATGGCATTGACCGAGTTGGCCCGATTTCTGCCGCGCCATGAACAGCGCAACCGCTACCTGCGCAGCGGCATGCGCGCGCGCGACCATGACCAGCCCTCAGGCGGCGGAATGCACCGCGCGGGCCAGTTGCTGCTGCACCCCGGAGTGGAACTGCCGCCCGGTGCCAGCTTCGATCCCGACCCCCAGTCAAGCCTGACCGCCCCCACGGAACCAGCCGTCGCCCCCTCTCTGGAATCCCGCACACCGCCCCGGGCCTAGAAGCCTGTCCGGGTAGTACGGCCTGCCCCTTGCCCATGCGGCAAGGGGAACCTGTTCAATTGCTGGTCAGCACGAGGTTGTCACGATGCACCATCTCGGCCTCGGCGGTGTACCCCAGCAAACGGTCGAACTCCGACGATGGCTTGCGGCACAGCAGCCGCGCCTCGGCGCTGGCGTAGTTGGCCAGGCCCCGCGCAATTTCCGCGCCGGAGGGATCGCGCACAGCAATCACATCGCCCCGGGAAAAATCTCCCTCGACGGCCGTCATCCCAATCGGCAGCAGGCTTTTGCCCTCCGTCCGCAACTTCAGGGCCGCGCCCGCGTCCACGGCCACAGCCCCCCGCAATTGCAGGTGATCGGCCATCCATTGCTTGCGTGCCTGTGTCTTGCCCGTCTGCGCCACCAGCAGCGTGCCGATGGCTTCGCCTTGCGACAGACGCAGAAGCACATCGGGCTCCCGCCCCCAGGCGATAGCCGTCGATGCCCCCGAGCCAGCGGCGCGCTTTGCCGCCAGAATCTTGGTCAGCATGCCGCCGCGTCCGATACTGGATCCGGCACCGCCCGCCATGGCTTCCAAAGCGGTATCTCCGGCCCGGGCCTCATGCACGAATTGCGCAGCAGGATCACGGCGGGGGTCTGCGGTGTACAAACCCTTCTGGTCCGTCAGAATGATGAGCGCATCGGCCTCCACCAAGTTGGCCACCAGCGCGCCAAGGGTGTCGTTGTCGCCAAACTTGATCTCGTCGTTGACGACCGTATCGTTCTCGTTGATCACCGGCACCACCCCCAGAGCCAGCAGCGTC
Organism: Burkholderiaceae bacterium; assembly: GCA_024709845.1. Taxonomy (GTDB): domain Bacteria; phylum Pseudomonadota; class Gammaproteobacteria; order Burkholderiales; family Burkholderiaceae_C; genus Simplicispira. The sequence continues at coordinate 6,227 of JANJVX010000063.1, read as the reverse complement.
AGCAGAGTGGAGCGCGCATTCAGGTAACGCTCGCGGTCGGCCAGATCGGCGTGGGTGAGCAGCACTTGCGCACTGCCCACGCCATTCTCTCGCAGCTTGGTTTCGTACATTTGCGCCAGGCCCATCTGCCCGACAGCGGCGGCGGCCTGCAGTTCGTGGATTTCCCGTGGGCGAACGGCCCAGCCCAGGCGCTTCATGCCTTCGGCCACGGCGCCACTGGAAACCATGATGACCTCTCGCCGCACAACGCCATCGCCACGAACCAGCGCTGCGAGTTGTCGGCTCCATTCGCCGATCGCCCCTTCGTCCAGCCCCCGGCCTTCGTTCGTCACCAGGCTGGATCCTACCTTGACGACGATCCGGCGAGCCTCACGCAGCACGCCTGAATTGGATATTTCGTTCATTTTGGCATTTCACGCTTATCTATCAAGCGCCAATAGCTACACTATTTATAGCAAAATCAACCCGCAGCATCACCCACGAAACGAGGATCCACCTCCGCCACAGGCACCTGCTCGGCCATCTGCTGGGCATGCACATGCTGGTAAATCGCGTGAATCAGGGTCTCGCAGCCCTCGCGGGTCAGAGCGGAAATCTCGAACACGGGCCCCTTCCACTTGAACCGTTTGACAAAGTCCGCCACGCGCGACGCACGCTCATCCAGCGGCACCATGTCGAGTTTGTTCAGCACCAGCCAGCGCGGCTTCTGATGAAGCCCGGGATCGTACTTCTTGAGTTCGCCCACGATAGCCTTGGCCTGCGCCACGGGGTCGATGCTGTCGTCAAACGGCGCCATGTCGACAATGTGCAGCAGCAGCCGCGTGCGCTGCAGGTGGCGCAGGAACTGGTGGCCCAGTCCAGCCCCTTCAGAGGCTCCCTCGATCAGACCCGGGATATCGGCAATGACGAAGCTCTGCTCCGGCCCAACCCGCACCACTCCAAGGTTGGGGTGCAAGGTGGTGAATGGATAGTCGGCAATCTTCGGCCGTGCGTTGGACACCGCAGCAATGAACGTGGATTTGCCCGCGTTGGGCATGCCGAGCAGGCCCACATCTGCCAGCACCTTGAGTTCAAGCTTGAGGTTTTTTCGCTCGCCGGGCCAACCGGGCGTCTTCTGCCGTGGCGCGCGGTTGATGGCGCTCTTGAAACGCATGTTGCCAAAACCGCCATCGCCACCCTTGGCGATCGTGATGACCTCGCCCGGTTGGAGCAGCTCGTACAGCACTTCGCCGGTTTCGGCATCGCTGATGATCGTTCCCACGGGCATCTTGAGCGTGATGTCGCTGCCGGCCGCACCAAACATGTCGGACCCCATGCCGTGCTCACCACGCTTGGCTTCGTGCCGGCGCGAGTAACGGAAGTCCACCAGCGTGTTCAGATTGGGATCCGCCACCGCGAACACATGCCCGCCACGGCCTCCATCGCCACCGTTGGGCCCCCCGAATTCCTTGTACTTCTCATGCCGGAACGACACGCAACCATTGCCGCCATCACCGGCAGCAATGTCAATGTAGGCTTCGTCGACAAACTTCATGGGGTATCCAGTTTACAAAACAGCGCGGCAGGACAGCGCCCGCCCGCCAAAGCACAAAGCCCCGATGGTACGGGGCTGTGCTCGCATCTGCACGGGAAAATCACCGACAGGTACCGCCTCCCCACCGCACAGGAGAGGGCCGGAAAAAATTAAGCCCCGACAACGCGGGGCTTGCTGGTGCCAATGAGACGAAAGCGCCTCAGGCGGCCGATGTCACGTTGACCGTGTGCTTGGACAGCGCACCCTTGACGGCAAACGACACATGGCCGTCCACAAGTGCATACAGAGTGTGGTCCTTGCCCACGCCGACGTTGACGCCAGGATGGAACTTGGTGCCGCGCTGGCGCACGATGATGGAGCCGGCGCTGATCAGCTCACCGCCGAATGCCTTCACGCCGAGCATCTTGGGCTTGGAATCGCGCCCGTTTCGCGTAGAGCCGCCGCCTTTTTTCTGTGCCATGACTCAACTCCTTCTTAAGCAGCAATCGCACCGATTTGCAGTTCGGTGAACTGCTGGCGATGGCCTTGGCGCTTCTGGTAGTGCTTGCGACGGCGCAGCTTGAAAATGCGCACTTTGTCGTGCTTGCCGTGTGCCACAACGGTGGCTTTCACAGTGGCACCGGACACCAGGGGCGTACCCACCTTCAGTTCAGCGCCGTTGCCGACAGCCAGAACCTGGTCGATGACGATTTCCTGGCCTACGTCCGCAGCAATCTGTTCTACTTTGATTTTTTCGCCGGAAGCAACGCGATACTGCTTGCCGCCGGTTTTTATGACCGCGTACATGTTGACCTCTTTTACTCTAGTACCGTTCGTACTTTGAATAGTTTTCCGTGGACGGATTTCCACAGAACCTGCAATTGTAGCACCATCCACACGAAAATCCCCGCTACCGCAAGAGCAGCCTACTCGGCATGAGCAACGAAGGGCTTTCCTATAATCAGCGCCACTGCCTGTGACCACCATCTTGACTGCCTCCACCCCCTCGCCCACCCCCTCCGCCTCACCCCTGCTACTGATTGCCAGCGACATGCGGGCCGTGGATGAGGTGATCGCCCAGAGACTCGATTCCAGCGTTCCGCTGGTAGGCCAGATTTCTCAGTACATCATTGCAGCAGGCGGGAAACGCTTGCGCCCCGCCCTATTGCTGCTGGTCTGCGGAGCGCTAGGCTACCGAGGCGCCCAGCGCTTCAATCTGGCCGCTGTCGTCGAGTTCATTCATACCGCCACACTGCTGCACGACGACGTGGTGGATGCATCGACATTGCGTCGCGGCCGCGCCACAGCAAATGAAACTTTCGGTAACCCGGCCAGCGTTCTGGTCGGCGATTTTCTGTACTCGCGCGCCTTTCAGATCATGGTCGAGGCAGGGCAGATGCGCATCATGCAGATCCTCGCCGACGCCACCAATGTCATCGCCGAGGGCGAAGTCATGCAACTGATGAACATGCATGACGCGTCGCTCGACGAAAGCGGCTACCTTCAAGTCATTCGCTCCAAAACCGCAAAGCTGTTCGAGGCCAGCGCCCGCCTGGCTGCCGTGCTCGCGGGCAGCAATGCCTCCGTCGAGGAATCCTGCGCCACCTACGGCCAGGCCCTGGGCACCGCCTTCCAGATCATCGATGACGTTCTGGACTACGATGGCGACGCCCAGGAGATGGGCAAGAACCTGGGAGATGATCTGCGTGAGGGCAAAGCCACGCTGCCTCTGATCGCAGCCATGCAGCGCGGCACGGAGTCTGAAGCCGGGATGGTCCGGCATGCCATTGAAAACGGCAGCACAGAACAACTCGATGCCATCGTGAAAATTGTCCGCAGCACTGGCGCGCTGGATGTCGCACGCCATGCAGCCCACTCGGAAGCCGAGCGCGCCATTGCCGCCCTTGAGCAACTCCCGGCCAATGCATACACCACAGGTTTGCTACAATTAGCGGCTCAGCTACTTGAGCGCCGCACCTGAACCGGGCTGCGGACGACTCAGGCCATCGGGGTGTAGCTTAGCCTGGTAGAGCGCTACGTTCGGGACGTAGAGGCCGGAGGTTCGAATCCTCTCACCCCGACCAAGACACCATAGAAAAAGCCCAAGTGAATCAACCACTTGGGCTTTTTGCTTTAAATCGTCATTCATGCCGTTTGAGGGTAAATTTGCCCCGTCGTTGTCCCAAATTTGTCCCAAAATTCTGAGTCATTCAACCTGCTTAAGTAGAGCGACGCTGCACGAGTCGCTCGAAAGTTTGACCACCAGTTGTCCTTCCAGTACTCTCGCTACTGTTCACAGTCGTATCGCGTGCCAATCCACATGCCTCCAGCCACCATTGAAAGCCTCAAGCGCCGTCGCACAGTTGCGATGGGCTTCGCTGCAGGTGCATGTGCGCTGGGTGTTGTACTGCAGCTATGGCTTTTCTATGGCGGTGCGTATTCGTTGATTGACTCGCATCTCTTGCAAAACGTATTGGCTTTTGGGGTTTTGGGCTCGATCACAACAGTATTGGTTGTGATTCTGGGCGTATGGGCTCCGACTCACGACCGAATCGTCCAAGCATTGCGCACAAAAATTCGTCTCAAGCATCTCCCCACTGCAGACGACTCGTTCGCTTCTGGCCCAGTCTGGCACACCACGCCACCTCCTCGGCATCACCTTCACTGACCCCAGGTGCCACGCGCATAGCGCGTGGCGTTCGGCGGCCGCGCCGCTGACGACCAGTGAAGAGTGAAAAATGTTCGAAGCATCTCATGTAGCTGCAGAAGGCCAGCTGCCAAAAATACTTTTTGTCGAGCAACTGTCAGCATTGCTCGGAAAGACAACAAACACGATCCGCACGTGCGCGACCAATCGTAAATATGCCCACTTGATCCCAAGGCCATTCAAGTTGCCGCACAGCAGGCGGCTCTGCTGGTACGAGCATGAAGTTTTGCAATGGATTGAGTCCAATCGGCCAACACAGCCCCCTCCACCCAAAAGGCCGCGAGGGCGACCAACCAAGATTGAGCAACTTGCGCGTGCGCGCTGGCAACAACTGAACGCACCCATCCAAAGTCATGGAAGGGGGCAAAAATGAAGGCACCCAACCCGCTTGACACCCTGCTTGCAGAAGGTGAACTGATTCGCGCCACCTCGCCTACCGGTAACGACCTAGCCTTCCACCATTCGCTATTGTGTTCGCTTGCACTTCCCCGGCGCCCTGTCCCGAACCGGGAGTTTCTGCGGCGAGCAGGCGAAGGGTGGCTGCATGTACAAGCCGGTGCCCTTGATCTGGGTGATGGTCCGGTTTTGCAGCCACTCCCCTACGGGGCTGTTCCACGTCTGGCCCTGATCTGGATTTCTACGATTGCACGGCGTTCTAAATCGCGAGACGTATTCATTGGTCGTAGTGCAGCTGAATTCCTTGAGATGCTCGGCTTTGACAAGCAGGGGCACCGCTACTGCACATTGCGTCGGCAGTTGCACGCGCTGGCCGCATGCAGGATGCAGCTTGGCTTTCGTGGGCGGACTATCAACGAATCAGTGATCAAACGCATTGATGCCTGGCTTCCAGGCACTTATTCGCAACGCTCAGCATGGCCTGGCTCGCTCCTGCTCGACGCTGATTTCTTTGACGAACTTGTGCGGCATTCAGTCCCACTGGACGCGCGCGCTTTGCATTCGCTGCGCGGATCAGCGCTGGCGCTCGATGTGTACGTCTGGCTTGCGCACCGCCTGCATCGGCTCAACCACCGGCCACTGTGGCTGCCTTGGCACACGCTCAAAGGCCAGTTCGGTCATGAATATGTCGGCAAGCATGGCCTCGGGGATTTCTGTACCAGCTTCAAGCTTGGGTTAAACAAGGTCTTGATGGTTTATCCAGAGGCGCGGGTATGTGTTCAACGTGGTGGCATCGAACTGCGCCAGTCACCACCACCCGTCCCCACCAGAACCTGGCTGCCGGTCAAAGCCATCTCGCCAATTCCACAGGAGGCAGCATGAGCGATCTGACAATCAAGATGCAGGAACTGGTGAAACGCTGCCAGGCAATACTGGATGCCATGTTCTCTCGCGAGCCCCGCAGCGCCTCGCCCAAAACTCAGGTGGAGTATGAGCGACAGGCTCAGCAACTTCTCCAACGCGCGCGGCACGTAGAGGGTGGATTGTTCTACGTAGTTCAGTCAACCACCAGTGCCTCAACATTTCGAAAGCGCCTGATTGCTCTCGAACATTTCATTCGCACGCAGCAGAAGCAGCTGGCGCGGCAGTTGAACGCGCCAGTGGTACAAGCGGCAGAAATCTTGCACATAAGGCTGTTTTCGCAACTGAAAAACCTGCAAACACTGCAACGTCTACGGAAGGAAGGCATGACAGGTCAACGCGCCAAACGTCGCAGCAAACGTCAGGCCCTGGCTGGACTGCCGGACAACTGGCGTATCGCTCTGTGCAAGCGCGCTGCAAGTGGGCAATATCTGTTTCCCCTCATCGTTTTGACGCTGACTGGATGTCGCCCGGCGGAGCTGGTGAGTGGCGTTCACCTCTGGCGTCGCAAGGATGAAACCACCGGCAAGGTGCTGATCCATTTCAGCATTGCGGGTGCAAAAGTCAAAGCCGAACAGGGTCAGCCGGTTCGGACGATCACCTATGACGCGAAAGACCCGCACCCCTTCGTCATCGTCGTCAATGAACTGCTGGATGCACAGCCCGAGCCACAGGTCTTCGCGCAGATCA
>JANJVX010000065.1 GCA_024709845.1 Burkholderiaceae bacterium | reverse complement strand
CGGGCGCGGGCTTCGCGGGCCATGGCCAGGCACAGGGCCAGCACGTTGCGCGTTTCGCGCGGGTCGATGATTCCGTCGTCCCACAGGCGGGCGGTGCCGAAGAGCACGTCCGACTCGGCGTCCAGGCGGCGCTTGAGCTGGTCGCTCATGGCCTTGATACCGGCCTCGGCCTGCTCGCCCAGCGGCACGCCGGCGCGCTCCAGCTTGCCGCGGCTGATCATCTCCATGACCATGGCGGCCTGCGCGCCGCCCATGACGGCGGTGCGCGCGCTGGGCCAGCTGAAGATGAAGTCGGGGTCGAAGCCGCGCCCGCACATGCCGTAGTTGCCCGCACCGAACGAGCCGCCCACCACGATGGTGAACTTGGGCACGCGTGCGTTGGCCACGGCCTGGATCATCTTGCTGCCGTGCTTGATGGCGCCGGCGCGCTCGGCCGCCGTGCCCACCATGTAGCCCGTGGTGTTCTGCAAGAAGACCAGCGGCGTGCCGCTCTGGTCGCACAACTGGATGAACTGCGCCGCCTTGACCGAGCCCGTGGGCTGGATCGGGCCGTTGTTGGCAACGACCCCGACGCGGTGGCCGTCGATGCGTGCATGGCCGCAGACGGTGTCGCTGTCGAACGCGCCCTTGAATTCGAGGAAGTGCGAGCCATCGACCACGCGCGCGATGATCTCGCGGGCGTCGTAGGGCTCGCGCTCGTCGGCCGGGACGACGCCCAGCAGCTCCTCGGCGTCGTACAGCGGTGCGCGCGCGCTGGCGTCCTGGCCTGCGGCCTCGTCCCAGGGCAGGTGGTCCATCAGGTCGCGGGCAATGGCGATGGCGTGCGCGTCGTTCTCTGCCAGGTACTCGCCCAGGCCGGTCACGCGGGCGTGCAAGTCGCTGCCGCCCAGTTCGTCATCGGTGGTGTCTTCGCCAATGGCCGCCTTCACCAGCGGCGGGCCGGCCAGGTAGATGCTGGAGCGGTCCTTCACCAGCACCACGTAGTCCGACAGGCCCGGCAGGTAAGCACCGCCCGCCGTGGACGAACCATGCACCACGGCGATCTGCGGAATGCCCGCAGCCGACAGGCGTGCCTGGTTGGCAAAGCTGCGCCCGCCGTCCACAAAAATGTCGGCCTGGTACATGAGGTTGGCGCCGCCCGATTCGACCAGCGCCACCAGCGGCAGCTTGTTCTGCAGCGCGATGGCCTGTGCGCGCAGGCCTTTCTTCAGGCCCATGGGCGCCACGGTGCCGCCCTTGACGGCACTGTCGCTGGCCGAGATCAGCACGCGCTTGCCCGCCACCTGGCCGATGCCCACGATGGAGCCGCCGCCGAGCACGGACTTCTTGCCGTCGTCGTCGTGCATGCCCAGGCCCGCCAGGGCGCTGAGTTCCAGGAAGCTGCTGCCCCGGTCGAGCAGGCGCGCCACGCGCTCGCGTGGCAGCAACTGGCCTTTTTTCTCGAACTTGTCCTGCTTGGAGGCGGACTCGGCCACCACCTGGCCTTGCAGGGCCTGCACCTGCGCCAGGCGCTCGGCCATGCGCGCATGGTTGCGCCGGAATGCGTCGGTGCGCGTGTCGATCTGGGAACGGATCTGGGTCATGGTTGGAGCACCTCGGGCGGCTGTGCGCGGTGGAAGCCCTCGAAGGGTTGGGAGCGTTGATGGTCCAGGCTGGGGAACACGGCGCTGCCCAGCGAGGCAGCGCCATCGATCTGCACCGTGATGCCGGTGATGAAGGCCGCGCCGGGGCTGAGCAGGAAGACGATGGCCGCGCTGATCTCGGCCTCGGAGGCCAGGCGGCGCAGCGGCACGTGTTTGCGCAGTTGCGGGATCAGGGCCTTGACGGCGCCGCCATAGCTGTCCATGCCCGAGGAGGCCACCCAGCCCGGCGCCACGGCGTTCACGCGCACGCCGCTGCTGGCCCATTCAAAGGCAGCGCTCATGGTCAGGTTGCTCATGCCTGCGCGCGCTGCGCCCGAGTGGCCCATGCCCGGCATGCCGTTGCGGAAGTCCGCCGTCATGTTGACGATGGCGCCGCCGTGCTCCTGCATGCTTTGCAGGAACACCTCGCGCATCATCAGAAAGCCGCCGGTGAGGTTGTTGCTGACCACGGCCTCGAAGCCGCGCTTGCTGATGGCCTGCAGCGGCGCGGGGAACTGCCCGCCCGCGTTGTTGACCAGGCCGGCGATGGGGCCCAACTTGCTCACCATGGTGGCGACGGCGGCCTTGACGGCTTCCTCGTCACGGATGTCGAAGGCGATGGTTTCGCACAGGCCGCCGTCGTCGCGGATCTCCTGCGCGACGCGGTCGAGCTTTTCCTGGGTGCGGCCGCTGATGATGACGCGCGCGCCGAGCGATGCCAGTTCATGGGCCACGCAGCGGCCGATGCCGCTGCCGCCGCCCGTCACCCAGAGGGTACGGTCGGCAAACAGGCCTTGACGGAAGACGCTGTCATAGCGCGCGGCCGGGGGGGCGGTGTTCTGGAGTGGAGGAGTGGGCTGGTTCATGGAGGATCAGATCTGCTTGGGTGACGAATTAGATGTCAGCATGACGTTAACGTCAACATGCTTTCTATTAGGTATTTTCCCTTGTGTTTTGGGAATGGCTTTGTCTTATGATGCATGCCGTACTTTTGACAACCCTTCAAGGAACACCATGAACATTCAGGAATGCACCGAAGCCATCCGCGCCAAAGTGGGCGACAACAGCGGCCTCAATGCCGTGCTCAAGTTCGATTGCGGTGACGATGGCAAGATCGTCATCGACGGCGCATCCACCCCCAACACCGTGGACAACGTGGACCGCGAAACCGACTGCACCGTGGCCATCACGCTGGAAAACCTCAACGCACTGCTCACGGGCCAGCTCAACCCCGTCACCGGCTTCATGAGCGGCAAGTTCAAGGTCAGCGGCGACATGAGCGTCGCCATGAAGCTGCAGCGCGTGGTGTGACGATGGCAGCGGGCCTTACCACGGGTTCCGCCGACCGGCAGGCCGCCACCACGGCGGCTGCGCGCCAGGTGCTGGCCGACCACTACTCCGACGACAAGAACTCGGAACTGTTCGGCGTGACGGAGCTGTGCAATGCCTTCGACGTAACGCCGCGCACGCTGCGTTTTTATGAAGACAAGGGCCTGCTGAGCCCGCGCCGCATCAACGGCACCCGCGTCTACAGCCGGCGCGACCGCGCACGGCTGGCGCTGATCCTGCGTGCCAAGGCCATCGGCTCGTCGCTGGCCGAGATCAAGCAGTACCTCGACATGTACGGCCAGGCCGGTGAGGGCCGCGAGCAGCAACTGCGCTATGTGCTGCAACGCACCGACAAGGTCATTGCCGAACTGGAACAAAAGCGCGCGCACATCGAGAGCAGCCTGGCCGAGCTGCGCATCATCAACAGCAATGTGCGCCAGAACCTCGGGCTGCCCCCGCTGGACTGAAGCGTCGGCACCTGTTCTGCTGTGGCGCCGGTGGTTTTCGGACCCCGGCGCTTTTTTTGTCCGCAATCAGCCGCCGGCCGAGGCGAGCGCGCTCCAGATCGTGTGCGTGAGCATGTCCGCCAGCGCCTCGCGCTCCTCGGGCGAGCTCTGTTCGTTCAGCATCTTGCAGAAGCTGCGTTCGATGGTCCATGCCAGCATCTGCGCGAGCCCGGCGTGCGCGGCCGGGTGGGCCGCGCCTTGCCGCGCGAGCTGGTCGAGCGTGCGCTGGATCTCGCGGGTGCGCTGGTCCATGAACTCGGTGAACACCACCTGCACCTGCGGGTCGTAGGCCGACACCTCGTTCATGGCCCAGATGGCGTGGCGGTGCTGGAACAGGATTTCCACCACCTCGCGCATGAAGGCCTGGAACTCGGCGCGTCCGTAGCTGCCGGACTTCTTCAGCCGCGCCCGGGCCGCGGTCTTGAGCTGGAGCTGCACCGCCTGCATGGCGTGGCTGACGAGCTGCCCCTTGTTGCGGCAGTGCAGGTAGAAGGTGGCCCGTGCCATGCCTGCTTCCCGCGCCAGCTCTTCGACGCTGATGGTGGTGAAGCTCTCGCCGCGCGCAAGCAGGCGCTCGAAGGCCTCGACCAGCCGGTCCATGGCGGCGGGTGGGGCGGCGTCGGTGGCTGCGCGGCTGCGCCGGGTGATGGAGGCCATGGGGACCAGCGGGGCTACACGATGGCTTGCGGATGGTGCCCGGGCTGCACGAACAGATCGCACGCCAGCGGCGTGCTGCCGGGCTCGCAGCGGTAGGGCCGCAGGTCGCGCACGCCGGCTTCCACCAGCACGTCTTCGTCCACGCAGTGCCGGCCTGTGAAGGTGGTGCTCGGCTGGGTGAGGATGTGCCAGGCGGCGTCCGCCATGATCTCGGGCGTGCGGCTCACGGCCCGCGCCTGCGTGCCCGCGATGTGGCGCACGGCGGCGGTGTCGATGTAGGTCTTGGGCCAGAGCGTGTTGAAGGCGATGCGCTCGCGCCGGAACTCTTCCGCCATGGCCATGGCATAGAGGCTCATCGAATACTTGGCCAGCGCGTAGGCCGGGTAGGGCGCGAACCATTCGGGCTTGAATTCGAGCGGCGGCGCCAGGTTGAGTACATGCGGGTTGGCTGCCTTCATCAGGTGCGGAATGCAGGCGCGGCTGACCAGGAAGGTGCCCCGGGCGTTGATGTTCTGCATCAGGTCCAGCCGCTTGGGCTCGGTCTGCAGCGTGCCCGTGAGGTGGATGGCCGAGGCGTTGTTGATGCAGATGTCGATGCCGCCGAAGCGCTCCACGGTGCGGGCGACGGCCGCGTCGATCTGGTCCGCGTCCCGGATGTCGCACAACAGCGGCAAGGCCTGACCGCCCGCCGCCTCGATCTCGCGCGCCGCCGTGTGGATGGTGCCCGGCAGCGTGGGATGCGGCTCCGAAGTCTTGGCCGCAATGGCCACGTTGGCGCCGTCGCGCGCCGCGCGCAGCGCGATCGCGAGGCCGATGCCGCGCGAACCGCCGCTGATGAACAGGGTCTTGCCGTGGAGGGACATGCTTTTCCTTTCGGGGCGGCTCCGGGCTGGAGCTTTGCCGGGCGACTGTACCGAAACAATAACAGTTCGTCTAGACAATATGTCTATTTTGTTCGACTGGCCTGCACTCGCGCACAATGGCCAATAATTTCTCCCGTGCCCGGCCTCTCAACGTCTTCTCGATCAAGCCCATGACCACCGCTCCCGAATGGATCGCCCGCAGTGTTTCGCGCCTGCGCGGCTCCCGTGCCGCTGACGGCACACCGCCGGCCCCCCAGGCCGCCAAGGCCGAGGCCGTGCGCAGCACCCACGAGCGCCTGCAAGCCACGCTCAAGCGCGGCAACGAGGCCCTGTCGCCGCGCGTGCTGCGCCGCCTGCTGGCCGACCTGCAGGAGGTGGTGGCGTCGCGCGTGAGCGAGGTCGAAGGCGGCGCCCGTGCCCAGGCGGTGGCACAGTGGTACGCGCAGGCTGAACCCGGGGAGCGGCGCGACATGTGGCTGCTGATGAGCGAACAGTTCGCGCCCGACGCCACACGCTTCAAGTCCGCGCGCCTGCGCTACGAGGCGGCGGCAGGCACGGAAGAGGAGGGCCAGGCCGAGATCCACCTGCGCCGCGCCATGGTGTCGCCGCGCACGCGGCTGCTGCAGCGCTTCGCGGTGTTCCCGCAGGGCATGCGCTTTCTGGTGGACCTGCGCGCCGAGCTGCTGCGCGAACTCAAGAGCGACAAGCGCCTGCTGCCGCTGGATGCCGAGCTGGAGCACCTGTTCTCCACCTGGTTCGATGTGGCCTTTCTGGAGCTGCGCCGCCTGTCGTGGGACTCGCCCGCCTCGCTGCTGGAAAAGCTGATCCAGTACGAGGCCGTGCACGACATCCGCAGCTGGACCGACCTGAAGAACCGCCTCGACAGCGACCGCCGTTGCTACGGCTTCTTCCACCCGCGCCTGCCCAACGAGCCGCTGATCTTTGTCGAGGTGGCGCTGGTGGACCGCATCTCCGACAGCATCACGCCGCTGCTCGACGAAACCGCCGCCCTCTGCGATATCGGCAAGGCCACCACCGCTATCTTCTATTCCATCAGCAACACCCAGACGGGCCTGCGCGGCGTGAGCTTTGGCGACTCGCTCATCAAGCATGTGGTGGAGACGCTCAAGCAGGAATTCCCGCGCCTGCGCACCTTTGCCACGTTGTCGCCCATCCCCGGCCTGCGCTCCTGGCTGGGCAAGCACGCGGGTGCGATGCTCGAACGCCTGGACGAACGCCGCCTGGCTGAACTGGGCCGGGCCGTGGGTTTTGAGCCGCCGCAGGCCTCGCACCTGCTGGCCGCGTTCGACAAGCCGCAGGACCTCGACGAACGCTCTCCCGTGCGCCAGATGCTGCTGCAGTGCGCTGCGCACTACCTGGCGCGCGAACTGGTGGACGGCAAGCCCGTGGACCCGGTGGCGCGCTTTCACCTGGGCAACGGCGCGCGCGTGGAGAGGCTCAACTGGGCGGGCGACCCCTCGCCCAAGGGGCACAAGCAGTCCTACGGACTCATGGTGAACTACCTGTACGATCTCAAGCGCATCGACAGGCACCGCACCCAGTTGGCCGAAGGCCAAATCGCGGCATCACGTGAGATTGAAGGCCTGTGTGCCTTCCGCTGAAGCGGCGGGCCCAAGAAGGAATCCAGACACATGACAGCAGAAGTGGTGGCGGCCCCGGCCGCCGGAGAAGCCGGCGCGGCCGGCGTGGTGGTGGTGACCTTGCGCCACACCGGGCGGCTCAATGCCATGTCGCGCGCCATGTGGCGCCAGTTGCGCTCTGTTTTCGAGAGCATCCAGCGCAGCACGGATGCGCGCTGCGTGCTGATCGAAGGCGAGGGCGGCGCGTTCTGCGCGGGTGGCGACATCTCGGAGTACCCGGCCTTCCGTTTCGACCCGGCGCAGCTGCGCGACTTCCATGAGAACGACGTCTGGGGTGGCCTCTCGGCCATGCTGGACTGCGACGTGCCCATCGTCGCGCGCATCGACGGGGCCTGCATGGGCGCGGGCGTGGAGATCGCCAGTTGCTGCGACATCCGCATCGCCGCCACGGGCGCGCGTTTCGGCGCGCCCATTGCGCGCTTGGGTTTCCCCATGGCGCCGCGCGAGGCGCATCTCGTGGCGGGAGCCGTGGGCGAGCTGACTGCGCGCCAGATGCTGCTCGAAGCCGCCACCTTCACCGCGCCCGACATGCTGGCGCGCGGCTTTCTGAGCCGCGTGGTGCCCGACGAGCGCCTGGATGCGGAGGCCCTGGGAACGGCCCAGCGCGTGGCGGGCCTGGCGCCGCAGGCGGCGCGCCTGAACAAGCAGATGCTGCGGGCATTGAAAATGCCTCCAGCCCTTGATGGGCAAGCGCCACCAGCTATTGAAAGCATAGTGAATGGCGCCACCGACCCGTATGCCTACGCCGACAGCGCCGAACACCGCGAGGGCATCAACGCCTTCCTCGCCAAACGTCCTCCTGCTTTCTGAACCATGAACGCACCCTGCAACGACAGCCTGTTCGCCGCCCTGCGCGCGGCCTTCCCCGCCGACCTGGACGCCACCGCCATCGAAACCACGGCGCCCGATGGCACACCGCTGTACTACACCTGGCGCGACATCGACCGCGCCAGCAGCCGCATCGCCAACCTGCTGGCCTCGCTCGGTCTGCCGGGCGGCAGCCGCGTGGCGGTGCAGGTGGAGAAGTCGGTCGAGGCCATGCTGCTGTACCTGGCCACGCTGCGCGCGGGCTATGTCTTTCTGCCGCTGAACACGGCTTACCAGAGCGCCGAGATCGAATACTTCATTGGCAACGCCGAGCCCGCCGTGGTGGTGTGCACGCCGGGCAACTTTGGCTGGGTGTCGAAGATCGCCTTCACGGCGGGCACGCGCCATGTGTTCACGCTGGGCGAGAACCGCGACGGCAGCCTGCTGGAGCGCGCCGCGCACCACGCCGACACGCACGAGGTGGCGCGCAAGGGCGCGGACGACCTCGCCGCCATCCTCTACACCAGCGGCACCACGGGCCGCAGCAAGGGGGCGATGCTCACGCACGGCAACCTGCTGTCCAACGCGGTGATGCTCAACGAATACTGGGGCTGGCGCCAGGGCGATGTGCTGATCCACGCGCTGCCCATCTTCCATGTGCACGGGCTGTTCGTGGCCATCCACGCGGCGCTGCTGGGCGGCAGCAAGATGATCTGGCTGGCGAAGTTCGACCCCAAGGCCGTGATTGCCGCGCTGCCGCGCGCCACGGTGTTCATGGGCGTGCCCACGCTGTACGTGCGTATGCTGGGCGAGGGCGCGCTCACGCGCGATGCGGCCAGCCACATGCGCCTGTTCATCTCGGGTTCGGCGCCGCTGCTCATCGAGACCTTCCGCGACTGGCAGGAGCGCACGGGCCACACCATCCTGGAGCGCTACGGCATGAGCGAGACCATCATGCTCACCTCCAACCCCTACAGCGCCGACGCGCGCCATGGCGGCCAGGACGAGCGCCGTGGCGGCACCGTGGGCTTCCCGTTGCCCGGCGTGGGCCTGCGCGTGGTGGGCGACGACGGCAAAGTCTTGCCCGTGGGCGACACCGGCAACATCCAGGTGCGTGGCGCCAATGTGTTCAAGG
>JANJVX010000054.1 GCA_024709845.1 Burkholderiaceae bacterium | reverse complement strand
GCGGCGGGGCTGCACACGCGCTGGGTGTGGGCGCTGCCGCGCCGCCTGGATGCCTGTGACCAGCGCTTCATGGCCATCACGCGGCAGTACCGCAAGCTTGCCGAAAGCGCCGAAGGAAGTCCGGCGATGGCGCGGGTCGAGAGCGAGGCGCTCGTTGCCGATAGCGTGCAGGAACTGCTGGGCAATACCGAATCCGTGATCAGCCTGTTGTCCGAGGGGGTGGGCGAGCGCAATGCGCTGCATCCCGTCAATGTCATGGTGTTGTGCTTGCTGATGGGCAAGGCACAAGGGCTGTCGCCAGTGGCCATGCAGGACCTCGGCATGGCGGCGCTGCTGCACGATATTGGCAAGCTGCGCCTGCCGCAGGCCATCAGTGGACCGTTTCCCGGCATGACCCCCGCCGAAGAGACACGCTACCGCAGCCATGTGGGCGAGTCTGTCCGGCTGGGGCAGAGCATGGGGTTGTCCAAGGGGGTTCTGCTGGCCATTGCCCAGCACCACGAAATGGCCGATGGCAGCGGGTTTCCGCTGAAGCTGCGGGGCGAAGAGCTGTGCCTGGCCGGGCGCATCCTGTCGCTGGTCAACCACTACGAGCGTTTGTGCAACCCGGGCCGAAGTGCCCAGACGATGACGCCGCATGAAGCGCTTTCCGTCATGTTTGCGCAGCAGAAAAACCGGTTTGACCCGGTGGAGCTGGGTATCTTCATCCGCATGATGGGGGTCTACCCGCCCGGATCGGTGGTGCAGCTGGTGAATGACCGCTACGCCATGGTGGTGTCGGTCAACTCGTCGCGCCCCCTGCGTCCCCGGGTGATCGTGCACGATCCACGGGTTCCCAAGGACGAAGCGCTGGTGCTGGATCTGGAGACGGTCCCTGAACTGGGCATCCGGCGCAGCCTGCGCCCCTCCCAGCTTCCCAGGGAGGCACTGGAGTACCTGTCGCCGCGCAAGCGGATCTGCTACTTTTTTGAAAGGGCGGTCAATCCGGCCGCAGCCGAGGCGGGGCCGTGAACCTCAACGTCCGTGCACAGGATGTTCTCTGGCAGGCGACCTTTGATGGGCTGCAGGAAGCCATCTGGCTGGTGGATGCGCGCACGCGCTCGATTCTTTTCGCCAATCTGAGTGCGGCCACGCTGGTGGGCATGGCGCGCGAGGAGCTGGTCGGCCTGCCCGTGCAGCGACTGGCGGCTACGCCCCAGGACCAGTGCTTCTGGGCTGACAGCGAAGAGGCGATGGCCATGGGCATCCATTCCATGACCAGTCTGCTGCGCGCCGATGGTCAGCTCGTGCCCGTTGAGCGCAGGGTTGCGCCCTTTTCTCTGGCAGCCAGCGGCGCCGCGCTGCTGGTGACCATGGTGGATTGCAGTGCCCGGCAGGCCGCCGAGCGTGGGCTGGAGACCTTGCTGGCCGAGCTGCGGGCCACGCTCGACTCCGCCGCGGATGGCATGCTGGTCTGTGGCGTCGATGGCGAGGTGCGTGCCTTCAATCAGCGGCTGGTGCAGATCTGGGGCCTGCCCCAGGATTTGCTGCTGCAGCGGAACGATGAGTCGATCCATGCCTTCCTGGTGTCGCGCGTGCGTGACCCCCGAACCTACAAGGCGCGGCTGGAGGTCATTGCGGCCGATCTGCAGGGCAGCAGCCATGATGTGATCGAGCTGCACGAAGGCCAGGTGATCGAGCGGCGCAGCGTGCCCTTGTGGAACCATGCCAACGTTACCGGGCGGGTGTATTCGTTTCGTGACATCACCCAGGAGGTGCAGGCCCAGGCGGCGTTGCGACTGGCGGCCAGGGTGTTCGATTCCAGTCCATACGCCATTTTTATTGCCGACCGCCAGCACCAGCTGGTGCGCCTGAATCCGGCGTGCGAGCAGCTTTCGGGCCGCACCAGCCAGAGCCTGCAAGGCCAAACGGTGACATCGTTCTTCGGCATGGGGGTGGCCCAGCCTTTTCTGGACTGCGTGCAGTCGGATTGGCGGCACGGCGGCATCTGGAATGGTGAGCTGTGGTTGCCGCGGGAGGGGGAAAATGGCTGCGCGGTGCATCTCTCCTGGGTGGCCCTGCGTGGCGAAGACGGGGGCATTGAGCAGAGCATCGGCTTTGTGCGGGACCTCACACAGCAGCACGCGGCGCAAAAGCGGATCGATGAACTGGCCTACAGCGATGTGCTGACAGGCCTCCCCAACCGCCTTTTGCTGTCTCAAAAGGTGGAGACGGCCATCCGGTCCGCGCAGCCCGAGGGAGCAGGTTTTGCCATCCTCTTCCTGGACCTGGACCGGTTCAAGGTCATCAATGACTCCCTGGGCCACCATTTTGGCGACCGCGTGCTGCAGCAGGTGGCTTCGCGGCTGCAGACCTGTCTGCGCCAGACCGACATGCTGTGCCGCATCGGCGGGGACGAATTTGCCATGTACCTGCACGCAGGCGATGCCATGGGGGCGGAGCATGTGGCGCGCCGCATGCTCGACGTGATGCGCCGTCCTTTCACGCTCGACGGCATGGGGTTTTCCATCCAGTGCAGCATCGGGGTGGCGCTGTATCCCCAGGATGGCCGGACGCTGGACGAGCTGATCAAGCAGGCTGACACGGCCATGTACCGCGTCAAAGAGTGCGGGCGCGGAAACTTCGGCTTCTACCAGCCGCAGATGAACGCCAACCTGCTTGAGCGCATGCAGATGGAGCATGCCATGCGTCAGGCCCTGGGCGGGCAGCACATGAGCGTGCACTACCAGCCCCAAGTCGACATGGCGACGGGCCGCATCACCGGTGCCGAAGCCTTGCTGCGCTGGAAAGACCCGGAACTGGGTGCCGTCGCGCCGTCGGATTTCATCCCGCTGGCCGAAGAGACCGGCTACATCATCACCCTGGGCGCCTGGGTGCTGGAGCAGGCCGTGCAGGAGGCCGCGCGCTGGATGCGGGCGGGCACCCCGATCCTGGTGTCGGTGAATGTCTCGGCGCTGGAGATGCGGCAACCCGATTTTCTGGACCGTCTCACACGGCTGCTGCAGGAATACGGTCTGCCTCCCGAACTGCTGGAGCTGGAGCTGACCGAATCGATCCTGCTGCAAGATGCGCAGGAAGCCGCGCAGCGCCTGGCGCATGTGGCCGCGATGGGGGTGGGGCTGGCGATCGATGATTTCGGGACGGGGTATTCCAGTCTGGCCTACCTCAAGAACCTGCCCATCCACAAACTCAAGATCGACCAGTCGTTTGTGCGCGGACTGCCGGACCATGCCGGCGACCGTGCCATTGTCAGCGCCATCGTGCACCTGGGCCAGGCGCTGAAGATGCGTGTTGTCGCCGAGGGGGTGGAAACGCTGGCCCAGCGCTCTGCGTTGCAGGACATGCAGTGCGATGTCTACCAGGGGTACCTGTGTTCGCCGGCGCTGCCTGCCGCAGAGTTTGACCTGTTGCTGGGAGAGGGCGATCTGGCGCCCCGGGCAGCCGCCAAAGACGGCGGCCTCACACCGCAGTGATGCCCTTCCAGAACATGTAGGCTGCCAGGGCCATCAGCAGCGCCGCGAACATCTGCTTGAGCCGGGCCACGGGCAGCTGGTGCGCTGCGCGCGCACCCAGCGGTGCGGTGAGCACACTGCACAGCGCGATCACGGTCAGCGCGGGCAGCCATACATAGCCCAGCGACAGCGGCGGCAGCCCGGCAACCGACTGACCGCTCGCCACATAACCTGCCGCATTGGCCAGTGCGATGGGAAAGCCCAGCGCCGCGCTGGTGGCCACGGCCTGGTGAATGGGCACGTTGCACCACACCATGAAGGGAACGCTGACAAAGCCGCCACCAGCCCCCACCAGCCCCGAGAGAAAACCGATGGTGCCGCCGGCCGCCAGCTGCCCGGCGGTGCCCGGCATCTGGCGCGAGGGAGCGGGCTTCTTGTTGCGCAGCATCTGCCAGGCCGAAAAGCTGACGAACAGCGCGAAGAAGAGCGCCAGGAATGAGCCCTTGAGCAGGGCGAAAACCCCCAGGCTCGCGGCCAGGCTGCCCAGCACGATCCCGGGGGCCAGCCGCCGCGCAAGGTCCCAGCGCACGGCGCCACGCTGGTGGTGTGCGCGCACGCTGGAGATGGAGGTGAAGACAATCGTGGCCATCGAGGTGGCAATGGCCATCTTGACCGCCAGGCCCGGCGCCACCTGCTGCTGGCCGAGGAAGTAGGTCAGGAAGGGCACCAGCACCATGCCGCCTCCGATGCCCAGCAGCCCGGCCAGGAAGCCGGTGCACAGGCCCAGCAAGGCGAGTTCGGTGGTCAGGAGTGGGTCTAGGAACATGCGGCGTTGCGCTGGAGGGCAGGGCCCGGGCCCTGCGGGAGGCTGCGCGGTGCCTGGAGCACCTGCGCGGAAAAGGTGTCTGCGAATGCCGCCGGACCGTCATCCTGAACCGGGGGTTCAGGTGGGCGAGGGCAGCCAGGCGTTGGGTTCATCTGACGCGAGATGATCACGCTCACCGGGCAATGTACCAAGCCCGGGCTCAATGAGCATTGGTTCAAGGAAATATAAAGCCCGGCAGCACCGCAGACATTGCCATTGTAGGCCTTGCGGAGCCGGGCTGTTCAGATCAGGCGGCCATCGTTGCCCAGGGCTTCGTCAAGGCGCCGCACCAGGGCCTGCAGGCGCTCGCTCTCGCCGTTCTCGCCGCCCTCGTGCGCGGCCGGGAGCGCCGATGGCGGGCTGGCC
>JANJVX010000048.1 GCA_024709845.1 Burkholderiaceae bacterium | reverse complement strand
GGCCCCGCGCCACAGCCACAAGCGATGCTGGCGCGCAACCCCGCACAATTTATGTCGTCCAATCTGCACCCCATGCTCAACGTGGCCATCAAGGCCGCCCGCGCCGCTGGCGCCATCATCAACCGCGCGGCGCTCGACGTGGAGTCGGTGCGTATCTCGCAAAAGCAGATCAACGACTTTGTGACCGAGGTGGACCATGCGAGCGAACAGGCCATCATCGAAACCCTGCTGACCGCTTACCCCGGCCACGGCATCCTGGCCGAGGAGTCGGGCAGCCAGCATGGCGCCAAGAATTCCGACTACATCTGGATCATCGACCCGCTGGACGGCACCACCAACTTCATCCACGGCTTCCCGGTCTACTGCGTCAGCATCGCGCTGGCCGTGCGCGGCAAGATCGAGCAAGCCGTGATCTTCGACCCCTCGCGCAACGACCTGTTCACCGCCACCAAGGGCCGTGGGGCCTTCCTGAACGAACGCCGCATCCGCGTGAGCAAGCGCACCCAGCTCAAGCAGTGCCTGATCTCCACGGGCTTCCCGTTCCGCCCGGGCGACAACTTCAAGAACTACCTGGCCATGATGGGCGACGTGATGCAGCGCACCGCCGGACTGCGCCGCCCCGGCGCCGCCGCGCTCGACCTGGCCTACGTGGCTGCGGGCTACACCGACGGCTTCTTCGAGACCGGCCTGTCGATCTGGGACGTGGCCGCCGGTTCTCTGCTGGTGACCGAGGCCGGTGGCCTGATCGGCAACTTCACGGGCGAGTCCGACTTTCTGGAGCAGAAGGAATGCCTGGCGGGCACGCCGCGCATTTACGGCCAGCTGGTGCAGATTCTGGGCAAGTACAGCAAGTTCGCCGGTGCGGGCGACAAGGCCGCGCTGCGCCAGGCCGCCGAGGAGCCTGCGTCCGGTGCGGCCACCGATGCAGCCGCCAGCAATGGCGAAGAAAGCCCCCCCGGCACGTCCGAAGACGCACCGTTCTGAGCACGCGCGCCGGGTGCCTGGCCCGGCGGTTCAGTCAGGGTACTTCAGCGCGATGTCGCGGAAGTCGTCGGCAATGTCGATGAAGGCATCGGCCACGTCGGGGTCGAACTGCGTGCCCCGCCCCTTCACGATGGCGCCGCAAGCCTGTTCGTGCGTACCGGCGGTCTTGTACACGCGGTGGCTGATGACGGCGTCGTACACATCGGCCACGGCCATGAGCCGGGCCGGCACCGGAATCGCATCGCCCGCCAGCCCGAAGGGATAACCCGCGCCATCCCAGCGCTCATGGTGGCCGCAGGCCATCTCCTTGGCCACGTTCAGAAAGCGCACGCGCATGCCCAGGCGGCGCTCGGCGCCCTCGATGGCCTTGCGCCCCAGCACGGTGTGCTCCTTGATGATTTCGAACTCGCTGTCGGTCAGCCGGCCGGGCTTGAGCAGGATGCTGTCCGACACGCCGATCTTGCCGATGTCGTGCAGCGGCGCCGACTTGTAGAGCAGATCGATCATGTGGTGGTTGAGCACCGCCTCGAAGCGCGGGTGCGTGCGCAGCCGTTCGGCCAGCGCCTTCACATACAGCTGTGTACGACGGATGTGGTTGCCGGTCTCATCGTCGCGCGTCTCGGCCAGCGAGGCCATGGCCATGATGGTCACGTCCTGGATGGCCTGCACCTCCAGCGTGCGCAGCGCCACTTCGCGTTCCAGGTAGGCGCTCTTGTCGCGCAGGAAGTCGGCCGTGGCCTTGAGCGCCAGGTGCGTGTGCACGCGCGCCTGCACGATGGGGGGGCTCACGGGCTTGGTGATGTAGTCCACCGCGCCCAGCTCGAACCCCTTGCGCTCGTCCTCGGTGTCGGCGCGCGCCGTGAGGAAGATGACCGGAATGTCGCGCGTGGCGGCACTGGCCTTGAGCTGGCGGCAGACCTCGTAGCCGTCCATGCCAGGCATCATGATGTCAAGCAGCACGAGGTCGGGCACGGGGTCGGACTGCGCGGCCTTCAAGGCGCGCTCGCCGCTGTTGGCCACCTTGACGCGGTAGCGCTCGCCCAGCAGTTCGGACATCAGCGCCAGGTTGTCAGGCGTGTCATCCACCACCAGCACGGTGGGAATCTGGCGGTCGCGCCAGTCGGAAGGGACATCGGGAAGGGGTTCACGTTGCATGGCTGCTCCCTGAATGGCAAGGCCCATGTGGGTGTACGGACGCCTGCGGGAACTGCGCCAGCCACCCGGTCAGGGCGGCCAGCGCAGGCTCGAAATCAAACTGGTCAATGTGGCTCTGCACGCCTTGCAAGGCGGGCCCCAGCGCCTGGTGCAGCAGCCGGGAATGCTCCTGCACGAAGTGGCGCGCCGCCGGATCGTCGCGCTGCAACAGGCCCTGCAGCGTCTGCACCAGTGTGCGCGCATCCTCGCCAGGCGCCTCGGCATTCACACGCCCATCCGCGCCGCCGCGTCCCTTCGGCTCCGGCAAGGGGTTCACCTGGCTGAACCAGGTGCTCAGCGGCTGCACCAGTGCCTCCAGCAAGCCACGCAGCTCATCCAGCACGGGCTGGGCGGCTGCTCTGTCCGATGCAGGGGCGCGCAGCAACTCCTCCAGGCGCCCAGCACAGTCCTGCAGCGCCACGGCGCCCACGGTCCCCGCCAGGCCGCGCAACGTATGTGCGTCGCGCAGGACCTGTTCGGCATGCCCTTCAGACAATGCCTGCGCCATACGGTCTGCCGATCCGCCCTGGCTGTCCAGAAAGCGCCGCAGCATGTCGATGTAGAACGCGGGACGGTCCATGGCATTGCGCAAGCCCAGCCCCCTGTCCAGGCCCGGCACGGGGGGCAGGGGCAACAAAGCATCCCCCATCTCGACCGCCGATTCCTGTGCGGCGCAGACACTGCTCTGCACCGGCCCTTGCCCGCCCGGTTGCGGCGCAATCCAGCGTTGCAACGCCTCCCACAAGCGCGCCGGGGCAATGGGCTTGGCCAGATGGTCGTTCATGCCGGCCTCCAGGCAGCGCTGGCGGTCGGCGTCCAGGGCATTGGCCGTCATGGCCACAATGGGAAGGTCGGCCAGACGTGGGTCGGCGCGCAGCTGCCGCGTGGCCTCCAGGCCATCCATCACGGGCATTTGCATATCCATCAGCACCAGGTCATATGGCCGACTGCAGGCCAGGTCCACGCCCTCCTGCCCATTGGCGGCCACGTCCACCTGCACGCCGGCCTCCTGCAGCAGTTCGCGGGCCACCTGCTGGTTGAGCTCGTTGTCTTCCACCAGCAGCACACGCGCACCCTGCAATGCCGGACAGGCCTTCACCGCGCCCACCCGGGGCCCGGCATCCGGGGCCTGCGCCTCGCCCAGCACCTGCATCAGCGTGTCGAACATGACGGAGGCGCTCACGGGCTTGATGAGCACCTCCTCGATCCCCTGGCGCTGCGCGGAACGCAGGACGTCTTCGCGTCCAAACGCGGTCACCATGACGCGGTGCGGCAACTGGGGCAGATCGAGTTCGCCAATGCGGCGCCCCAGCTCCAGCCCGTCCATGCCGGGCATCTGCCAATCCAGCACCACCAGATCGAAGGGGCGCGACTGCGCGGCCGCCTGCTGCAATGCCATCAAGGCCTCGGCACCCGAATGCACCTGCTCCACCTCGAAACTCATGGACTGCAGCATTTCAGCCAGCACGATGGCTGCGTGGGTGTTGTCGTCCACCACCAGCACCCGCAGGCCGCGCAGGTCCGGCGCGGGCAGCAGCGCGCGCGCTGGCGCCCCCCGCTGCAATGGCACGGTGAACCAGAAGGTTGAACCCTGGCCCAGCTGGCTGCGCACGCCCACTTCGCCGCCCATGAGCTCAGCCAGGCTCTTGCAGATGGCCAGTCCCAGGCCCGTGCCACCATAGCGGCGCGTGGTGGAGGTGTCGGCCTGCTGGAAGCTCTGGAACAGCCGCTCCATCTGCTCGTCGCTGAGACCAATGCCGGTGTCGCGCACCTCGAAACGCAGCAACAGCCGGTCGCCGTCCTGCGACTGCACGCGCACCACGATGCCGATGTCACCCTGCTCGGTGAACTTGATCGCGTTGTTGGCGTAGTTGATGAGAATCTGGCCGATGCGCAAGGCGTCGCCCACGAGGTTGGGCGGCACGTCGGGGGCCACGTCGCAGATGAGTTCCAGTCCTTGCGCGCTGGCCTTGTGGCTGACCACGTCGATCACCCCGCCCAGCACCTGGTCGAGCACGAAGGGGCGCGGATCGATGCGCAGCTTGCCTGCCTCGACCCGGGAAAAATCCAGAATGTCGTTGATCACCCCCATCAGGTGCTGGCCCGCCTGCTGGATCTTGCTCACGTAGTCGTGCTGGCGCGGGTTCAGACCCGACTTGAGGGCCAGGTGCGACATGCCGATGATGGCATTCATGGGCGTGCGGATCTCATGGCTCATGTTGGCCAGAAAGTTGGACTTGAGCGCCGTGGCCTCTTCGGCCAGTTCCTTGGCGCGGCGCAAATCCTCCTCGGCACGCTGGCGCTCACTGATGTCGACAAACGTGCCGATGACACCGCCAGGCGTTCCATCGGGCCGCTTGAAACCCTGCAGCCAGTACAGCGTGTGGTGAACCCTGCCATCGGCATAGGGCATGCCCACCTCGCGGTGCACGGCCTCGCTGCTGTGCAGGGCCGCCTCGGCATCGGCCTGGAACTGCTGGCGCTTCTCGGGCGGCAGGTGTGCCATCTCCAGCACAGTCTTGCCCAGCAGGTTTTCCCGGCTGACATCGAACACCTGCTCGAAGGCGGCATTCATGCCCAGATACCGCCCTTCCTCGTCTTTGTAGAACACCGGAATCGGGATGGTGTCGATCAACACCTGCTGGAACTGCACCTGCGCGGCGACACGCTCCTCCAGCCGTTTGTGGGCATCAATGTCGACGTTGACACCCACCATGCGCTCTGCCTTGCCGCCCGCACCGCGGATGATGTGCGCCGAGCACTCGTACCAGCGCACGCCGCCGTCGGAGCGCACCACCCGCCAGACATCATGGAAATGCTCCACACTGCCCGCCAGCGCGGCGTCCATGCGCTCCAGGGCGCCCTCCCGGTCTCCGGGCCACAGGCGCTCGGTCCAGGCGGCGCGCCAATCGTCAAAAACCCGCTCGGAAATCCCCTTGGCCCCCGTGAGCTTCTGGCTCCAGACACTGCGGCCCGTGCCCAGATCGACATCGAAGACCCCGATCTTTCCAGCCTCCTGGGCCAGCTCCAGGCGCTCACGCGTTTCCTGCATCGCCACCTCGGTACGCCGCACGTCGGTCACGTCTTCGATAACCCAGATGGCCGCATTGGAGCACCCCCCTATCTCCACGCTGCGACCCGACATGCGTGCCTCGAACGAGCGGCCGTCCAGCCGGTACACCGTCCAGTTCTCACGCACCGGCAGGCCCTCGGCCAGTTGCGGCCCTACCCGCGTGGAAAACGCGGCATGCTGCTCCAGGCTGCCAAAGAGCTGGCTGACACGCTGGTCCTGCAACTGCTCGGCCGTGCCGCCAACCAGCGCGGTGAAGGCGGGGTTGAACTGGCGCATCAGTCCGTCACAGGTCAGGAGCACGGGCGGCGCATTGTCAAAAATGGCGCTCTGTTGCTCCAGCAACTCCTTGAGCCGGTGCTCGCTGCGCTGCCGCGCCTCCTGCTCCAGCATGCGCTGCGTCACGTCCTGGTGCAAGCCCACCATGCCGATGCACACCCCGCGCACATCGAGCACGGGCGTGAGCGTGGCCTCTTCGTGGTACTCGGTGCCATCCTTGCGTCGATTGATGAACTGGCCCGTCCAGGACCGGCCCGCCACCACAGTCGACCACATGTCGCTGAACGTCTGCATCGGCGTCTTGCCACTGGCCAGAAGCGAAGGCTTGCGGCCCCGCACTTCATCGAGACGGTAGCCGGTGTTGCGCTCGAATTCACGGTTGACCCATTCGATCTCGCCCTTGGCATCGGTCACCACGACCGCCAGCGGGCTGTTCTGCAAAGCCACGCCGAGCACGCTCAAGCGCTGTTGTGAAGCCGCCATGCGCGCGCGGTTGCGCAGCAGCTCCAGCAGCAAAATGCCCACCACCGCCAGCAACACGAAGGCCACGGCCCCTGTGCGCATGCGGTCCGGCAGGGGCATGACCTGCGAAATATCGTCCAGCATCACCAGCGCCCAGGCTCCCCCGGGGTCACCCCAGTCAACCCCCTGGCGCTCGACGGCATGCAGCACGCCATCGACCACCACCTCGCCGGAAACGGGCGAGAACGGCAGCGCCGAAGCCACCCCATTGTCAAACTGGCGGCCAAACTGGCGCAACGCTGCGATGGCATCAATACGGCTTTGCGTCAGTGGCGGTGCCACGGCGTACTGCCATTCCGGCCGCGTGGAAGCAAAAGCCACCCCTTGCGGCGACAGCAGCAGCATGGGCAGGCCAGTGCGCGCCAGCAGCGCATCGATGGCGGCGAACGACATCTTGAACAGCACCGCCCCGAGCACGGCCGAATCCGGACTGCTGCCCGCATACAGCGGAGCCGCCACATACAGGCCCCGCTCATGCGAGATCGAACCAACGGCGGCATAGACCGTCACATGGCCCAGCAGGGCCTGCTGGAAATAAGGCCGGAACGCCACATTCGAGCCCGTGGAGTGCCCCCCCTGCGTCTCATGGGCCACGATGGTGCCATCGGCGGCAATGACATACACGCCGTCAAGCCCGAAACGCCCGCGCACACCCGCCAGCGCGGTCAGCACCTCCGGCGCATCCGGCGGCAGGCGCCGCTGTGCCACGGCCTTGAAAAGAGGCTCGGTCAGGCCCATCAGCGCCACGGCCCCGACCATGGCGCCCTGCGTGGTCTGCTCGGCCAGGGCAGCGGCAGCTTGTTCGAGCTTTCCCTGCCGCTGGACCTTGCGCTCGCTCAGGCGCTGGCCATGCACGGCATCCACCACCAGAACCGCCCCGAGAAAGGACAGAAAAAACACCAGCAACAGACCGCTGAACCACGGAACACGCTGCTCCGGGGACTTGCCCATCAGCATGGCCGCGCCTCCCCGTCCAGCCCCGGCCCGCCGCGCTCAGACAACGCCATGGACCTGCGCCTCCACATCGCCCGCAGTGCCGGGCCACCCGAACAGATAGCCCTGGAACTGCTCGCACCCATGCAGCCGCAAGAAGCCCAGCTGCCCCGCCGTCTCCACCCCCTCGGCCACCACGTCCAGGTCCAGGCTCTGCGCCAGCGCCAGGATGGTGCGCACGATGGCCGCGTCGTTCGGATCGCTCAGCACGTCGCGCACGAAGCCCCGGTCGATCTTGACCTGGTCCAGCGGCAGGCGTTTGAGGTAGCCCAGGCTGGAGTACCCGGTGCCAAAGTCGTCCAGCGCAAAGCCCACGCCTTCGCGCTTGAGTTGCACCATGCGCGCGATGGTGTCTTCGATGTCGCCCAGCAGCAGGCTTTCGGTCAGTTCGAGTTTCAGGCGCCGGGGGTTGGCGCCCGTTTCCTTCAATGTTTGCAGCACTTCGGCCATGAAGCCGCTGTGGCGGAATTGC
>JANJVX010000289.1 GCA_024709845.1 Burkholderiaceae bacterium | reverse complement strand
CTCGGCGCCCGGCTTGCACAGGTACATGCCTTGCAGGATCTGCTCCTCGGTGCCGGGCGTGAGGCCGGGCATGGCGTAGTTCTCGTTGAGCAGGGTGATGTAGTAGAAAACGTTTTCCTGCTTCTCGACCATGCGCTTCAAGCCATGGTGCAGGATCACCGCCCCCTCGTGGGCGAAGGTCGGGTCGTAGCTGATGCAGTTGGGGATGGTGCCCGCCAGGATGTGGCTGTGGCCGTCTTCGTGCTGCAGGCCCTCGCCATTGAGCGTGGTGCGGCCCGAGGTGCCGCCCAGCAGGAAGCCGCGCGCCTGCATGTCGCCCGCGGCCCAGGCCAGGTCGCCGATGCGCTGGAAGCCGAACATCGAGTAGTACACGAAGAACGGCACCATGATGCGGTTGTTCGTGCTGTAGCTGGTGGCGGCCGCGATCCAGCTGGCCATGCCGCCGGCCTCGTTGATGCCTTCCTGCAGGATCTGGCCGGCCTTGTCTTCGCGGTAGTACATCACCTGGTCGCGGTCGACCGGGGTGTAGAGCTGGCCCTTGGGGTTGTAGATGCCGATCTGGCGGAACAGCCCTTCCATGCCGAAGGTGCGCGCCTCGTCCACCAGGATGGGCACGACGCGCGGGCCCAGGGCCTGGTCGCGCAGCAGTTGCGTGATGAAGCGCACGTAGGCCTGGGTGGTGCTGATCTCGCGGCCCTCGGCCGTGGGCTCCAGGATGGCCTTGAAGGTGTCGAGCGCGGGCACGGTGAAATGCTCTTCGGCCTTGGGGCGGCGGTGCGGCAGGTAGCCGCCCAGCGCCTTGCGGCGTTCGTGCAGGTAGCGCATTTCCGGCGTGTCGTCGGCCGGCTTGTAGTACGGGATGTCCGCCAGCTGGCTGTCGGGGATCGGGATGTTGAAGCGGTCGCGGATGTACTTGATGTCCTCGTCCGACAGCTTCTTGGTCTGGTGGACCGTGTTCTTGCCCTCGCCGGCCTTGCCCATGCCGTAGCCCTTGACGGTCTTGACCAGCAGCACGGTGGGCTGGCCCTTGTGCGCGTTGGCGGCATGGAAGGCCGCGTACACCTTGGCGGGCTCGTGGCCGCCACGGCGCAGCTCGAATACCTCTTCGTCGGTCATGTGCTCGACGAGCTTGAGGGTTTCGGGGTAGCGGCCAAAGAAGTTCTTGCGCACGAAGGCACCGTCGTTGGCCTTCATGGCCTGGTAGTCGCCGTCGAGCGTCTCCATCATCAGTTGCTTGAGCTTGCCGGTCTTGTCACGGCGCAGCAGCTCGTCCCAGCCATTGCCCCAGAGCAGCTTGATGACGTTCCAGCCGCTGCCACGGAATTCGCCCTCCAGCTCCTGCACGATCTTGCCGTTGCCGCGCACCGGACCGTCCAGGCGCTGCAGGTTGCAGTTGATGACGAAAACCAGGTTGTCCAGATTCTCGCGCGCCGCCAGGCCGATCGCGCCCAGCGATTCAGGCTCGTCCATCTCGCCATCGCCACAGAACACCCACACCTTGCGGTTCTCGGTGTTGGCGATGCCCCGGGCGTGCAGGTATTTCAGGAAGCGCGCCTGGTAGATCGCCATCAGCGGGCCCAGGCCCATGGACACCGTGGGGAACTGCCAAAACTCGGGCATGAGCTTGGGGTGCGGGTAGCTGGAGAGCCCCTTGCCGTCCACCTCCTGGCGGAAGCTGTCGAGCTGTTCCTCGGTCAGGCGGCCTTCCAGGAAGGCACGTGCGTAGATGCCCGGGGCGCTGTGGCCCTGGATGTAGAGCAGGTCGCCGCCGTGGTTCTCGCTCTCGGCGTGCCAGAAATGGTTGAAGCCGGCGCCGAACATGCTGGCCACCGAGGCGAAAGAGCCGATATGGCCGCCCAGGTCGCCGCCGTCGGCGGGGTTGAGGCGGTTGGCGCGCACCACCATGGCCATGGCGTTCCAGCGCATGTAGGCGCGCAGGCGCTTTTCGATCGCGATGTTGCCGGGGCAGTGGGCTTCCTGCTCGGGTTCGATGGTGTTCACGTAGCCGGTGTTGGCCGAGAAAGGCATGTCGATGCTGTTCTGGCGCGCATGTTCCAGGAGCTGCTCCAGCAGGTAGTGGGCGCGTTCGGGGCCTTCTTTTTCGATGACGGCGGACAGCGCCTCCATCCATTCGCGGGTTTCCTGCAAGTCGATGTCGTAATCGGTCGGCGCGCTGTGGACGGCCTGCGAATCGGGCTGAGCGGACATGGTGTGTCTCCTGGGTGTATGGCCACAATTTAGTACGTGGCCCCTATTTTTGCACAGTTTTTTCAATTTTCAAATTGTGCCTATCATTTTCGCAATGCGATATTTTGCTGCAGCCGCACAAGGCACGGACCCGGCAAGCGAGGCGCTCCCCTACACTTGAGGGATGTCCGAAACCACGCCTGCCGAGGCGCCGCAGCCGCAGCCCCGCCCCACCATCGCGCAATGGTGGCGGGACTGGTGGCGCAGCCTCTCCCCCGTCCGCCAGGACCGTTTTGCCGCCCTCGCGCCCCTGGCAGCCGTGTTGCTGTTCATGGCCGCCATCGTGGCGGCGTTCTGGTACCTGCGCGTGGAAGAAGGAGAACGCGAGCAGGAGGCGCTGCGCCGCGACGTGGAATACGCCCAGCAGCGCGTGCGCCTGCGCCTGCTAGAGCGCCAGGAACAGCTCATGCGCATCGCGCGCGATCTGTCCAACCAGGACATGGAGCGTACCCAGTTCGACCAGCGCGCCGAGGCCCTGGTGAGCCAGTACCCCGAGTTGCAGGCCATCACCTGGATCGACGAGCGCGGCCGCATCCGCGCCAGCCACGCAGCGCCCACCCTCGCGGGCAACCAGGTGCGCGTGCCGGGGGAGGTTCTCCGGCCCGGCGACACCGCCGACCATTTCTGGCTGACGCGCGATCTGCAGCAACCGGTGTACGTCCAGCCATCCGCCGCCGCCAACGAGGCCACGGCCCTGCTGCAGATGCATGTGCCCCTCAACGTCCAGGGCAAATTCGGTGGCGTGGTGCTGGGCGAGTTCTCCATCGACAGCCTGCTGCGTTACGGCACCCCCACCGAGGTGCTGGCGCGTTATGCCGTGACCCTGCTGGATGCCAAGGAGCAGGTGCTGGCCGGTTCGCCGCTGCCGCCACGCGGCCGGGCCGCGCAATGGGTGCCCTGGAGCGCCAAGGCCAACGAGTACGCGATACCGGTTTCGCCCGTGGGCAACGGCCTGGTGCTGCGCGCCCAGGCCTACCGCACGTCGCTGGGCGTGGTGGGCAGCGGCCTGTTCTGGCTGGTGGGCACGCTCAGCGCCATGACCGCCTGGATGCTGATCGCCACCTGGCGGCACACCCGGCGCCGCATGCAGGCCCAGCTGGCCCTGGTGGCCGAGACCAACTTCCGGCGTGCCATGGAAAACTCGGTGCTGACCGGCATGCGCGCCCTGGACATGCAGGGGCGCATCACCTACGTGAATGCCGCGTTCTGCCAGATGACCGGCTGGAGCGAGTCGGAGCTGGTGGGCCTGACAGCCCCCTTCCCCTACTGGCCGGAGTCCGACTTTGACACACTCAATGCCCGCCTGCAGGACGAACTGAGCGGCAAGACCGTGCCCGGCGGCTTTCAGGTGCGTGTGCGGCGCAAGAACGGCGCGCTGTTCGATGCACGCATGTATGTGTCGCCGCTGATCGATGCGCGCAACCAGCAGACAGGCTGGATGACGTCGATGACCGACATCACCGAGCCCAACCGCATCCGCGAACAGCTGTCGGCCTCGCACGAACGCTTCACGGTGGTGCTCGAATCGCTGGATGCCTCGGTCTCGGTCGCGCCGCTGGGCAGCGAGGAATTGCTGTTCGCCAACAAGCTCTACCGCCAGTGGTTTGGCTCGCAGACCGGTGGGCACCTGCAGCTCGTGGCCCAGGCGGGGGTACTGCCTTCCCCGGGTGCCAGCGCCAGCAGTGCGGAGGGCGAGGACGGCCTGATGGGCCTGCCCACGGACACGCTGACCAGCGCCAATTCGGAAAACGCCGAAATCTACCTGCCCGAGCTGGGCAAGTGGCTCGAAGTACGCTCGCGCTACCTGAGCTGGGTGGACGGCCGCCTGGCGCAGATGGTGATTGCCACCGACATCACCCCGCGCCGCCTGGCCGAAGAG
Organism: Burkholderiaceae bacterium; assembly: GCA_024709845.1. GTDB lineage: Bacteria > Pseudomonadota > Gammaproteobacteria > Burkholderiales > Burkholderiaceae_C > Simplicispira. The sequence continues at coordinate 15,497 of JANJVX010000289.1, read as the reverse complement.
CAGGCCGCGCGCCAGACCGAGCGCGCCCAGTCGGTCAGCCGCCTGATCACCATGGGCGAAATGGCGTCCAGCGTGGCCCACGAACTGAACCAGCCACTCACGGCCATCAGCAACTACTGCAGCGGCATCATCTCGCGCATCCACAGCGGCAACATCACCCAGGAAGCGCTGCTCACGGCGCTGGAGAAAACCGCGCACCAGGCGCAGCGCGCCGGGCAGATCATCCAGCGCATCCGCGATTTCGTGAAAAAGAGTGAGCCCAACCGCCAGCTCGCCGACGTGGCCACCATGGTCAGCGAGGCCGTGGAGCTGGCCGACATCGAACTGCGGCGCCACAACGTGCGGCTGACGCACTATGTCGCGGCGCGCCTGCCGCCCGTGATGGCCGACTCCATCCTGATCGAGCAGGTGCTGGTCAACCTGATGAAGAACGGCGCCGAATCCATCGCCCACGCCCAGCGCCCGCCCGCCGGGCGCAGCGTGGAGCTGCGCGTGGTGCCCCGGCAGGTCGATGGCCAGAACGTGGTGGAGTTCTCGGTCCAGGACACCGGCCAGGGCCTGGCCACCGAAGTGCTCGAACGCCTGTTCGAAGCCTTCTTCTCCACCAAAAGCGAAGGCATGGGCATGGGCCTGAACCTTTGCCGCAGCATCGTCGAGTCCCACCAGGGCCGGATGCAGGCCGAGAACCTCTACAATGGTCCGGAGGTCACGGGTTGCCGGTTTACCTTCTGGCTGCCACTCGCTGCGCCTGCCAACGACACTACAGAACCTGTAGCAAACGCACACCCCCCAAGGACAATTGCATGAGCTTGATTCCCAAAAAAGGTACCGTCTATGTGGTCGATGACGACGAAGCCGTTCGCGACTCGCTGCAATGGCTGCTGGAGGGCAAGGACTACCGGGTACGCTGTTTTGACTCGGCCGAATCCTTCCTCTCGCGCTACGACCCGCGCGAAGTCGCTTGCCTGATCGTGGACATCCGCATGGGCGGCATGACCGGCCTGGAGCTGCAGGACCGCCTGATCGAGCGCAAGTCGCCGCTGCCCATCGTCTTCATCACCGGCCACGGCGACGTGCCCATGGCCGTCAACACCATGAAGAAGGGCGCGCTGGACTTCATCCAGAAGCCCTTCAACGAAGAAGCCCTCGTGAGCCTCGTCGAGCGCATGCTGGACCACGCCCGCCAGGCCTTCGCCGGGTACCAGCAGGCCGCCAGCCGCGACGCCCTGCTCTCCAAGCTCACCAGCCGCGAAGCACAGGTGCTGGAACGCATCGTCGCCGGGCGCCTGAACAAGCAGATCGCCGACGACCTGGGCATCAGCATCAAGACCGTGGAGGCGCACCGCGCCAACATCATGGAAAAGCTCGGCGCCAACACCGTGGCCGATCTGCTCAAGATTGCCCTCGGCCAGAACGCCCCCAAGGCCTGATGCTTCATTATTGATAGCTTACAGCGCTTATCTACATTGCCCTAGAGGCGATTTTTATTGCAAATTTCGACATGACTGCCCAACTCATCGACGGCAACGCCCTCTCCCGCAAGCTGCGCACCGAAGTGGCCGAACGCGCCCTCGCACTCAAGGCCCGTGGCATCACCCCCGGCCTGGCCGTGGTGCTGGTGGGCGACAACCCGGCCAGCCAGGTGTATGTGCGCAACAAGGTCAAGGCCTGCCACGACGCCGGGCTGCACTCGGTGCTGGAACAGTACCCCGCCGACCTGAGCGAGGCCGAACTGCTGGCGCGCGTAGAGGCCCTGAACAACGACCCGGCCATCCATGGCATCCTGGTGCAGTTGCCGCTGCCCGCGCACATCGACGCGCAAAAGGTCATCGAGGCCATCTCGCCCGCCAAGGACGTGGACGGCTTCCACATCGCCAGCGCCGGTGCGCTGATGACCGGCATGCCCGGTTTCTGGCCCTGCACGCCCTACGGCTGCATGAAGATGCTCGAATCCATCGGCTACGACCTGCGTGGCAAGCACGCCGTGGTCATTGGCCGTAGCAACATCGTGGGCAAGCCCATGGCGCTGATGCTGCTGGCCCAGGATGCCACCGTCACCGTCTGCCACTCGCGCACGAAGGACCTCAAGGCCCAGACACTGCAGGCCGACGTGATCGTCGCCGCCGTGGGCAAGCGCAACGTGCTGACGGCCGACATGGTCAAGCCCGGCGCCGTGGTGCTGGACGTGGGCATGAACCGCAACGACGAAGGCAAACTCTGCGGCGACGTGGACTTTGACGGCGTGAAGGCCGTGGCCAGCCACATCACCCCCGTGCCCGGCGGCGTGGGCCCCATGACCATCACCATGCTGCTGGTCAACACCCTGGAAGCCGCCGAGCGCGCGGCCGCGCAGTGAGTCTGCGCACGCACCGCCTGCCTTGAACCCGCACCCCGCGCCGCCATCTAAGTCCGCATGAGCAATCCCCTTCTCGACTTCTCCGACCTGCCCGCGTTCGACCGCATCACGCCCGCCGACGTGGCTCCGGCCATCGACACCCTGCTGGAACGCGCCAATGCCGCGCTCGAAACGGTGACGGCGGCCGACTTTCCGGCGCAATGGAACGCCATTGCCCAGGTGCTGGACGTAGCCACCGAGGAACTGGGTCGCGCCTGGGGCGCCGTGAGCCACCTCAACAGCGTGGCCGACACGCCCGAGTTGCGCGCCGCCTACAACGAGGCGCTGCCGCGCGTGACCGAGTTCTGGACACGCCTGGGCGCCGACGAGCGCCTGTACGCCAAGTACAAGGCCATCGACCCTGCCTCCCTGAACGCCGAACAGCACCAGGCGCTGAAAAACGCGGTGCGTAACTTCGTGCTCTCGGGCGCCGAACTGACCGGCGCCGACAAGGAGCGCTTCGCCCAGATCCAGGAGCGCCAGGCCGAGCTGCAGCAGAAGTTCAGCGAGAACACGCTCGACGCGACCGATGCCTTCGCCTACTACGCCGGCGAGTCCGAACTCGACGGCGTGCCGGACGACGTGCGCCAGGCCGCCCGGGCCGCCGCCCAAGCCGAGGGCAAGGAGGGCTGCAAGCTCACGCTGAAAATGCCCTGCTACCTGCCGGTGATGCAGTTCGCCACAAGCAGCGCCCTGCGCGAGCGGCTGTACCGCGCCTACGTGACCCGTGCGTCCGACCAGGCCGAGGGCGATGGAAAGCGCTTCGACAACAGCGATTTCATCCGTGAAATCCTGGCGCTGCGCCAGGAAGAGGCGCGCCTGCTGGGCTACGTCAACTTCGGTGAGGTGTCCGTGGTACCCAAGATGGCGCAGTCGCCTGCCGAGGTGGTGGGCTTTTTGCGCGACCTGGCCCGCCGCGCGCGCCCGCACGCCGAGAAGGACGTGGCCGACCTGCGCGCCTTCGCTGCCGATCACCTGGGATTGAGCGACCCGCAGGCCTGGGACTGGCCCTACGTGGCTGAAAAGCTCAAGGAAGCGCGTTACGCCTTCAGCGAGCAGGAGGTCAAGCAATACTTCACGGCCCCACGCGTTCTCGCGGGCCTGTTCAAGATCATCGAAACGCTGTTCGAGGTGGCCATCCGCCGCGACACAGCGCCCGTGTGGCACCCCGCCGTGGAGTTCTACCGCATCGAACGCGGCGGCCAGCTTGTGGGCCAGTTCTACCTCGACCAGCCCGCACGCACCGGCAAGCGTGGCGGCGCCTGGATGGACGACGTGCGCACGCGCTGGCTGCGCCCCGACACCGGCCAGTTGCAGACCCCCGTGGCCCACCTGGTGTGCAACTTCGCCGAGGGCGTGGACGGCAAACCTGCCCTGCTCACACACGACGACGTGATCACGCTCTTCCATGAGTTCGGCCACGGCCTGCACCACATGCTCACGCAGGTGAACGAGCGCGACGTCTCGGGCATCGGCGGCGTCGAGTGGGATGCGGTCGAACTGCCGAGCCAGTTCATGGAGAACTTCTGCTGGGAATGGAAGGTGCTGCAGCACATGACCGCGCATGTGGAGACGGGCGCCCCCCTTCCGCGCACGCTGTTCGACAAGATGATGGCCGCCAGGAACTTCCAGAGCGGCATGCAGACGCTGCGCCAGATCGAGTTCGCGCTGTTCGACATGCTGCTGCACACCGAGCACGACCCGGCGCAGGATTTCATGCCCCTGCTCGGTCTGGTGCGCTCCGAGGTGGCTGTGTTGCAGCCTCCGGCCTTCAGCCGCACGGCGCACACCTTCAGCCACATCTTTGCGGGCGGCTATGCCGCTGGCTATTACAGCTACAAATGGGCCGAGGTGCTGAGCGCGGACGCCTATGCCGCCTTTGAGGAAACCGCTTCGGAAGACGGCTCGCCCAGCCAGGAAACGGGCCGCCGCTACCGCCAGGCCATCCTGGAGGCAGGCGGCAGCCGCCCGGCCATGGAGTCGTTCAAGGCCTTCCGGGGGCGCGAACCCAGCCTGGACGCCCTCTTGCGCCACCAGGGCATGGCCTGACAATACACGCTTGCCGCCTGCAGACATTGCCCGCCTGATCCGGAGAATCCACGATGACGCTGCCGCCCGCTTCCCATGCCCTGCTGGCCCTGCTGTGCCTTGCCGCCAGCGGCCTGTCCCATGCACAGCAGATCCACCGTATCGTCGGCCCCGACGGCAAGGTCACGTTTTCCGACCGTGCGCCCACCGGCGAAACCGGCAGCAAGGTGCTTTCGCCCTCTGGCGCGGTGGTACCTGTGAACACGGCGCTGCCCCTCGAACTGCGGCAGATTTCCAGCCGTTTTCCCGTCACGCTATACACCGGTGACAACTGCGCACCCTGCGTGAGCGCACGCAATCTGCTGGTTTTGCGCGGTGTGCCGTTCACCGAGCGGACAGTGAGCACCAATGATGATGTGGCCGCGCTGCGCAGTCTCAGTGACAGCACCAGCCTTCCTTTTGCCACCATCGGGGGCCAGCAGTTGCACGGCTTCTCCGACAGCGAGTGGACACAGTACCTCGACGCAGCAGGCTACCCCAAGCAGTCCCGCCTGCCCCCTGGCTACAAGCGCCCTGCGGCAACACCACTGGTGGCGGCGAAACCGGCCGTTCCAGCATCAGCGCCCGCAGACGACGCGAACGCAGTGCCGCCTGCCCCTGCAAGGACGGTTCCTGCGCCCCCCTCTGGCGGCCCCACGCCAACCAACCCGGCGGGTATCCGGTTCTGAGGCGGCGCCTGACGCGGCGGCTCAATAGGTCTGCGTTTTCACTCCCTGGGCCGTGCCCAGCAGACAGACCTGCGCCTTCTGGTGGGCAAAGATGCCCACCGTCACCACCCCCGGCCACTGGTTGATTTCCGACTCCAGTGCCAGCGGGTCGGTGATCGAGAGGCCCGTCACGTCCAGGATGTGCTGGCCGTTATCGGTCACCAGCGGCTGGCCGTCCTTCAGCCGCAGCGTGGCCTGACCGCCCAGCGTGGCAAAGCGGCGGGCAATCTGCGCCGCCGCCATGGGAATCACCTCCACGGGCAGCGGAAAGCGGCCCAGCGTGGCCACGAGCTTGGTTTCGTCGGCGATGCAGATGAACCGCTGTGCCAGGGAAGCCACGATCTTCTCGCGTGTGAGGGCAGCCCCCCCGCCCTTGACCATGTAGCCCAGGCCATCGATCTCATCAGCGCCATCGACATACACCGACAGCTGCTCCACCTCGTTGGCGTCCAGCACCGGAATACCGATGGCACGCAGCCGCTCGGTGCTGGCCACCGAGCTCGAAACCGCGCCGCGCACCCGGTCCTTGACCGTGGCCAGCGCATCAATGAATTTGTTGACCGTGGAGCCGGTGCCCACACCGACGATGTCGCCGGGCACGATGTATTGCAGGGCTGCCTGGCCGACCAGGGCCTTGAGTTCATCTTGGTTCAGGGGGGTAGGTGTCGTCATGGGAGAAAATCGGGGATAAGTTGCGAATTATCCCCATGTCACTGATCCCCTACGCCCTCACCCGCCCCTTTCTGTTCGGCCTGGACGCCGAAGCTGCCCACGACCTCACCATGGACATGCTCGCACGCGGACAGGGCACGCCCTTGCAGTGGGCCTGGTGCAACGAGACCGTGCACGATCCCATCACGCTAGCCGGCCTGCAATTTCCCAACCGCGTGGGTCTGGCCGCCGGCCTGGACAAGAACGCCCGCTGCATCGACGCCCTGGGCGCCATGGGCTTCGGCTTCGTGGAGGTGGGTACGGTCACGCCGAAAGGACAGCCGGGCAACCCCAAGCCGCGCATGTTCCGCCTGCCCGAAGCCCGCGCGCTTATCAACCGGCTGGGCTTCAACCACGACGGGCTGGACGCTTTTCTGCACAACGTGCAGCAGGCCAAATTCCGCCACCAGCAGAAACGCCCCATGCTGCTGGGCCTGAACATCGGCAAAAACGCCACCACGCCCATTGAAGACTCGACGCGCGACTACCTCACCTGCCTCGACGGCGTATATCCCCACGCAGACTACGTGACCGTGAACATCAGTTCACCCAACACCCAGAACCTGCGCGCCCTGCAGAGTGATGCCGCACTCGATGGCCTGCTCGGCGCCATTGCTGAACGCCGCGAGCAACTGGCGCAGGAACACACCCGGACGGATGGCAAGCAGCGCCGCGTGCCCATCTTCGTCAAGATTGCCCCCGACCTCGACGAAGCACAGGTGGCCGTGATCGCCGCCACGCTGCAGCGCCACGGCATGGATGGCGTGGTGGCCACCAACACGACGATCGGCCGCTCGGCGGTACAGGGACTGCGCCATGCCGAAGAGGCCGGCGGCCTGAGTGGCGCGCCCGTGCTGGAACCGAGCAACCAGGTCATCCGCCAGTTGCGCGCGGCGCTGGGCAGCCGCTTCCCCATCATCGGGGTCGGCGGCATCATGAGCGCGGAAGACGCCGTGAGCAAAATCCGCGCGGGTGCCGACGCGGTACAGATCTACACCGGCCTGATCTACGAAGGACCCGCACTTGTGGCACTTGTGGCACGCGCGATCAAAGCCCTGGCCTGAAATGGCAGCGACGCCCTCAGGCGCCGCATGATCGTGAATGCAGGCTCTGACTTAGCGCCCACGCAACTTCAGAACGATGGGCAAAACAACGCCCGCCCAACGCACCAGTCGGCGAGGCCCCGCCATCAGGGCAGCACCGGCTACAGCGGCCACGGCTACGGGGTGCTCGCGGGTAAACCAGGCCAGCCGCTGCGTCAGAGGTGCATCGGCACCCGGAATCTGGCCGCTGCCGGCCAGGGCCCGCGCCGCCTGTCGCTGGGCCCTGCGGGCACTCAGGCGCTCTCGCTGTGCCGCGATGCGGTCGAGCACTTGTTGCTGGGCTGCGGAGGGACGGGGACCGCGCTCCCCTGAAGAAGGTGCGGGCAGGCTCACAGTTGCTCCTTGATCTCACGCCAGTCCTGGGCCAGTTCCTTGCGGGTCAGCGCAAAGGCATTGCCCGCCTGCCGGGCCACATGCATCAGCGCGGCCAATGCGGCCGCCCAGGCCACCAGCCATGTCCCCGCCACCAGCCAGGCCACCAGGATGCGATGGGGCGTCTCCCAGAACTGCACCAGCAGCGCTGCAGAGAGCAGCGTCAGCGCGACAACGGTCAAGGCCGCCACGGCGATCGTGAGCAGCAGGATCTGGCGCAGCCGCCGTTTCTGGTCCTGCCACTCAAGGCGTGCCAGCTCGGCACGGTCTTCAACGGCCATGGCTCCTTCGATGGCGGCCGCCCGCCAGCGCAGGACAAAGGCCTCAAGCCCCAGGAGCGAGAGCCAGTTCATGCATGTCTCCCAAGGCCTGACAGGCCCTGCGCACAAGGCCGTTGATCATCAACGGCGCGCAAGCAGAAAGCCCACCAGCGCACCCACGGCCAACGCAGCCCCGGCCACACGCCAGGGTTCGTCGTGGGCGTAGCGGTCGGCTGCACGGGCCGCATCCTTGGCTTGGTGGGCCGCTTCCTGCGCGGCGCGAACGGCTGCATCTCGCACGCTGTGCATGCCGTCGTCCAGGCGCTGACGCAGAACCTTGATCTCGGGCACGCTGTCAAGGTCCTTGTTCGCCATCAGGCTGCGCAGGTCAGAAACCAGCTTTTCCAGCTCGGTCTGAGTGCTGTGGAGGGTATCGGAAGCGGTGCTCGTCATACAGGCCTTTCGTTGCAGGTAAACCGTTGATGCACGCGCGCCGCAAAGGACAAGGCGCGCGCTACGGGCTCATCTTAGCGGCGATGGCGAAACCCACACAAAAAAGTGGGGCTGCGCTGTCGGATTCAGAGCAATCCCGCCACTTGCTCACCAAGGGCCAGCGCACTGGTCAACCCCGGTGATTCGATGCCAAAGAGATTGACCAGACCAGCGACCCCATGCACCGCCGGCCCCTGGATGACGAAATCGGCAATTGCGCCCTGCGGCCCGAATACTTTCGGCCGGATGCCCGCATAGCCCGGCGCGAGAGCCCCATCGCACAGGCCGGGCCAGTACTTGCGCACCTCGGCATAAAAGGCGTCACCACGTGCCGGGTCCACCACCAGATCATCGGGCGAGTCCACCCATTGCACGTCGGGGCCAAACTTGGCCTGGCCGCCCAGATCAAGCGTCAGGTGCACGCCCAGGCCTGCCAGTTCTGGCACGGGGTAGATCAGCCGCGAGAACGGTGCCCGGCCGCTGAGCGTGAAATAGTTGCCCTTGGCAAAACGCGCCTGAGGCACATGGACAGTATCCAGCCCCTTGAAGCGCGCGGCCAGGGCGGGCGCCGCCAGGCCGGCGGCATTGACCACGGTGCGTGCCTGCAGGCAGGTACCATCATCCGCTATCAATTCGATTGCTTCTTGCGCAATATGGGCGTGCGACAAAGGAGAATTGAATGCCAAAATACCACCGGCGTTCTCCAGATCGCCCTGCAGTGCCAGCATCAGGCCATGGCTGTCCACGATGCCGGTCTCGGGGGAATGCAATGCAGCCACGCACTCCAGCGCGGGCTCCAGTGCGCGGGCTGCGTCGCGCTCCAGCCACTGCAGTTCCACACCATTGCCCCGCGCGTGGGCCTGTACGGCCTGCAAGGCCGGAAGCTGGGCGGCGGAAGTGGCCACGACCAGCTTGCCGCAGCGCAGGTGCGCCACATTGCGTTCGGCGCAATAGCGGTACAGCAGATCTCTGCCCTGCACGCATAACCGGGCTTTCAGCGAACCTTGGGCATAGTAAATCCCGGCATGGATGACCTCGCTGTTGCGCGAACTGGTGCCCGTTCCAATGGCCTCCTGGGCTTCCAGCACCAGCACCTCACGGCCCTGCAATGCGAGCGCACGGGCCACTGCCAGTCCCACCACGCCTGCGCCCACCACCACGCAATCGACCTTGTCTGTCATCTACTTGTCCTTCATGCCTGTTCAAACCCTTCGAGCACGTTCACCGCGTTGGTGCCCAGCTCGGCCGCAGCGTAGCCGCCCTCCAGCACGAACACGGTGGACAAGCCCAGCCGCGCCAGGCGCTCGCCCAGGCGCAGGAAATCCGCCGAGGCCAGGGCAAAGCGCGAGATCGGGTCGCCCTCGAAGGTATCGAGGCCGAGCGAGACCACCAGCGCATCCGGACCATGGCCCGCGATGCGCGCGCAGGCCTGCTCCAGCGCGGCAAACCAGGTCTGCACGCTGCTGCCCGCCGCCAGCGGCAGGTTGAGGTTGCAGCCCGCCCCGGCGCCCTCGCCCGTTTCATCGGCGTGGCCCAGGTAGAACGGGTATTCGGTACGCGGGTCACCGTGGATGCTGACGAACAGCACGTCCGCGCGGTCGTAGAAGATGCTTTGCGTGCCGTTGCCATGGTGGTAGTCCACGTCCAGCACGGCAACGCGGGTCGCGCCCTGGTCGCGCAGCCACTGGGCGGCCACGGCGGCGTTGTTGAGCAAGCAATAGCCGCCCATGAAGTCCGGCCCCGCATGGTGGCCTGGCGGGCGCGTGCAGCAGAAGGCCGCGCGCGCACCGGCCGCCACGCGCGCCGCCGCGCTGGCGGCGGCATCGGCCCCGGCCTTGGCGGCCTGCCAGCTGCCTGCGGCCAGCGGCGTGCCGTTGTCCATGGAATACAGGCCCAGCTTGGCGACGAAGTTGTCTGGCTCGATGTCGCTGCGCAGCGTGCGCACGGGCCAGACGGAGGGAAAGGGTTGCACCTGGGCATTGGCCGGGTCCAGCGCCAGCCATTGCGCCCACGCCGTCTGCAGAAACTGCAGGTAGCGCGGCGCATGGATGCGTGCGAGCACGGCGCTGCTGTCCTGGTCGGGCGCCAGCAGCGCGTGGCTGCGCTCGGTCAGGCGAGCCTCGACGTAGTCGGCACGCGCGGGCTTCTCGAAGCACGGCACGCGCTCGCCCCGGAAGAACTCATGCACCGGGGCGTGCAGGTGGTGCAGCGGGTTGTGGAAGGTGATCATGCGCCGAGTGTAAAAGCCGGCGCCAACCACTTACGCGATTTCAGCCCAAGGCTGGGGCCGAACGCCGGCTGCAAACAGCGGGTGCGCCTGCGCCTCCTCCAGCGTGAGCACCGGAGTCACGCAGGCATCCGCCTGCGCGAAGCGCTCGCTCCAGACAGCCAGTGGCTGCGAGGCCACGAGCTGCGCCACCTCGGCACGCAGCGCCGCGCAGTCGGGCGAGCCCGGCAGCTGGCCGCGCTGCCAGTGGCGCTGAACCCAGTCGGGGCGGCCGAAGACCTCGCAGGCCGCCTTCCAGAACTTGAACTCCAGCGCCCCCACGGCCAGGTGGCGCCCGTCCTGCGTGGCGTAGAGGTTGTAGCAAGGCAGCACGCCGTTGAGCAGGTCTTCGCCCGCACCGGGGCGGCGCCCGAGCAGCGGCGCCAGCATGGCGCCCGTGGCCTGGGGCATGACCAGTTGGGCGTGCAGGCCATGGACCATGCTCACGTCCAGGTGCCGACCCTGCCCCGTCTTCTGTGCCTCGAACACGGCCGCCAGCACGGCGATGCAGGCCATGGCGCTGCCGCCCGCGAGGTCGCCCCACTGCACGTTGGACAGGGCCAGTTCGCCCGTGGGCGCGCGCATCTGGTCCAGCACGCCCGACAGCGCCATGAAGTTCAGGTCGTGCCCCGCCTTCTGCGCCCAGGGTCCGTGCTGGCCGTAGCCGGTGATGGACACCATCACCAGGCGCGGGTTCAGCGCGTGCAGCGTGGCCGCATCCAGCCCCAGGCCCTGCAGCACACCGGGGCGGAAGCTGTCGAGCAGCACGTCGGCCTCCTGCACCCAGGTGCGCAGGCGGTCCAGGTCGGCGCTGCTGCGGAAGTCGATGGTGCGGCAGTCCTTGCCGTGGTTGAGCGCCTCGAACAGCGCCACCAGCGGTCGCGCCGGGTCTCCCTCGGGCGGCTCCACCTTGACGATGGTGGCGCCCAGGTCGGCCAGCAGGCGCGTGGCGAACGGCCCTGGCAGGTTGCGCGTGAGGTCGAGCACGCGCAGGCCGGACAGCAGTGGGGGCATGGCCATGTCCGTCACAACCCGAGTTGTTTGGAAATGATCTCGTTCATGATCTCGTGCGTGCCGCCGCCGATCGAGAGGATGCGGTTGTCGCGGTACAGGCGCTCGACCAGCGACTCACGCATGTAGCCCATGCCGCCAAAGATCTGCACCGCCTCATCCGTGACCATGGTAGACACCGAGGTGGCGAAGTTCTTGGCCATGGAGACCTCGGCGATCGCCGACTCGCCCGCCTGCATGCGCGCGGCGCAGCGGTAGGTGTACTCGCGCGCCACGTTCACTTGCGTGGCCATCTCGGCCAGCTTGTGGCGGATGACCTGGTGCTTGGACAGCGGTTTGCCGAAGGTGGTGCGCTCTTTCACGTAGGCCAGGCATTGCTCCAGTGCGAGCTGGGCCGTCATGTAGGCCATGATCGCCAGGCTCAGGCGCTCGGCCTGAAAGTTGGCCATGATGGTGAAGAAGCCCGAGTTCTCCGGCCCCAGCAGGTTTTCTGCGGGCACACGGCAGTCCTGGAAGAACAACTCGGCCGTATCGGACGCCCACCAGCCCATCTTCTTCAGGTTGCGCCCCACGGTGAAGCCCGGAGTGTCCTTCTCAATGAGCAGCAGCGAGACGCCGCCAAAACCCGCCTCGCCGGTGCGCACAGCCACCGTGTAGTAGTCGGCACGCTCGCCCGAGGTGATGAAAGTCTTGGAGCCGTTGACCACATAGTAACCGCCATCACGCACCGCGCGCGTCTTGAGGTTGGCCACGTCCGAGCCGCCACTGGGCTCGGTGATGGCCAGGGCGATGATCTTCTCGCCCGCGAGCACCTGCGGCACGATGCGCTGCTTGAGTGCTTCCGAGCCCATGCGCCAGACCGGGGGCAGGCCGATGTCCAGCGAACCCAGGCTGGCGACGAAGCCGCCCGAGCCGCTGCGCATCAGTTCCTCGCTGGCAGCCACCTTCAGGAACACATCCTGCTCGCCCGAGCCGCCAAACTCGGTCGGATGGCCGATGCTCAGCAAGCCCAAGCTGCCCGCCTGTGGGTAGATCTCGCGCGGGAAAGCACCCGCCTCTTCCCATTCGTCGATGTGCGGCTTGACGGCCTCGTTGACGAAGCGGCGCATGGTGTCGCGCACCATGCCATGCGTTTCGTTGAAGTAATCGACGTAAACGCCGATCAATGCCTTGTCACGCATCCTCGAACCTCCGGTTTTCCTGTGCCATCTGGACCAGAATGGCCGCGGGCTCGAAGCGCGCGCCATGCTGCTGCGCCAGTTCACGCGAGCGCGCTACGAAGCGCTGCACGCCCATGGCGTTGATGAACTGCAGCGCGCCACCCTGGTGCGGCGCGAAGCCCCAGCCGAAGATGGAGCCGATGTTGGCGTCGGCCACCGAGCGCACCACGTTTTCCTCGAAGCAGCGCGCGGCCTCGTTGGCCTGGATGAACATCAGCCGGTCCACCAGCTCCTGCTGCGTGGGCTGGTCGGCGCGCGGCGGGTAGAGCGTGGTCAGCTCCGGCCACAGGCTCTTTTCCTTGCCCTGGTAGTCGTAAAAGCCCTTGCCGGCCTTCTTGCCGACGCGGCCCATCTCGGCGCACAGCTTGCGCAGCACGGCCTCGCCGGGGTGCGTGGGGTAGCTCTTGCCTTCGGCCTCCAGGTCGCGGCGTGTCTGGTCGCTCACGTGCAGCGACAGGCTCAGCGACACCTCGTCCTGCAGGGCCAGCGGCGGCATGGGCATGCCGGCCTTGACGCCCGCCACCTCGATGGAGCGCGGGTGCACGCCCTCGGCCAGCATGGCGATGCCCTCCATCACGTAGGTGGCGAACACGCGCGAGGTGTAGAAGCCCCGGCTGTCGTTGACCACGATGGGGGTCTTGCCGATCTGCAGCACGTAGTCGAAACCGCGTGCCAGCGTGGCGTCCGACGTTTTCTCGCCCACGATGATCTCGACCAGCGGCATCTTGTCCACGGGCGAGAAGAAATGCAGGCCGATGAAGTGCGCCGGGCGGCGGCTCACCTGGGCCAGGCCCGTGATGGGCAGCGTGGAGGTGTTGGAGGCGAACACCGCGTCCTCGCCGATCACGGCCTCGGCCAGCTTGGTGCAGTCGGCCTTGATGGCGCGGTCCTCGAACACGGCCTCCACCACCAGGTCGCAGCCCTGCAGGTCTTCGTAGCGCGTGGTCGGCTGGATGCGTGCGAGCAGCGCATCGCGTTTCTCCTGCGTGGTCTTGCCGCGCGACAGGGCCTTGTCCAGCAGGCCTTGCGAGTAGGCCTTGCCCTTGTCGGCGTTCTCTTGCGCGGTGTCGAGCAGCACCACGTCGATACCAGCCTTGGCCGACACATAGGCAATGCCCGCGCCCATCATGCCCGCGCCCAGGATGCCGACCTTTTTCACCTTGCCCTGCGGCTGGCTGGCGGGGCGCGACTGGCCCTTCTTGATGGCATTGAGCTGGTACCACAGGGTGCCAATCATGTTCTTGCTGACCTGCGAGACGATGCAGGCCGCGAAGTAGCGCGACTCGACCTGCAGCGCGTTGTCTATGTCGAGCAGGCAGCCTTCGAACAGGCAGCTCATGATGTGCGTGATGGCCGGATAGTTGCCATGGGCCTTGGCGTTGGCCATGGAGGGCGCGATGGCCAGCATCTGCACCACGGCCGGGCTCTTGCTGTCGCCGCCAGGAATGCGGAAGCCCTTGGCCTCCCAGGGCTGCACGGGCTTGGGGTTGGCCAGGCACCATTCACGCGCCTTTTGCAGCAGTTCTTCGCGCGAGGCTGCCAGCTCGTTGACGATCCCCAGGCCCTTGGCCTTGGCAGGGCTCAGCTCCGTGCCCTGGGTGATGAGCTCGAAGCTCTTCTGGATGCCGATCAGGCGCGGCAGGCGCTGCGTGCCACCAGCACCGGGCAGCAGGCCCAGCTTGACCTCGGGCAGGCCGATCTTGGCCTTGGGGTCGTCGATGGCAAAGCGGGCGTGGCAGGCCAATGCCAGCTCCAGGCCGCCGCCCAGCGTGGTGCCGTTGAGGGCGGCCACCACGGGCTTGCCGCATTTCTCCATGCGGCGCAGCAGGGCCTTGAGTTCTTCGCCGAGCTGGAACGCCTGCTCGACGGTGGTGATCTGGCTGAGTTGGTCAATATCGGCGCCCACGATAAATGTGGGTTTGCCGGAGGTGATGACCAGGCCTTTGAGGGAGTCCTCTTTCTCCAGCCGCTCCAGAAGGGTGGCGAAGCCGCCCAGCAGCTCGGGCGTGAGCACATTCATCACGCGGCCAGGCTGGTCGAAGGTGACCAGGCCGATGCCGCTGGCGTCCACTTCGAAGGCAATGGTGTTGTTCTGTGTCATGGGTTGGCCTTTCCTCAAACGCGTTCGATGATGGTGGCGATGCCCATACCGGCACCGACGCACAGGGTGGCCATGGCTGTGGCTTTGCCGATGCGTTCCAGCTCGTCCAGCGCCGTGCCCAGGATGATGGCGCCCGTGGCGCCCAGCGGGTGGCCCATGGCAATGGCGCCGCCGTTGACGTTCACGCGGTCGAGCGAAACGCCCAGGTCGCGCGCCGTCTTCATGGGCACGGTGGCAAAGGCTTCGTTCACCTCCCACAGGTCGATGTCCGACACCGCCATGCCCGCCTTGGCCAGGGCCTTGCGCACCGCGGGCGTGGGGCCGGTCAGCATGATGGTGGGCTCGGAGCCGATGACGGAGCACATGCGCACCTTGGCGCGGGGCTTGAGGCCGGCCTTGTCGCCTGCTGCCTTGCTGCCCAGCAGCATCAGCGCCGCGCCATCGACGATGCCCGAGGAGTTGCCCGCGTGGTGGTGGTGGTGGATTTTTTCGATGGTGGTGTACTTGTCCAGCGCGGTGGAATCAAAGCCCATGCTGCCCATCATCTCGAACGAGGGGTTGAGCTTGGCCAGAGACTCCACCGAGGTGCGGGGGCGCACGGTCTCGTCGCGGTCCAGCATCACCATGCCATTGATGTCCTTGACCGGAACGATGGAGCGCGCAAAGCGCCCTTCGGCCTGGGCCTGCGCGGCGCGGCGGTGCGACTCGGCGGCAAAGCCGTCCAGATCGGCACGGCCAAAACCTTCGAGCGTGGCAATCAGGTCGGCGCTG
>JANJVX010000276.1 GCA_024709845.1 Burkholderiaceae bacterium | reverse complement strand
GCCAGGATGTTGGTCTGGAACGCGATGCCCTCGATGGTGGCGATGATCTGCCCCATCTTGCGCGACGACTGCTCGATGGCCTGCACCACGGAGGCCACCTCGCCCACGGCCTGGCCGCCGCGCTGGGCCAGCTCGGCGCTGTGCTCACTCTCCTTGAGCACCTGCTGCGCCGATTCGGCCGACTGGCGCACGGTGCTGGCGAGTTCCTCCATCGAGGCGGCTGTCTCTTCCAGGCTGCTGGCCTGCGACTCGGTGCGCGCCGACAGGTCCTGCGCGCCCTGGGCGATTTCATTGGAGATGCTGCCAAAGGCCCCGATTTCCCCCCGCGCATCACCCACCACGGCGCGCAGGTTGATCTGGATCTGGTGCAACCGGTCGATCAGCTGCGCCATGGGGTGGCGGCCATCGGCATTGCAGCCGTTGGTGCCCAGGTTGCAGCCGGCGATGTCGCCCGCCAGGCGGTTGGCATCGTGCAGCGCCGAGGTGATGCGGCGGTGAAAACGCCACAGGATGACGCTGCCCACCGACAGCATCAGCGCCGCCTGAATGGCGGCCACCTGCGCCCCGCTCCAGCCCATCAGCGCCGGCGCCAGCGCCACGGCCAGCAGCGGCAGCATCATGACCGCCAGGCGCTGCGTGAAGGTCGCGCGCTGCAGCTTGCCGATCCAGTCGCGCCAGCCTGTGAAGCGCACCCGCCCGGCGTGCAGGATGAAGGACTGCACGCCCGCCTCGCGCTCCTGGCGGATCTTGGCGTAGAGCGCCTCGGCCGCGCGCACCTCCTCGCGCGTGGGCTTGGCACGCACCGACATGTAGCCCTGGGGCTTGCCCTTGACCATGATGGGCGTGACGTTGGCGCGCACCCAGTAGTGGTCGCCGTTCTTGCGGCGGTTCTTGACGATGCCCGTCCAGCTGCGCCCGTGCCCAATGGTGGACCACAGGTCCTTGAAGGCCTCGGGCGGCACATCGGGATGGCGGATCAGGTTGTGCGGCTGACCCATGAGTTCATGCATCTCGTATCCGCTGACCCGCATGAACGCCGCGTTGCAGTGGGTGATGACGCCCTTGTTGTCGGTGGTCGACATCAAAAGTTCTTCGCCAGGGTAGTCGTATTCGTTGTTGCTGACCGGCAGATTGACGCGCATGGATTCAGGCCCTGGCGAGAAACGGTGGAGGGAAGTATCGAAAAAATATATTAACCACCCGTTACAACTATTCCTTGACTATCGTCAATCCGGCGCTAAAACAGCTCGGCGTTGACCCCTGCCCTGTCCGCACCACCCGCCGCTTCGGGCGGCCGGAGCCCTTCGCCCGGGCGCGACAGTCCGCCCACGCGCACGCCCAGCAGGCGCAGGCGCCGCTCCAGCGGCACACGCTTGAGGCACAGCCCGGCCACGCGGCGGATGGTGGCCGCGTCGCGCGTGGGCAGCTCGATCGTCTGGTCGCGCGTCACGCTGCGAAAGTCGTCATAGCGCAGCTTGATGCCGATGGTGCGGCCCACGTAGCCCTTGCGTTGCAGGTCGGCTGCCACGCGCTGGCACAGATCGGTGAAGATGGCACCGAGTGCCGCGCGGTCGTGCACGGCATGCAGGTCGCGCTCGAAGGTGGTCTCGCGGCTGATGCTCACGGGCTCGCTCTCGGTCACTACGGGGCGCTCGTCGCGCCCCCAGGCCGCATCGTGCAGCCAGGCGCCCGTGGCCTTGCCGAAATGCTGCACCAGCCAGTCGCGCTCTCGTGCGGCCAGCTCGCCAATGGTGTGGATGCCGTGGCGCGCCAGCTTGGCGTCGGCCTTGGGGCCGATCCCATTGATCTTGCGGCAGGCCAGCGGCCAGATCAGCGTCTGCAGATCGGCCTCGTGCACGATGGAAATGCCCTTGGGCTTGTGGAATTCGCTCGCCATCTTGGCCAGCAGCTTGTTGGGTGCCACGCCGATGGAGCAGGTCAGGCCCGTGGCGTCGAAAATGGATTTCTGGATCAGGCGCGCCAGCACGCGCCCGCTCTCGCGCTGGCCGCCAGGCACGTGGGTGAAGTCGATGTACACCTCGTCCACGCCCCGGTCCTCCATCACGGGGGCAATGCCGGTGATGATCTCCTTGAAGCAGCGCGAGTAGCGCCGGTATTCGTCGAAATCCACCGGCAGCAGGATGGCCTGGGGGCACAGGCGAGCCGCCTTCATCAGCCCCATGGCCGAGCCCACGCCGAACGCGCGCGCCGCGTAGGTGGCGGTGGTGATGACGCCACGCCCGGTGTAGCCCTGCAGCCGGGGGAAGTCCGCCAGGGCAATCTCGTGCAGCGGCAGGCCCGAGCCCTCGGTGGTGATGCGCTGATCGCAGTCGCGCCGCCCCCCGCCGATCACCACGGGCAGGCCCTGCAGCTGCGGGTAGCGCAGCAGTTCCACGCTGGCATAGAAGGCATCCATGTCCAGGTGGGCAATGCGGCGCGGCGGGGGGCTATCGGTGGCGGTCACGGCCGCCATTGTGCGCAATCAACGCCACCGATCCGCTGGTTCGCCATCCGCACGACTTGCACAAGGGGCACGGCCCAGGCCAGCGGCCACCGCGCAAGGGCCACCCCGCCGCGCTGGTGGCGTCCTCCTTCCGCATTGCGCAGCAATGCATGAGAAGGGGAAAGTGGCGAAGCCACTCAGGGGGTTGTCATTTCATGCCGTGGGATAGGTGCCGGGCAAGAGGATGGAGGTATCGACGGTGTTGATGTCGGTGCGGCCGCAGAAGGCCATGGTCAGGTCGAGCTCCTTGCGGATGATCTCCAGCACGCGCGTGACGCCCAGTTCGCCGTAGGCACCCAGGCCGTAGAGGAAGGCGCGCCCGATGAGCGTGCCGCGCGCGCCCAGGGCGCGGGCCTTGAGCACGTCCTGGCCGCTGCGGATGCCGCCGTCCATCCAGACCTCAATGTCCTTGCCCACGGCCTGCACGATGCCGGGCAGCGCCGCGATGGACGAGGGCGCGCCGTCGAGTTGGCGGCCGCCGTGGTTGCTGACGATGAGCGCATCGGCGCCGCTGTCCACAGCCAGGCGCGCGTCCTCGGCGTCCATGATGCCCTTGAGGATGAGCTTGCCGCCCCAGCGCTTCTTGATCCATTCCACATCGCCCCAGTTGAGCTCAGGGTCGAACTGCTCGACCGTCCAGGACGAGAGCGAGGACATGTCGCCCACCCCCTTGGCGTGGCCGACGATGTTGCCGAAGCTGCGGCGCTTGGTGCCCAGCATTCCCAGGCACCAGTGCGGCTTGGTGGCCAGGTTGATCATGTTGGCCAGCGTGGGCTTCGGGGGCGACGACAGGCCGTTCTTGATGTCCTTGTGGCGCTGGCCCAGGATCTGCAAATCCAGCGTGAGCTGCAGGGCCGAACAGCCAGCGGCCTTGGCGCGGTCGATGAGGCGCTCGATGTAGTCGCGGTCGCGCATCACGTAGAGCTGAAACCAGAAGCCCGGGCCGGCGTGCTCGGCCACGTCCTCGATGGAGCAGATGCTCATGGTCGAGAGCGTAAAGGGCACGCCAAACGCCTTGGCCGCGCGGGCCGCAAGAATTTCGCCGTCGGCATGCTGCATGCCGGTCAGGCCGGTGGGGGCCAGGGCCACGGGCATGGCCACGTCCTGGCCCACCATGGTGGTGCGCGTGGTGCGCCCGGTCATGTTCACCGCCACGCGCTGGCGCAGCAGGATTTTCTGGAAGTCTTCCTCGTTGGAGCGGTAGGTGCCTTCCGTCCACGAGCCCGAATTGCAGTAGTCGTAGAACATGCGCGGCACGCGGCGCTGGTAGACGCGGCGCAGGTCTTCGATGCAGGTGATGGTGGACAGGTCGGGCACGCGGGTCTCCTTGAGGGCTGTGGTGTTCTGCCCGCATGGTAGTCAGCCCGGGCGGGCGGAGCCATCAAAATAATTTGCGCGGGCATGCAACAAATTTGATGCGCCGGGTGCCACGCATCAAAATATCAAGCAAAAAACAGCTTTAGCCCTTTTCCAGCAAGCGTATCAAGCTATTTTTTAAATAGCGTTCGTCATGCCTCTGAAAGCGCGCGGCTGTCCTGCGGCTCCCGGGGCGCCACTTTCTCGGGCTCGGTCAGCGGCCCGGCGTAGCGGCGCACCTGCATGCGGCCGGAGCGCTTGGCCGCGTACATCGCGGCGTCGGCGTTGCGCGCCAGTTCATCGTAGCTGCCGCCATGCTGCGGAAACAGCGCCATGCCGGCGCTCAGGCCGATGCGCAGTTCCTGCTCCTGCAGCACGAAGGGTTCGTCACACACCGCCAGCACCTTGTGCCCCACCACGCAGGCCTGCTCGTCGCTGGCCAGACCCGGCAGCAACACCACGAACTCGTCGCCGCCCTGGCGACACACCGTGTCGGATTCGCGCATGGCCGCCACCAGGCGGCGGGCAAACTGCACCAGCAGCTGGTCGCCCACATCGTGGCCCAGGGTGTCATTCACCTGCTTGAACCCGTCGAGGTCGATGTACATCACCGCCAGGCTCTTGCCGTCGCGCCGCGCCTGGGCGAGGGCGTGGCGGGCGCGGTCCTGCAGCAGCATGCGGTTGGGCAGGTCGGTGAGCGCGTCGTACTGCGCCAGGTGGGCCATGCGTTCGGCCATGGCCATGGTTTCGGTCACGTCGTGCAGTACCATCACCGCGCCCGTGAGGTGGCGGTGGCGGTCGATGATGGGGCTGGCCGACTCTTCCACCTCGAAGCGCTGGCCGTCCTTGCGGCGCAGCACCACGCCACGCGTGGGCCCGCAGGGGCTTTGCCGGGCCAGCGCCTGACGCAGCGGGCTGGGCTGGGTCTGCGCGCCATTGGGCAGGTACAGCGGCGCCACCTCGTCCACGTCGTGGCCGGCCGCGTCAAAGGCGGGCCATCCGGTCATGCGCTGGGCCACGGGGTTGAGGTAAGTGACGCGGCCCTCGGCATCGGTGCAGATCACGGCGTCGCCAATGGACTGCAGCGTCAGGCGCATGCGCTCCTTTTCGCGGAACAGCTCGTCTTCCATGCGCTTGCGCTCGGTGATGTCGGTCACCTGCACGAAAATGCCGCGCACCGGCCCGGTGCCGCCGTTGCCGTCGCGGTCGGGGGTGTAGGTGATGTGCATGTGCCGCACCTCGCCCGACGCCATGGTGATGGTGCGCTCGAACATCTGGGGGTGGCCCTCCAGCGCATGCAGCACATAGGGCTGCACCACGGCATAGTCCTGCGGGCCCAGCACCTCGGCCGCCGACATGCCCTGCATCTGCTCGGGGGTGCGGCCATACAGCTCGCTGCTGGTCTTGTTGATGAAGCGGTTGCGCTGCGCCTTGTCCCAATAGCTGATGGTGGAGGGCAGGTTGTCGAGAATGGTGCGCAGGTAGTGCTCGGCCTGCTGCATGCGAAGGGCCACCTGCTGGCGCTGCCTCAGTTCGCGCGTGAACAAAACGGCCAGCCCGACGCAGGAGCCCATGAGCACCAGCGCAAAAACGGACAGCTGCAGCGCGTTGTTGCGCCAGTTGGCCAGCACGGCATCGGTCGACTGGGCGACGTTCACCACCAGGGGATACGGACCGACATGCCGGAAGGTGTAGAAGCGCTCCACGCCATCAAGGGCCGCCACCCCGACGAAGCTGCCCGACCGCTCCGCCAGAAAGCGGAGCATGTTCTCCGTGCCCGCCAGCGACTTGCCCACATCGCCGTCGCCGTAGGGGTAACGGCTCACGATGGTGCCGCTGCCGAGGAACAGGTTCACGCCGCTGCCCGGCCCCAGGTCCAGCGACTTGAAAAGTTCATTGAAGTAACTCAACCGGATGGAGCTGACCACCACGCCGGCCACCCGCCCATCCGCCCCCCGGTAGGCCCGCGCCACCGGCAGCATCCAGGTTTGCGTGACCCGGCCCAGCACGGGCCGCCCGATGACCAGTCCCTCCTGGTCGCCCTTCATCAAGGCCTGGAAGTAGTCGCGGTCGGCGTAGTTGACATTGCGGGGCAGAGCCTCCCCCGAGGCGATGATGACGTCACCCTGGCTGTCGACGACATACACGTCCATGATGCCCGCAGCACGCAACGGGCGGTCAAACAGCACGTTGTTGCGCACGTCATGCTGCAGCCGCATGACCTCGGGTTGCTCCAGCTTGGCCGCGACGTCCTGGAGCGACTGGTCCATCGCTCCGAGCGTCCAGCCGAGGGAATGCTCCAGCGCCGTCGCCAGATTGGCATTGGTGCGCGCAGCGAAAGCCCACTCATCCTGCCGCATGGTCCAGACCGTGCGGGCCACCATGGCGCCGATTCCCATGCTCAGCAGCAGGGCCAGCCAGATCAGGCGTTGGGAGAAAAAGTGGCGCATCAGGTTTGCGGGTGCTGCCTGGGCATTGTAGGTGTAAGCAACCGTTTCGACTACCGGAAAACCGGTACCGCTGTTGCGTCAGCGCCGCGCCACGCCCGCACCGCGCACCTCGATGCGCACCTCGTCGAGCACGGTGCCGCGCGCGTCAGTGAGCTGCACCACATGGCGGCCCGGCCACGGCAGCCAGGCCCACCGCGCGCCCCGGGCCACCGGCTTGCCATCGAGACGCCAGCGCAGCGCCATGCCCGGCGGGTGGCCCGAGGCCTCGAACCACATGCGCTGGCGCGCGGGCGGAATGTCGGGGTCGAGCGCAACGATGGTGCCCTGCACCGGCGTGGCAATGCGCACCCCGGCGGCGGCCGGACTCGCGGGTTTGAAGCTTTTTTGACCTCCATCGACCACCCCATCAGCGCCACCAGCTATGACATCAATAGCAAAAAGCGCCTGCTGCGTGCCCGGCAGAAACCACTCGCCGCGCGCAGCCTCCAGCGCCGTGCCGCCGTCCGGCGCCGGGCCAAAGCGCACCGGCGCGCGCACCACGCCGCGCGGCGGCGCCGGGGCGCGGCTGGGCGTGCGCGCGTGCAGGTGGGCCATCACGGCGGCCCACACGGGCGCCGCGCCGCTGGTGCCGCTCACGCCGTGCATGGCGGCGCCGCTGGCGTTGCCCACCCACACGCCCACGGTGTAGCGCGCAGACCAGCCCACGGCCCAGTTGTCGCGCATGTCCTTGCTGGTGCCGGTCTTCACGGCCGTCCAGGCGCGCGTGGCGAGCACGCTGTCGGTGCCGAAGGTGCGGGCGCGCGCATTGCCGTCGGCCAGGATGTCGCCCACGATGAAGGCCGCACCCTCGTCCAGCACGCGCGTGAACGCGGGGGGCACGGCCTGCCCGGGCCGCACAGGCAGCGCCACGGGGCTGGTGCGCCCGC
>JANJVX010000260.1 GCA_024709845.1 Burkholderiaceae bacterium | reverse complement strand
CGCCAAGCCCGCAGGGTGTGCCGCCCGCGGGTCAGTCGTCGCAGACCCAGGACTCAAGTCTTTGCCCGGAGATCTCATGGCCTATTCTTATACCGAACGCAAGCGAATCCGCAAAAGTTTCGGCAGCCGCGACAGCGTGCTGGAGGTTCCCTATCTGCTGCAGATGCAGAAGGACGCGTACACCGCATTCCTCCAAGCCGGCGTGGCTCCCAAGAAACGCACCAATGAAGGCTTGCAGGCCGCATTCAACGCAGCGTTCCCGATCGTCTCGCACAATGGTTTTGTCGAGATGAAGTTCCTTGAGTACAACCTGGCCAAGCCGGCCTTCGATGTACGCGAGTGCCAGACCCGTGGCCTGACCTTTGCCTCGGCCGTGCGTGCCAAGGTGCAGCTCATCATTTACGACCGTGAATCGTCCACGGCGCAGTCCAAGGTCGTCAAGGAAGTGAAGGAGCAGGAGGTCTACATGGGCGAAGTGCCGCTCATGACCGACAAGGGCTCGTTCATCATCAACGGCACCGAGCGCGTGATTGTTTCCCAGCTGCACCGTTCGCCGGGCGTGTTCTTCGAACACGACAAGGGCAAGACCCACAGCTCGGGCAAGCTGCTGTTCTCGGCGCGCATCATCCCCTACCGCGGTTCGTGGCTGGACTTCGAATTCGATCCGAAGGACATCCTGTACTTTCGCGTCGACCGCCGCCGCAAGATGCCGGTCACCATCCTGCTCAAGGCCATTGGCCTGAACCCCGAGTCCATCCTGGCGAATTTCTTCGTCAATGACAACTTCCGTCTGATGGACAGCGGTGCGCAGATGGAGTTCGTCTCCGAGCGTCTGCGCGGTGAAGTGGCCCGTTTCGACATCACCGACAAGTCCGGCAAGGTCGTCGTGGCCAAGGACAAGCGCGTCACGGCCCGCCATACCCGCGAACTGGAGCAGTCCGGCACCACGCACATCAGCGTGCCCGAAGACTTCCTGATCGGCCGTGTCGTGGCCCGCAACATCGTGGACGGCGACACCGGCGAGATCATCGCCAAGGCCAACGAAGAACTGACCGAAGCCCTGCTGAAAAAGCTGCGCTCCGCCGGCGTGCAGGACCTGCAGGTCATCTACACGAACGAACTCGACCAGGGCGCGTACATTTCGCAGACCCTGCGCATCGACGAAACGGTGGACGAATTTGCCGCCCGCGTGGCCATCTACCGCATGATGCGTCCTGGCGAGCCGCCGACCGAAGACGCCGTGCAGGCCCTGTTCCAGCGTCTGTTCTACAACCCCGACACCTACGACCTGTCGCGTGTCGGCCGCATGAAGTTCAACGCCAAGATCGGCCGCGATGAAGCGACCGGCCCGATGGTGCTGAGCAACGAAGACATCCTGGCCGTGGTCAAGATTCTTGTCGATCTGCGCAACGGCAATGGCGAGGTAGACGATATCGATCACCTGGGCAACCGCCGCGTGCGCTGCGTGGGCGAGCTGGCCGAGAACCAGTACCGCACGGGCCTGGCGCGGATCGAGAAGGCCGTGAAGGAGCGCCTGGGCCAGGCCGAGCAAGACCCGCTCATGCCGCATGACCTGATCAACTCCAAGCCGATTTCCGCGGCCCTCAAGGAGTTCTTCGGTGCGTCGCAGCTCTCGCAGTTCATGGACCAGACCAACCCGCTGGCGGAGATCACGCACAAGCGCCGCGTGTCGGCCCTGGGCCCGGGCGGTCTGACGCGCGAACGTGCAGGCTTCGAAGTGCGCGACGTGCACGTCACGCACTACGGCCGCGTCTGCCCTATCGAAACGCCGGAAGGTCCGAACATCGGCCTGATCAACTCGCTGGCCCTGTACGCCCGCCTGAATGAATACGGTTTCATCGAAACGCCGTACCGCCGCGTGCAGGACGGCAAGGTGACCAACGAGATCGACTACCTCTCGGCCATCGAAGAAGGCAAGTACATCATCGCCCAGGCCAATGCCGCGCTGGACGCCGAAGGCCGCCTGACCGGTGAACTGGTGTCTGCACGTGAAAAGGGCGAATCCATCCTGGTGGGTGCCGAGCGCATCCAGTACATGGACGTGTCTCCCGCCCAGATCGTCTCGGTGGCGGCATCGCTGGTGCCCTTCCTGGAGCACGACGACGCGAACCGCGCATTGATGGGCGCCAACATGTCGCGCCAGGCCGTGCCCGTGCTGCGTCCCGAAAAGCCGCTGGTTGGCACCGGTATCGAGCGCGTGGCCGCCGTGGACTCGGGCACCGTCGTGACCGCCACGCGCGGTGGCGTGGTGGACTACGTGGACGCGACCCGCATCGTGATCCGTGTGAACGATGCCGAAGCCGTGGCCGGTGAGGTGGGTGTGGACATCTACAACCTCATCAAGTACCAGCGTTCGAACCAGAACACCAACATCCATCAGCGCCCCATCGTCAAGAAGGGCGACAAGCTGGAGAAGGGTGACGTGATCGCCGACGGCGCATCGACCGACTTCGGCGAAATCGCCATCGGCCAGAACATGCTGATCGCGTTCATGCCCTGGAACGGCTACAACTTCGAAGACTCGATCCTGATCAGCGAGCGCGTGGTGGCCGAAGACCGCTACACCTCGATCCACATCGAGGAACTCGTGGTGATGGCCCGCGACACCAAGCTGGGTGCCGAGGAAATCACGCGCGACATTCCGAACCTGTCGGAACAGCAGCTCAACCGCCTGGACGAGTCCGGCATCATCTACGTCGGCGCCGAAGTGCAGCCCGGCGACACGCTGGTCGGCAAGGTCACGCCCAAGGGCGAAACCACGCTGACGCCGGAAGAAAAGCTCCTGCGCGCCATCTTCGGCGAGAAGGCGTCCGACGTGAAGGACACCTCGCTGCGCGTGGACCAGGGCTCGCAGGGCGTGGTGATCGATGTGCAGGTGTTCACCCGCGAAGGCATCCAGCGCGACAAGCGCGCCCAGCAGATCATCGACGATGAACTCAAGCGCTTCCGTCTCGACCTGAACGACCAGCTGCGCATCGTCGAGGCCGACGCCTTCGACCGTATCGAGAAGCTGCTGACCGGCCGCGTCGCCAACGGCGGCCCGCAGAAGCTGGCCAAGGGCACGAAGATCGACAAGGCCTACCTGGCCGCCGTCGAGAAGTTCCACTGGTTCGATATCCGTCCCGCAGAGGACGAAGTGGCCACCCAGCTGGAAAGCATCAAGAACGCGCTGGAGCAGACGCGCCACAGCTTCGACCTGGCGTTTGAAGAAAAGCGCAAGAAGCTCACGCAAGGCGACGAGCTGCCCGCTGGCGTGCTCAAGATGGTCAAGGTCTACCTGGCCGTCAAGCGCCGCCTGCAGCCCGGCGACAAGATGGCCGGCCGCCACGGCAACAAGGGTGTGGTCTCCAAGATCGTGCCCGTGGAAGACATGCCCTACATGGCCGACGGCACCACCGCCGACATCGTGCTCAACCCGCTGGGCGTGCCCTCGCGGATGAACATCGGACAGGTGCTCGAAGTCCACCTGGGCTGGGCCGGCAAGGGCATTGGCCAGCGCATCGGCGACATGCTGCAGCAGGAAGCCAAGACGGCCGAGCTGCGCGCCTTCCTGGAAGAGGTCTACAACTCGCGTGGCCGCAAGGAAGATCTGTCGCAACTGAGCGACGAGGACCTGCGCGCAATGGCACAGAACCTCACCAATGGTGTGCCCTACGCCACGCCGGTGTTCGACGGCGCCTCCGAAAACGAAATCATCGACATGCTCAAGCTGGCCTACCCCGATGATCTCGCCAAGCGCAAGGGCCTCACCGCCACGCGCACCCAGGCGCAGCTGTACGACGGCCGCACCGGCGACGCCTTCGAGCGCAAGACCACCATCGGCTACATGCACTACCTGAAGCTCCATCACCTGGTGGACGACAAGATGCATGCCCGTTCGACCGGCCCGTACTCGCTGGTGACGCAGCAGCCGCTGGGCGGCAAGGCGCAATTCGGCGGACAGCGTTTCGGTGAAATGGAAGTGTGGGCACTCGAAGCCTACGGCGCCGCTTACGTGCTGCAGGAAATGCTGACCGTGAAGTCGGACGACGTGCAGGGCCGTACCAAGGTGTACGAAAGCATCGTCAAGGGCGAGCACACCATCGAGGCCGGCATGCCGGAGTCGTTCAATGTGCTGGTCAAGGAAATCCGTTCCTTGGGCCTGGACATCGAACTGGAACGCTCCTGAACAGGATAGCGACTATTAAAAAGTGAGCGGTTTGCGCTTGTCCATTAACGTTTTGCAAGTGTTTTGTCTTGCAATGCAGCGTAAAACAAGCGCTGGCAGCTATGATTTTTGAAGATAAGGAAAGAGTCCTATGAAATCGCTACTCGACCTGTTCAAGCAATTCACGCCGGATGAGCATTTCGATGCCATCCGCATCGGCATGGCCTCGCCCGAAAAGATCCGTTCGTGGTCCTTCGGTGAGGTGAAGAAGCCCGAGACCATCAACTACCGCACGTTCAAGCCCGAGCGCGACGGCCTGTTCTGCGCCAAGATTTTTGGTCCCATCAAGGACTACGAATGCCTGTGCGGCAAGTACAAGCGCCTCAAGCACCGTGGCGTGATCTGCGAGAAGTGCGGCGTCGAAGTCACGCAGACCAAGGTGCGCCGCGAGCGCATGGGTCACATCGACCTGGCCGCGCCCTGC
>JANJVX010000249.1 GCA_024709845.1 Burkholderiaceae bacterium | reverse complement strand
GGACGAGATCCCGTTCGTCGTCTCGCGCGTGGTGCTGCAAGACTTCACCGGTGTGCCGCTGCTGGCCGATCTGGCCGCCATGCGCAGCACGGCCGCGCGCCTGGGCAAGAACCCCAAGAAGATCGAGCCACTGGTGCCGGTGGACCTGGTGGTGGACCACTCCATCATGGTCGACCACTACGGCAAGAAGAACTCGCTCGACCTGAACATGAAACTCGAATTCCAGCGCAACCGCGAGCGCTACGAGTTCATGAAATGGGGCATGCAGGCCTTTGACACCTTTGGCGTGGTGCCCCCGGGCTTCGGCATCGTGCACCAGGTCAACCTCGAATACCTCGCGCGCGGCGTGCACAAGCGCAAGGACGGCGTGTATTTCCCCGACACCCTGGTGGGCACCGACAGCCACACCACCATGATCAACGGCATCGGCGTGGTGGGCTGGGGCGTGGGCGGCATTGAGGCCGAGGCCGCCATGCTGGGCCAGCCGGTGTACTTCCTCACGCCCGATGTGGTGGGCTTTGAACTCACGGGCCGCTTGCGTGAAGGCGTCACGGCCACCGATCTGGTGCTCACCGTGACGGAAATCCTGCGCCAGCACAAGGTGGTGGGCAAGTTCGTCGAATTCTTTGGCGAAGGCACGCGCACCCTGGCGCTGCCTGACCGCGCCACCATCGGCAACATGGCGCCCGAGTACGGCGCCACCATGGGCTTCTTTCCGGTCGATGAAAGAACCATCGACTACTTCAAAGGCACGGGCCGCACCAAGGCCGAGATCGAAGCCTTCGAGGCCTATTTCAAGGCCCAGGGCCTGTTTGGCGTGCCGCTGGCGGGCGAGGTCGATTACTCGCAGGTAGTGAAGCTGGACCTCGGCAGCGTCACCCCCAGCCTGGCGGGGCCCAAGCGTCCGCAGGACCGCATCGAGCTGGGCAAGGTCAGCCACCAGTTTGCCGAACTGTTCAGCAAACCCGTGGCGCAGAACGGCTTCAACCGCCCGGCCGAACTGCTGCACACGCGCCAGCAGGTGCCCATGCCGCAGGCCCGTGGTGCCAAGGACGTGACCGTGGGCAACGGCGACGTGCTGATCGCCGCCATCACCAGCTGCACCAACACCAGCAACCCCAGCGTGCTGCTGGCCGCAGGCCTGCTCGCCAGGAAGGCGGTCGAGGCGGGGCTGCGGGTCGCGCCGCACATCAAGACCTCGCTGGCGCCCGGCTCGCGCATCGTGACCGAATACCTCAGCGAAACCGGGCTGCTGCCCTATCTGGAAAAGCTGGGCTTTGCCGTCGCCGGTTATGGTTGCACCACCTGCATCGGCAACGCGGGCGACCTCACGCCCGAACTCAACGAGGCCATCACCCGCAACGACCTGGTGTGCGCGGCCGTGCTCTCGGGCAATCGCAACTTCGAGGCGCGCATCCACCCCAACCTCAAGGCCAACTTCCTGGCCAGCCCGCCGCTGGTGGTGGCCTATGCCATCGCGGGCACGGTGCTCAAGGACCTGATGACCGAGCCCGTGGGCCAAGGCAAGGGCGGGCGCGATGTGTACCTGGGAGACATCTGGCCCACCAGCGAGGAAATCCACGCCTTGATGAAATTCGCGATGAAGGGCAAGTCCTTCCGCGAGAACTACGCCAGGGTGGCTGCCGACCCCGGAACGCTGTGGAAAAAGATCCAGGGCGTGAGCGGCACGGCCTATACCTGGCCCGCCAGCACCTACATTGCCGAGCCTCCGTTCTTCGCCCATTTTGCTATTGAAAGTGGAGCTGCTGGCGCAATACCAGAAAGCGCTGGAGGCCAAAACGACCAAAAACTTCCATCCGTCATGGGCGCGCGCATCATGGCGCTGTTTGGCGACTCCATCACCACCGACCACATCTCGCCCGCGGGCTCCATCAAGGAAAGCTCGCCCGCCGGCCAGTGGCTGCTGCAGCATGGCGTGATGAGGCAGGATTTCAACAGCTACGGCGCCCGGCGCGGCAACCACGACGTGATGGTGCGCGGCACCTTCGCCAACGTGCGCATCAAGAACCTGATGATTCCGCCCACCGCGGACGGCTCGCGCGAAGAGGGCGGCGTCACGGTGTTCCAGAACGAGGGTGCGCTGCAGGGCGAGAAGATGTTCATCTTCGACGCCGCCATGCAGTACATGGCCCAGGGCACGCCCACCGTGGTCTTCGCGGGCGAGGAATATGGCACGGGGTCGAGCCGCGACTGGGCGGCCAAGGGCACGCAGTTGCTGGGCATCAAGGCCGTGGTGGCGCGCAGCTTCGAGCGCATCCACCGCTCCAACCTGGTGGGCATGGGCGTGCTGCCCCTGCAGTTCAAGCCCGGCGAGTCGTGGGAGACGCTGGGCATGACGGGCAGCGAGGTCATCGATGTGGTGCCCGACCCGGCGCTCACCCCGCAAAGCGAGGCAAAGCTGGTGATTCACCGCGCTGGCGGCACGCGCCAGGAGGTGGCGGTCACCCTGCGCATCGACACCCCCATCGAGGTGGACTACTACCGTGCGGGCGGCATTCTGCCGTTCGTGCTGCGCCAGCTGTTGAACGGCTGACCGCGCGGGGTAGGGTACACGCCGATTCGCGGCCCGGGCACTGTTGTTACAGTGGCCGGGTAGTGTTCCCATGAATTCCGTCCGCGCCTTTCCTTCTACCGATCTGTCCGTTGGTTTAATGGACGGAATGAAGGTGTCGTAAAGCATTTCTACGTCACTTTCATGCCCGAAAATTCCAATTCCCCCGTGGATGTGCAAGAGCTGCAGCAGCGGCTGCAGGAGGCCGAGGCCCGTCTGCAGTCGCTGGGCAGCAACCTCCCAGGCAGCGTGATCTATCAGTTGGTGCGCGGGCCGGATGGCCAGCGCCATTTCGCCTACATCGGCGAGTCCGTCGAACGCCTCACCGGGCTGAAGGCCGCCGATGTGCTGCGCGACTCCACATGCCTCTACCGCCTCATCCTGCCCGAGGACCTGCCCGGCTTCACGGCCCAGGGCGACCGGTCTTACCGCGACCTCACGCCGCTGGAGATGCAGGCACGCATCCGGCGGCCTGATGGCGAAGTGCGCTGGATCCGCATGGCGGCGCGCCCGCGCACGCTGGGCGAGGGGCGCGTGATCTGGGACGGCCTGCTCACCGACGTCACCGCGCAGCTGCAGGCCGAGTCGGCCACGCGCGCCTATGAGACCCAGCTCGCCGGGGTGCTGCGCCATCTGCCCGGTGCGGTGGCGCGCCTGGGCCTGGACCTGGAAATCCTCTACGCCAATCACACGCAGGCCCAGTGGGTGGACACCACCGTGGAGCACATGATCGGCCTGCGCGTGCCCGATCTCATCACGCCCCAGCTGATGGAGCGCATGGCGCCGTATTTCGACCGCGCACGCGCCGGCGAGACCGTGGTGTTCGAAAACCGCATCGACCGCCCCGACGGCGAGGTGCGCTTTCGCCACACCACCCTGGTGCCCGAGCGCACCCAGGATGGCGCGGTGGTGGCCATCGTGCTGTTCGCCTATGACCTGACCGAACTCAAGAAGATGCAGCGCGAGCTGTCGCAGCAGAAATCCCTGCTCGCCAGCCTCATCCAGGCCATTCCCGACATGGTGTTCCTGAAAGACGCCCAGGGCGTGTACCAGGCGTGCAACCCGGTGTTCGAGCGCTTCATGGGCCGCAGCGAAAGCGAGATCCTCGGCCGTACCGATGCCGAACTCATGTCGCAACAGGCGGCCGCGCACTTTGGCCATAACGACCAGCACGCCATGCAGGCCTGGCAGCCGCTGGTGTTCGAGGAAACGCTGACCTTCGCCGAAGACGGCTACCAGGGCCAGTTCGAAACCATCAAGACGCCCATCCGCGACCCCCAGGGCCGTGCCACGGGCGTGCTGGGCGTGGCGCGTGACATCACCGACCGCAAACGCGCCGCCCAGGAAATCGAGCGCCTGGCCTTCTACGACGCCCTCACCCAGCTGCCCAACCGGCGCCTGCTGCTCGACCGCCTGCAGCGCCTGGTGCTCAGCAGCCAGCGCACCCAGCAGCACGGCGCCCTGCTGTTCATCGACCTGGACAACTTCAAGGAC
>JANJVX010000247.1 GCA_024709845.1 Burkholderiaceae bacterium | reverse complement strand
GAGGTGCTGGTGCTGCATGGTGACACCACCGACGAAGACCTGCTGACCGGCGAGAGCGTGGAGGAGGTCGATCTCTTCCTGGCGCTGACCGACGACGACGAGGACAACATCATGTCCTGCCTGCTGGCCAAGCGCATGGGCGCGCGCCGCGTGCTCGCGCTGATCAACCGGCGCAGCTATGCCGACCTGATGCACGGCACGCAGATCGACATCGCCCTCTCGCCCGCGCAGGCCATGCTGGGCGAACTGCTGGCCTATGTGCGCCGGGGCGACGTGCAGGCTGTGCACAGCCTGCGCCGGGGCGTGGCCGAGGCACTGGAGATCGTAGCCCGGGGCGACCGCAAGAGTTCGCGCGTGGTCGGCCGCAAGGTGGGTGAACTGCACCTGCCGCACGAAGTGCACATGGGCCTGATCGTGCGGGGCATTCCGTGTGAGGACGAAGAGGCCGCCGAGCCGCCGCGCGAGCCCGAGGTCATCATTCCGCGCAGCACCACGGTGATCGAGAGCAACGACCATGTGGTCTTCTTCCTGCCGCACAAGCGGCTGGTGCCCGAAGTGGAAAAGCTGTTCCGCGTCAGCGCCACGTTCTTCTGACATGCCCCCCAGCGAGTAGGCCATGGTGGACATGTTTCCCGTTCTGCGCGTGCTGGGTATCCTGGTCATGGTCTTTGCGCTGGCCATGGGCCTGCCGATGGGCGTGTCCTGGGTCCAGGACGACGGCGTCTGGCGCATCTATCCGTGGGCCATGGGGGCCACGCTGGCCGTGGGGGCGCTGTTCTGGTGGGGGCTGCGCAAGCACACCCGCGAACTGCAGCCGCGCCATGGGGTCATGCTGGTCACCCTGGTGTGGGCGCTGCTGCCGCTGTTCGCTGCCTTGCCGCTGATGCTGGCCCTGCAGCAGGTGGGGCGTCCGATTTCGTTCACCCACGCCTATTTCGAGGCTGTTTCGGGGCTTACCACGACGGGCTCCACGGTGCTCAGCGGGCTGGACACGCTGCCGGTGTCGGTGAACGTGTGGCGCACCTTCCTGCAGTGGGTGGGGGGCATGGGCATCCTGATTCTGGCCGTGGCGGTGCTGCCCATGCTGGGCGTGGGCGGCAGCCAGCTCTTCAAGGCCGAGGCGGCCGGGCCGGTGAAGGACGCCAAGCTCACCCCGCGCATGACCGGAACGGCCAAGGGCCTGTGGGGCGTGTATGCCTTCTTCTCCACGGCCTGCGCGCTGGCCTACTGGCTGGGGGGCATGCAGCCGCTCGATGCGGTCATGCACATGTTCACCACCGTCAGCCTGGGGGGGCTGTCGTCCTACGACGCCAGCTTTGGCCACTTCCAGTCGCCCGTGCTCGAAACCGTGGCCCTGGTCTTCATGTTTGCCGCCAGCTGCAACTTCGCCCTGTACTTCGTGGCACTGCGCAAGGGGCACTGGGGCGGTTTCTGGCACGACCCGGAATTGCGCGCCACGCTCTCGGTGCTGGCGGGCGGCGGGCTGTTCGTGTCCTTGCTGCTGTGGGCCAAGGGGGTGTATGCGCCGCTCGATGCCCTGCGCCATGGCATGTTCAATGTGGTGTCGATCGCCACCACCACGGGCTATGCCACCGTGGACTATCTCGGCTGGCCGGTGTTCGCCCCTGTGCTCATGCTGCTGCTGTCGGGCGTGGCCACCAGCGCGGGTTCGACGGGCTGCGGCATCAAGATGGTGCGGGTGCTGATTCTGGTCAAGCAGGCGCGCCGCGAGATGACGCGCCTGGTGCACCCCCGCGCCGTGCAGCCGGTGCGGCTGGGCGAGTCGGCGGTGGACAACCGGGTGATCTTTTCCGTGCTGGCCTTCATGCTGGTGTATGGCGGTACCGTCATCGGACTGAGCATGGTGCTGCTGCTGACCGATCTGGACCCGGTGACGGCGTTTTCGGCCGTGCTGGCCAGCGTCAACTGCATGGGCCCGGGGCTGGGCCATGTCGGGCCCGCCTCCAACTATGCGGTGCTGACCGATTTCCAGATCTGGGTGTGCACGCTGGCCATGCTGCTGGGGCGGCTGGAGTTTCTCAGCGTCATGGCCCTGCTCACGCCCGCGTTCTGGCGGCGCTGAGGGCGGGCGCAGGGAGGGCGAAAAGTCCAGAAGGGGCCGCGCAAGTCCCTACAATTGTCCGGACCCGTCATTCAAGGCAGCCATGGTTCCGCACCTCATCACGGCCCTCACCGGGCCCATCAACGAACTTGAACAGCGCATCATCGACTCCATGCCGGCCACCGAGCGGTGGTTCCGGCTGGAGTGGATGGAGCACACACCGCCGTTCTACACCTCGGTGGACATCCGCAACGCCGGGTTCAAGCTCGCGCCGGTCGATACCAACCTGTTCCCCGGCGGCTGGAACAACCTCACGCCCGAGATGCTGCCGCTGGCGGTGCAGGCCGCCATGGCGGCCATCGAGAAGATCTGCCCCGAGGCGCGCAACCTGCTCATCATTCCCGAGAACCACACGCGCAACAGCCATTACCTGAGCAACCTGGTGCAGTTGCAGCGTATTTTCAACATGGCCGGGCTGAACGTGCGCGTGGGCTCCATCAGTGCCGACGTGAAGAAGAACACCGTGGTCGAGCTGCCGGGCGGCGACTCCATCATGCTCGAGCCGGTGGTGCGCACGCGCGGGCGCATCG
>JANJVX010000042.1 GCA_024709845.1 Burkholderiaceae bacterium | reverse complement strand
GGACCTGACGCCGGTGGCGCCCATCCTGAGCTACTACAACGTGCTGGTGGTGAACAACAACGAGCCCTACAAGAGCGTGCGCGACCTGGTGGCCCATGCCAAGTCCAACCCGGGCAAGCTGGCCTATGGCTCGGCCGGCGTGGGCGGCTCCAACCACCTGGGCGCCCTGCTCTTCGCCCGGCGCAGCGGCATCGACATGAACCACATCCCCTACAAGGGCAATGCACCGGCGATGACCGACGTGATTGGCGGGCAGCTCAACATGATGCTGGACATCATCAGCACCGCCAGTGCCCACATCCAGGGCGGCAAGGTGCGCGCCATTGCCGTCACCTCGCCGCAGCGCAACGCCTTGCTGCCGGACGTGCCCACGTTCGCCGAGTCGGGCATCGAGGGACTCAAGGGCTTTGACGTGGGCGGCTGGTATGGCGTCTACGGCCCCAAGGGCATGGCGCCCGACCTGGTGGCCAAGCTCAACAAGGCCGCCAACGCCGCGCTGGAGCAGCCGGACCTGAAGAAGCGTTTCAAGGACCTGGGCTACGACGAGTGGACCGGTGCGGCGCAGAAGCTGGCCGAGCGCGGTGCCCAGGAGCGCTCCATGTGGGCCACGGTGACCCAGGGCATCGTGGTGGACTGACCGGATCCAGCCGCATGACCGATCGCATCCACCACCTGCTGGACCGCTGGCGGGCCGAGGCGCCGCAGCAGCCCTTCATCCACCTGCCCGGCGGCCG
Source organism: Burkholderiaceae bacterium (assembly GCA_024709845.1). GTDB lineage: Bacteria > Pseudomonadota > Gammaproteobacteria > Burkholderiales > Burkholderiaceae_C > Simplicispira. The sequence continues at coordinate 6,103 of JANJVX010000042.1, read as the reverse complement.
CAGCCTCAGTTTTGCCGGCCTGGGCATGCTGACCGACACGGCCGAGGCCGAGTTGCGTGCCCTGCAGGTGCGCCCCGGCGACCGTGTGCTCGTCGTGGCGGAGAACTGCCCCGAGCATGCCGCGCTGATCCTTGCCTGCAGCCGCGTGGGGGCCTGGTCGTGCGGCGTGAATGCGCGCATGGCGCCCGCCGAGATCGACGCCTTCGCCGCCAAGGCCGATGCGCGCGTGCTGTTCTTCACGGCCTCGGCGTCGCGCAGCGCCGCCGCGCATGCACAGCGTTTTGCGGCCGTGGACTCGGCCCTGCCCGGCCTGCAGCACAGCCCGGTGCGCCCGCAGGCGCAGCCCGAGACGGGGGCGCTGCGCGACTCCGTGGCGGCGCTGATCTTCACCTCCGGCACCACGGGAGAGCCCAAGGGCGTGATGCTGACGCACGATGCGCTGATCCACTTCGCGCGCGTGTCCGGCGCGTCGCGCGCACTGGGCCCGCAGGACCGCAGCTACGCCTTCGTGCCCATGACCCACATCTTCGGGCTGGGCACGGTGCTGATCAGCTCGCTGCTGGCGGGCGCGCAGCTCGTGATGCGCCCGCAGTTCGACCCGGACGACCTGCTCGACGCCCTGGCCCGCCATGGCGTGTCGCAGCTGCAGGGGCCGCCCGCGCTGTTCTCGCGCCTCATGGCCCACCTGCAGGAGCGCGGTATCCAGCAGCCCGAGGCACCCGCGCTGCGCTATCTCTACACCGGGGCCGGTCCGCTGGACCTGGCCTTGAAAAACCGCGTGGAAGCGGCCTTCGGCCAGGCGCTGCACCACGGCTACGGCCTGTCGGAGTACGCCGGATCGGTGCACCTGACACGCCTGGGCGAGCGGCGCGCCGACACCAGCGCGGGCTATGCCGTGGCCGAGGCGCAGGTGCAGGTCACCGACCCGGCCACGGGCCGGCCGCTGCCACTGGGCGAGCGTGGCGAGCTGTGGATTCGCGGCCGGGGCCTGATGCCGGGCTACTTCCGCGACCCGGCCGCCACGGCGGCGGTGATGCGCGAAGGCGGCTGGTACGCCAGCGGCGACCTGGGCGAGATGCATGCCGATGGCGCGCTGTTCGTCGTCGGGCGGCTCAAGGAAATGATCATCCGCTCGGGCTTCAACGTCTATCCGGCCGAGGTGGAGACGGCGCTCAACACGCATCCGGGCATTCAGCGCTCGGCCGTGGTGGGCCGCGGCGTGGACGATGGCAACGAGGAAATCGTCGCCTTCGTCGAACTGCGCCCGGGCGCGGCGCTCGACGCAGACGCCTTGCAGGCGCATCTGCGCGGCCTGCTGGCCCCCTACAAGCGCCCGTCCCACATCGTGGCCCTGGATGAACTGCCCACCAACACCAATGGCAAGGTGCTCAAGCGCATCCTCAAAGACCACGCCCTGTCCCTCACCCCCTGACCCTCTGGAGACCCCTGACATGCCGTTCACCACCACACGCCGCCATTTCATCGCGGGCAGCCTGCTGGCCGCTGCCCATCCGCTGGCGGCCTTCGCATCGGGCCCCTGGCCCAGCCGCCCCGTGCGCTTCACCGTGCCGTTTCCGCCCGGGGGGCCGGTGGACACCACGGCCCGCATCTTCAGCCACAAGCTGGCCGAGATCTGGAAAACGCCCACCGTGATCGACAACCGCGCGGGCGCGGGCGGCGTGGTCGGCGCCACGGCAGCCGCCAAGGAGGCGCCCGATGGCTACGGCCTGTTCGTGGCCGCCATCCACCACTCGGTCAACCCCGCGCTCATGGGCAAGCTGCCCTACGACATCGAGAAAGACTTTGTGCCCATCAGCTTTGCCGCCATGTTTCCGGTGTTTGTGGTGGCGCACTCCTCGGTGCCGGCCAACAGCATCCAGGAGCTGATCGCCCTGGCCAAAAAACCGGGCCAGACGCTGAGCTATGGCTCCTCGGGCAACGGCGGCGGCACGCACCTGGCGGGCGAGCTGTTCAACATGCAGGCGGGCACCCAGCTGCAGCATGTGCCCTACAAGGGCAGCGCCCCGGCGATGAACGACCTGCTGGGCGGGCAGGTGCAGCTGATGTTCAGCGACGCGCCCACCGCGCTGCAGCACATCAAGACGGGCCGCATCAAGGTGCTGGGCGTGGCCAGCCGCAAGCGCAGTGCCATGCTGCCCGATGTGCCGACCGTGGCCGAATCGGGCCTGACCGACTACGAGGCCTACTCCTGGGCCGCGCTGTTTGCGCCCACCAAGACACCGCAGGCCGTGGTGGACAAGATCAACGCCGACTTCAACACCGCCCTGAACGACCCCGCCGTGCGCCAGCGCCTGCTGGACGCAGGCGCCGAAGCCGACCCAGGAACCCCGGCGCAGATGCAGCAGCGCCTGCGCGCCGAGCTGGACAAGTGGGCCAAGGTCATCAAGACGGCGGGCATCACACCGGGGTGATGAAGTTGTCAAAAACAGGAGCATGTAGCGCACGCCATTCAATGGATTCAACATGAAAACCATCTGAATTGATTATTCAGATTGCGCTGTGCGCTACTGTTTTTGATTTTGCTGAACCACCTGGGCGCCCCTTGGCGCCCATTTTTATGCAGGTCCGCAGCGCACCGCGCATTCCTTGAACCCCCCCTTCGAGATTCAGAAATTGAAGCGTGTGCCACATGCGGGCATGCTTGCGCAGTCATGAATCGTCTTTCTGAAGCCCGCCCACCATGCAACCCTCAGCCCTGAACCACTACCAGGCCCAGCTCGATGCCGGGTGCTTTCTCATCCAGCGCTGCAGTGCCTGCCGCCAGGGGGTGTTCTACCCCCGCGAGATCTGCCCGCACTGCGGTGGCGCACAACTGGCCTGGGAAGCACCCAGCGGCCTGGGCACGGTGCACGCCGTGACCACGGTGCGGCGCAAACCCGATGCGGGCGGCGACCTCAATGTGTCGCTCATTGAACTCGATGAAGGCGTGCGCCTGATGAGCCGCGTGGAAAGCCTTGCGCCCGACCAGGTGCGCATCGGCCTGCGCGTGCGCAGCCGCGTGGCCCAGACGGGCGGCCGTGGCCTGGTGGTGTTCGACCCGGTGCAGGAGGGCGCAGCATGAGCACGACCCCGGACAACCGCGCCCTGCGCGCCCGCGCCGCCATTGTGGGCGCCGCCACCTACGGCTGCGGCGAAGCGCCCGGCATGGACGACATGACCTTGCTGGTGCGCGCCGCCCATGCGGCCGTGGCCGATGCCGGATTGACGATGCAGGACATCGACGGCCTGTGCACCGCCAGCGCCTCGGCCACCATGTGGCCCATGCCGGTGGTCGAACACCTGGGCATCAACCCCAGCTACGTGGACGGCACCATGCTCGGCGGTTCCAGCTTTGTGGCGCACCTGCTGCCCGCCATGCGGGCGCTGGAAGCCGGTCAATGCACTGCTGTGCTGGTGTGCTACGGCAGCGCGCAGCGCTCGGCCACGTTCGGTCGCAGCCAGGTGGTGGCGTCGCGCCGTTTTCTCGACCCGCAACCCTACGAATACCCTTACGAGCCCCTGTTGCCGGTGTCGGCCTACGCCCTGGCCGCCTCGCGCCACATGCACCAGTTCGGCACCACGCGGCGCCAGCTGGCCGAGGTGGCCGTGGCCGCCCGCGCCTGGGCCGGCAAGAACCCCGAAGCCTTCCTGCGCGACCCGCTCACCATCGACGAGGTGCTGGGCGCGCGCATGGTGTCCGACCCGCTGAGCGTGCGCGACTGCTGCCTGGTCACCGACGGCGGCGGCGCCTTCGTGCTGGTGCGCGCCGACCGCGCGCGAGACCTGCCACGCCCGCCGGTCTATGTGCTGGGCACGGCCACAGCCGTCTGGAACCGGCAGATTTCGGCCATGCACGACCTGACCCGCACGGCGGCCACGCAGTCGGGCGCGCAGGCCTACGCCATGGCAGGCCTGGGTGCGCGTGACATGGACATGGTGCAGCTGTACGACGCCTTCACCATCAACACCCTGCTGTTCCTCGAAGACCTGGGTTTTTGCGCCAAGGGCGAAGGCGGCGCGTTTGTCGAAGGCGGCGCCATCGCGCCCGGCGGCCGCCTGGCGGTGAACACCAACGGCGGCGGCCTTTCGTGCGTGCATCCGGGCATGTACGGCATCTTCGCGCTCATCGAGGCCGTGCGCCAGCTGCGCGGCGAAGGTGGCGAGCGGCAACTGGCACGGGCCCGGACCGCGCTGGTGCACGCCAACGGCGGCACGCTGTCGAGCCAGGCCACGGCGGTGCTGGGCACGGCAGACGCCCTGTAACGCCCCGAGCGCCATCACCCACGACCCCCAGAACAGACACAAGACAAGGAACCCCATGATCCGAGACCCCGAAATCCTCAACGCCCTGCTCGACAGCGTGGGCCGCTTCGTGCGCGAGCGCCTGGTACCCGCCGAGAACACTGTGGCCGAGACCGATGAAATCCCCGCCGACATCGTGCAGGAGATGCGCGAGCTGGGCCTGTTCGGCATGACCGTGCCGGAAGAGTTCGGCGGCCTGGGCCTGACGATGGAAGAGGAAGTGCGCGTGCTGTTCGAGCTGTGCAAGACCTCGCCCGCCTTCCGCTCGGTGATCGGCACCACGGTGGGCATCGGTTCGCAGGGCATCCTGATGGACGGCACCGAGGCGCAGAAGGCCGAGTACCTGCCCCGCCTGGCCACGGGCGAGCTGATGGCGTCGTTCGCCCTCACCGAACCCGAGGCAGGGTCGGACGCCGCCTCGCTGCGCACCACGGCCGTGCGCGATGGCGACCACTATGTCGTCAACGGCACCAAGCGCTACATCACCAACGCGCCGCACGCCAGCATCTTCACGCTGATGGCGCGCACCAACCCCGAGGACAAGGGCGCGGGCGGTGTCTCGGCCTTCATCGTGGATGCCAAGTCGCCTGGTATCTCGTTCGGCAAGATCGACAAGAAGATGGGTCAACGCGGCGCCCACACCTGCGACGTGATTTTCGACAACTGCCGCGTCCCGGCCGCCAACCTGATCGGCCTGAAGGAAGGCCAGGGCTTCAAGACCGCGATGAAGGTGCTCGACAAGGGCCGCATCCACATCGCCGCCGTGTGTGTGGGTGTGGCCCAGCGCATGCTGGACGACGCGCTGCGCTATGCCAGCGAGCGCAAGCAGTTCGGCCAGGCGATCGGCGAATTCCAGCTGGTGCAGGCCATGCTGGCCGACAGCCAGACGGAGCTGTACGCCGCGCAGTGCATGGTGGTGGACGCGGCCCGCAAGCGCGACGAGGGGCTGAACGTGTCCACCGAGGCCTCCTGCTGCAAGCTGTTTGCCTCCGAGATGTGCGGCCGCGTGGCCGACCGGGCGGTGCAGATCCTCGGTGGCGCGGGCTACCTGGCGGAGTACGGCATCGAGCGCTTCTACCGCGACGTGCGCCTGTTCCGCCTGTACGAGGGCACGACGCAGATCCAGCAAATCATCATCGCGCGCAACATGCTGCGCGCCCTGCGCGCATGAACGCACGCCAGGCCTTCACCCCGGACAGCGCGCGCATGACGCCCGACCCCATCCCCTTCCTGCGCCTGCTGGGAATGGTGGAAGAGGACACCCCGGGCGGGCAGTGCCGCATGCACCTGCCCGACCTGCGCGACGACCTGTGCAACCAGCTGCCCGCCGCGCACGGCGGCGTGATCATGACGCTGCTGGACGTGGCCATGGCGCGCGCGGCCACCTCGGTGCCCGACGCGCCCTCGCGCAATGCCGTCACGGTGGAGATGTCGTCGCGCTTTCTGCACCCGGGGCGTGGCCCGCTGGTGGCCGAGGGCTTTGTGCTGAACCAGACGCGTTCGCTGTGCACCTGCCAGGCCAATGTGCTCAACGCGGAGGGCCGCATCGTGGCCACGGCGATGGGCACCTTCAAGTACTGGCACGCTCCCTTGGGCAAGCCAGCGCCCTGATCAGGGGGCGCTGGCACCCTCGGCCTGGCGGGCGTCTTCGACCAGCAGCTCCACCAGCTCGCGGGCAAAGCCCGGCAAGGCTTCGAGGCTGCGCACGCAGATCAGCATCTTGCGCAGCGCCCAGGGGTCGGTCAGCGGCACGATGGCGATGGCCATGGTCTGCGCATGCCGCCGCGCGGCCGATTCGGGC
>JANJVX010000041.1 GCA_024709845.1 Burkholderiaceae bacterium | reverse complement strand
GGCGCACATCGAGGCCATCGCGCGCATCCAGCTGCAGCTGCTCGAATCGCGCCTGGCGAAGATGGACCTGGCGCTGGACGTGTCGCCCGCCGCCCTGGCCGAGCTGGCCAAGGTCGGCTTCGACCCGGTGTTTGGCGCGCGCCCGCTCAAGCGCGCCATCCAGCAGCGCATCGAGAACCCGCTGTCCAAGCTGCTGCTCGAAGGGCGCTTCCCGCCCAAGAGCGCCATCGCTGTCAGCGTGGACCCGGTGCTGGAGCCCGGCGTGTTCCGCTTCAGCGCGGAGCCCGTGGCTTGATGTGCTATGAATAAAATAGCTTGTGGCGCTTGCTGAATAAGCGCTGCAAGCTTTTTTCATTCAAACTTTCTGGAGGTTGCTTGAACGATCTGCTCGCGGGCTTGATCCGCTTTCTGGTCCGGCTGGTGCTGGTGGCCGTGGGCCTGGTGTTCTTCCTGAGCCTGCTCGCTGCGGGGCTGGTGCTGGCCCTGGCCTGGGGGGTGCGCCTCGCGTGGGCGCGGCTGACCGGGCGCCCGGTGACCCCGTGGGCTGCACGCATCGACCCGCGCACCGCGTGGAACACGGTGTACCGCTCCGGCGCCCGCTGGCGCCGCACGGACGACGTCCCGCCCGGCGCGCCGGAGGCCCGGCCGCAGACGCCGGTGCACCTGCGCCCCCTGCCCGGCGCGGACGAAGTGACCGATGTGCAGCCGCGCGAGCCCGGCGGCTCGTAGACGGTCTTCTCTAAACACGGCTTCCAGCCGCCGCCCTATGATGCGCGGATGAACACTGTCGACCTCCAAGCCCTGTTTGACGCCCAGTACCAGGCCAGCCGCGCCCAGGTGGACGTGCCCCTGGTCGTGCGCCGTGAGCGCCTGCTGCGCATGCGCAAGCTCCTCGACGAGCATGGCCCCACGCTGGCCGCAGCTGTGCAGGCCGACTTTGGCGTGCGCTCGCAGCGCCTGACCGAGGTGGCCGACATGTTCGTGCTGCGCTCCCTGATCGGCCACACCCTGCGCCACCTGGGCCGCTGGATGAAGCCGCAGAAGGTGCGCACCCCCATCTTCCTGCAGCCCGCCAGCGCCATGATCCAGCGCCAGCCGCTGGGTGTGGTGGGCGTGGTCTCGCCCTGGAACTACCCGGTGCAGCTCGCGCTGGCACCCGCCATCACCGCGCTGGCGGCGGGCAACCGCGTGATGATCAAGCCCAGTGAACTCACGCCCCACACCGCCGCGCAGATGGCGCTGCTGATCGGGCAGTTCTTCACCCCCGACGAGGTCTGCGTGGTGCAGGGCGACGCGGCACTCTCCAGCGCCTTCTGCGCGCTGCCGTTCGACCACCTGGTGTTCACCGGCTCCACCGCCGTGGGCCGCAAGGTGGCGCAGGCGGCGGCCGCCAACCTCACGCCCACCACGCTGGAGCTGGGCGGCAAGTCGCCCTGCATCGTCGACGCCAGCTGCGACCTGCAGGAGGCGGCCATCAAGATCGCGCATGGCAAGCTGCTCAACGCTGGCCAGACCTGCATCGCGCCCGATTACGTGCTGCTGCCCCGGGGCCGCGAGGCCGCGTTCGCCGAAGCCTTCCGCGCCGCCGTGGCCAAGTTGTTTCCGCGTATCGCGGGCAACCCCGACTACGCTTCCATCATCAGCCCGCGCCATCTGGCGCGTCTGCGCACCATGCTGCAGCAGGCCCAGACCCAGGGCGCCGATGTGCAGAACATGGACCCGGCCCCAGGCAGCCAGCCTGATCCGTCCGCCGCCGTGCAGGATGGCGGCACCAGCCGCCAGATGGCCCCCGTGCTGGTGTTCGGCGCCACCTCGGGCATGCAGCTCATGCAGGAGGAAATTTTTGGCCCCATCCTGCCCGTCATCTCCTACGACCGGCTCGACGATACCATCACCCACATCAATTCCGGACCGCGCCCGCTGGCGCTGTACTGGTTCGGCAACGACATCGGCGTGCGCGACGACGTGCTGCGCCGCACCGTGAGCGGCGGTGTGACGGTGAATGACACGCTGATGCACATCGCCCACGACGGCCTGCCCTTTGGCGGCGTGGGCGACAGCGGCTGGGGCGCGTACCACGGCGAGTCGGGCTTCCTGCGCTTTTGTCACCAGAAATCCGTGCTGGTCCAGTCGCGCTGGGCCATGGGGTACCTGTTCTACCCGCCCTACGGCCCCCGTTTCGACCAGGTCATGGGCCTGCTGCGGCGCTGGCTGTAGCGGTGGCCGCCACGGCCGTGCCGTCTTGCGGCGCGGGTTCCATCGGGGTCATGGCGCGATGCGGGGCCGAGAGCAGATGGACCATGGCCGTGCGCAACTGGCCCGTGCACACGGGTTTGTGCAGCAGCAGTGCCGAGGTGGATTGCGCATCGCGCAGGCGCTGGGGCGATGTATCGCCCGTCATGATGATCGCGGGCACTGGCGTGCCCAGGTAGGCGCGCAGCGCCTGCAGCACCTGTTTGCCGGTCTCTTCGTGGCGCAGCCGGAAGTCGGTGATGATCAGGTCGGGCGTGAGGTCTTCCAGGCACTCCAGCGCGTCGGCGCTGGATTCGGCGGTGATGCATTGGCAGCCCCAGCTTTGCAGCAGCGATTGCATTCCGATGCGCACGGCTTCGTCATCATCGATGGCCAGCACTTTCAGGCCCACGAGGCTTTGGGTGTCTGGCGCGGGGGTGGTTTCGTCCTCCAGCGCGCCCTGCCACCGGTCCAGCCACAACCGGAACACGGAGCCCCGCCCCGGCTGCGAGAGCACCTGGACGGAGGTCTTCATCTCGCGTGCCAGCCGCTGCACGATGGCCAGGCCCAGGCCCAGGCCCTTGCGCCGGTCGCGCTCGGGGTTCCCGAGTTGGTGGAACTCCTTGAAGATGGCTTCCCACTGGTGTTGCGGGATGCCTTGCCCCGTGTCCCATACCTCCAGCGCCAGGCGCTTGCCGCGTGTGCGGCAGGCGATCAGCACACCGCCCTGGCTGGTGTAGCGCAGTGCGTTGGAGATGAAGTTGTGCATGACCAGCCCGACCAGTGAACGGTCGGCGAACGCCGCGGCCGTGGTCTCCCGTGTGCGGTAGATGAGCCCGGCCGTGTCGGCCTGCACGCCAAACTCCTGCTCCAGCGCCGTCAGCAGTGGCTGTACGGCGAAGGCGTGGGGCCGCACCTTGACGACGCCGGCCTCCAGGCGCGAATAGTCGAGCAGGGTGGTCAGCATCTCGGCCGCGGCGCCCGAGGCAGCGTGGGCGTGCCCCAGCACCGCGATCTGGTGCTCATTGAGAGGGCTGCGCTGCAGCGACTCCAGAAACAGGCCCATGGCATGCAGGGGCTGGCGCAGGTCGTGGCTGGCGGCGGCCAGGAAGCGGGACTTGTCGCGGTCGGCCTGCTCGGCCGCCTCCTGCGCGGCCAGGGCGCGCTGCGACTCTTCGCGCAGTTGGCCGACGAGCCGCTCATTCTCCAGTTTGAGCGCGATGCTGCGCCGCGTGGCCTGGTCGGCGGTGCGTGCCTGCATGCAGGTGAGCGCGTAGTAGACCCCCACCAGAAACAGCGCGGGCCACATCACCGGACTGCCAGCCAGCGCCACCGCAATCATCACGCCGCCGATCGCGCAGGTGAGGTAGGCGACATAGGCACGGTACAGCGGCGCACCCAGCCCCAGCGCGCCCGAAGACACCGTGCTGATGATGCCGATAGCGTAGATCACGCTTTCCGATGTGCCCCAGTAGAGCACCACAAAGCCCAGGCTGCCCCAGTTCAGCCCCATGGCCGCCATGCAGGCAACCAGCTTGCGCGCCGCCTGCCGTGCCGGGTCGGTGAAAGGGGCAATGCTGCGCAGCGCGAGGTATACGCCGCCAACCACCAGCGAGTGGATGGCGAGCCACACCGCGACGGCCTGCGGGTCGGCCACACGCGCCATGACCCACAGCGTCCCCAGCGCGGTGACCAGCGACGCCAGCAGCGTCATCGGGAAGTTCTGCCGCAGCAGCGCGACCTGTTCGCGCAGCACCTCGTCGCGCTCCCACGCCGGCCACCCCCAGCCGGTGGCGGGCCGGGGGGCATCGGGCGCTTTGGGAAAAACCTCAGAGGGTGTCATGGAACTGGGGCGTGGACAAACCCAGGCGCTGTGCTGCCAGCAAGGCCGCGCTGCGGCTATTGACCCCCAGTTGCGAAAAAATGGCCGCCACATGCACTCGCACGGTGTTTTCGCTCAGGCCCAGGTCGCGCGCAATCACCTTGTTGGGCTTGCCGGTGCACAGAAGCGACAGCACATCGAGCTGCCGCGCGGTCAGCGACGGTGTGTCGGGGCCGCGCGTGGTGGCGCTGTTGCCGCTGTTGGGGGGGAAGCAGGGCTGGCCCGCCAGCGCGCAGGTGATGGCGTCCAGAATGTCCTCCGCGCTGGCGGACTTGGGCAAAAAACCATCGGCGCCGCGCGCACGGGCCTCATGCACCGCATCCGGCGCCGCACTGGCCGAAACCAGCACGATGCGGGCCTGCGGGCAGGCCTGGCGCAGCAGGCGCAGACCATCGAGGCCACTCATGCCGGGCAGCTGGATGTCCAGCAACACCAGATCGGCGTCGGCCAGCTGCAGCGCGCAGGCCTCCGCGATGGAGCCTGCCTCGGCAATCGTGCCCACGCGGGGGTGGTCCTGCACGATCAGGCGCAGCCCCGTGCGGAACAGGTTGTGGTCATCCACAAGCAACAGGCGGGCGGTCATCCGGCAAGTATCACGCACAACACGGGGCAGCGGACTAGTCTATTTGTGCGATGGACGCTTGGGCGTGCACTTTCTAGACTTTCTGTCAAGCATTGAAAGGCACGGCGGGTGCGCACCAATGCACAAGCCATTGTCCGGATCGTCCAACTACCAAAGTGCTCCCATGACTGCCAACGCTCTGCCCCGCGGTTCGTCCGCTGCCCGTGCACCCTCCTGCCGCAGTGACCGGCGGCCTGGGCCTTCCGATATGCCCGAGGACGGCGCCTGCCCGGGGGTCGGGGGCAACACCCTGGCCCGGATCGTGGAAGACAACTGCCCCGGCATGCTGGCTTCGGCCGGGGTGGTGATCGAGCACCTGGACGCCCAGGCCGGCATCTGGCAGCTTTCCATCGACGAGGGGCAGACCTGGCGCGCCATCCGCACAGACCTGATCAACCGCGACGGCAATCTGGGCCTGGCCCTGGACCGTGATGCCAGGCTGCGTGTGCTGCCCTACTGTGACCACCGCGTGACCGGTGCCCGTGTGGTCTTTCATACCGTGCCGCGCAGCCATGGGCCGGGCAATGGCAGCTACCGCGCCTATGCCTGCGACGGGCGTGAGGACGGGTCCGGCACCATCGCGCTGGTGCTGAGTCTCGCGGCCATCAACGGCGCGCCACCGGCCGTGCATGTGCCGCGTCTGCGCAACAAGCGTGCCCTGGCGCAGCGGGCCGTGGCGGCGCCGCGCCAGGGCGCCGTGCCGCTTGCCTGACGGGGGCGGGCAAGCGGTGCCAGGGCGCGCCGCGAAGCGCACCGGCTTGCGCTGCCAAAAGACTGCGAAACCAGGTGTGCAAAGTAGACCGAAGAGACCCCCGGCATGGGCCTCCAAGAGGGCGGAAACCGTTTGCGGCGACAATGCCGCTCCGTTTCGTTTTTTGTCAGTCCGTTTTCGGTCGGTTTTTTCATGTCCAGTATCCAGGTTCGTCCCGCCACGCTTCGCGATGCAAAAGCCATTGCCCAGATCCACACCATTGCCGCACAGGCAGCCTACAAAGGCCTGGTGCCCGACGATCAGTTGAAGAATCTCTCTGTTGAAAAGCGCCAGGCCTACTGGCGCGAAGCTATTGAATATTGCGAGCCCCAGGTGCAGGTGGCCGTGGAAGACGAGAAGATCGTCGGCTTCGTCGGTTTCGACCGCTCGCGCGACGAGAAGTCGCGTCCCACCACCGGTGAAATCTGGGCCATCTACGCCGCCCCCACCCACTGGAACAAGGGCGTGGGCCTGGCGCTGTGGGACGCCGCGCGCGACGGCCTGCAGGAAGAAGGCTGCACCAACGTCACCGCCTGGGTGCCGCTGCGCAACGAGCGCGCGCTGCGCTTCCATGAGCTGGCAGGCTTCAAGCGCGAGATGACCACCGCCAAGACCGCCGTGGTCGGCGGCGTGAAGGTGGAAGAGGTGCGCCTCAAGCGCCCCATCAACTGAAGCCCTTTCCCTGGCAGGCCTGGCGATGATCGAGTGGAGCGAGCGGGGCGAGACGCGCCGCGCGCTCTGGCGCTCGGAGAGCGGCGCACCGGCGCCGCGGCGCGTGCAGCCGGTTGACGACACCGTGGCGGCCGACACCGCCTACCGCCTGGCCTGTGAGGGCACGGCCCTGCTCTGGCGCGGCGACTTCCAGAACGCGCGCCAGCTGCTGCAGGCATTGATGCGCCGTGCCGACCGCAAGAGCGCGAAGGCCGAGGCCCGGGCGGTGCAGAAAATGGCCGAGGCCAGCCCGGCCGAGCGCTTCCACCTGCACCGCCAGGCGCAGGCGCAGCGTGCGCGCACCCTTGGCGCGCTGCTCATCCCGGTCGAGGGCGACTACTCGATTGCGCTGCGCCGCGCGCCCGACTGGCGCGCCGCCTGCACCGAGGCCTGGGGCCCGGCCAGCGGCGAGGCCAGCGTGGTTGCGCTGCGCGAGCTGCTGGGCGTCGTCGGTGCGCACGAATGGCGCAAGAAGGGGGTGGAAGTCCCCGCGCTGGGCAGCCGCATCCACCCGCACTACGGCGTGTTCTCGCCGGTGCGCGGCGAGTATGTCGATCTGGTCGCGAAGGCGCCGCTGCCAGCGGCGCTGAAGAGCGATTCGACCGCTTTCGACATCGGCACCGGTACCGGTGTGCTGTCGGCGGTGCTGGCGAAGCGTGGCGTCGCGCGCGTGGTGGCGACCGATCAGGATGCGCGTGCGCTGGCCTGCGCGCGCGAAAACGTTGCGCGGCTGGGCATCGGCGCGCAGGTCGAGGTGATCGAAGCCGATCTGTTCC
>JANJVX010000222.1 GCA_024709845.1 Burkholderiaceae bacterium | reverse complement strand
CCTTGACGCGCTCGGGGTCGCTGCCGTCCTGCATCGACACCAGCAGGGTCTGCACCCGCGTGCTGCCGGTCACGCGGCGTTGCAGGGTCTTGAGGGGGACCAGCACCACATCGTCCTGGTCGTTGCCAAAGGCGCCCTGCCCTTTCGAACCGAGCACGCCCTTGACCTCGCACGAAAACGCCTTGACGCGCAGCGGCTGGCCGACGGCGTCGGTGCTGCCAAACAGCTCGCGCTGCACGGTGGCGCCGATCAGGCACACCGCCGCGCCTGCGCGCAGTTCGTCGTCGGTGAACTCGCGCCCGCTGCGCACCGTCCAGTTGCCGGTCTGCAGCCAGGCGTTGGTGCTGCCGATGATGCTGGTGGTCCAGTTGCGCCCGCCCGCCACCACCGTGGCGCCGGTGCGCCCCTCGGGCGCCACGGCCAGGATGCCGCCGATCTGCTGCGCGATGGCGTCGGCGTCGGTGTCCTTGAAAGCCGGGGCGCCGCCGCTGCCTGGCCCCATGCGCTGGCCGGGCCGCACCTGCAGCAGGTTGGTGCCCAGGCCGGATATCTGGTTCTGCACCGCCATGGTGGCGCCGTTGCCCAGTGTGACCATGGTGATGACGGCGCTCACACCGATCACGATGCCCAGGATGGTGAGGAACGAGCGCATCAGGTTGCGCCGGATGGAGCGCAGCGCCAGCAGCAGGGTGTTGAGCAGCATCAGTGGGGCTCCGTGGCCGCTGCGGCTGCGGCGTGCAGCCCCGCCGGTTGCGCGTTGGGGGTGTCGCTGTCGACCACGCCATCAACAAAGCGCACGATGCGCCGGGCGTAGGCGGCCATGTCGGCCTCGTGCGTGACCATGATGACGGTGATGCCGTGCGCCTGGTTCAGGCGCCAGATGAGCTCCATGATTTCCAGGCTGCGCTGCGTGTCGAGGTTGCCCGTGGGCTCGTCGGCCAGCAACACGGCGGGCTCGGTGACGATGGCGCGGGCAATGGCCACGCGCTGCTGCTGCCCGCCCGACAGCTCGGCGGGGGTGTGGTGCTCCCACCCCTTGAGGCCCACGGCATCAAGCGCGCGTGCTGCGGCGGCATGGCGCGCGCGGGCCGGTTCGCCCCGGTAGAGCAGGGGCAATTCAACGTTCTCCTGCGCCGTGGTGCGCGCCAGCAGGTTGAAGCCCTGGAACACAAAACCAAAGTAGCGCCGCCGCAGGCGCGCCCGCTCGTCGCGCGAGAGCGACTCCACATGCACGCCCTGGAATAAATACTCGCCGGTGCTGGGACGGTCCAGGCAACCCAGTGTGTTCATGGCCGTGGATTTGCCCGATCCGCTGGGGCCCATGATGGCGACAAAATCGCCCTGGGCGATGTCAAGGTCCACGCCCTTGAGCGCCTGGAAGGCCAGCGCACCCTCACCGTACACCTTGGTGATGCCGCGCAGGCGGATCAGGGGCTGCGCCACCGTGCTCATGGCGCGGCCCCGCTGCTGCGCTGGTCGGTGATGACGGCCATGCCGGGCTGCAGCTGCTCGCTGCCAACCTCGGTCATGCGGCCATCACTGATGCCCACGCTGACATTGACCGCCTTGGGCGCGCCGTCCTGCAGCACCCAGACCGGCCGGGTTTTGCCTGCGGCGTCGCTCTTGCCATTGCCAGCGGCGGCCCGGCGCCCCCCCGTACGCGGCATGCGCGGCATCAGTTGCGCCATGATGCCGCCCCCCGATGACGCAGCCGGGCCTGCGGCCCCCGGCGTGCCCACGGCCGCCACGGGCGTGAAGCGCAACGCGGTGTTGGGCACCAGCAGCACATCGTTGCGCTCGGTCGAGGTGATGGTGGCCGCTGCCGTCATGCCGGGGCGCAGGCTCAGGTCGGAGTTGTCCACCTCCAGCCAGGTGATGTAGGTCACCACGTTGTCGGTCTTGGTGGAGCCATAGGCCACGCGGGTGATTCTGGCCGGGTACTGGCGCGAGGGGTAGGCGCTGACGGTGAAGCTGGCCTTCTGCCCCACCTGCACGGCACCCACGTCGGCCTCGTCCACGTTCACCTGCAGTTGCAGGTGCGCCAGGTCTTCGGCCACGGTGAACAGCGTCACGGCCTGCAGCGATGCGGCCACGGCGTTGCCGGGATCCACGCTGCGCGTGAGCACCACGCCGTCAATGGGCGAGCGGATGGACGCCTTGGAGAGATTGGTCTCATCGGTGGAGAGCGCCGCCTTGGCGTCTTCCACGCTGGCACGGGCACTGGCCTCTTCGGCCCGGGCGCGTTCCACGTTGGCACGGCCCGCATCGAGTTCCGCCGCCGAGGGCACCTTGCCATCCGACAGCCGCGCCACCTCTTCGAGGCGCGCGAGGCTGGCGAGCGCCTCGCGGGTGGTGGCACCCGCCTGGGCCAGCCGCGCATGGGCGGAGGCCAGCGCGGCGCGAGAGCGCAACACCTGCGACGAGAGCTTGGCAGTGTCCAGCTCAACCAGCACCTGGCCCTTTTTGACACGGTCGTTCACGTCCACCAGCACGCTGCGCACCGTGCCGGACAGTTCGCTGCCCACATTGACCGAGCGCGTGGGCTGCAACGTGCCGTTGGCCGAAACAGTGAGTGTGAGGTTGCCGCGGCGCACCTCCTCGGTGACGTAGCTGGGCACGGCGCCCGTGCGCTTCTGCGCCTGCCAGTACAACAGGCCGCCCGCCACCAGCACGGCGAAAGCCAGACCGCCCCACAGCACGGGACGTTGCCACCAGCGCCGGGGCAGATCACCGCCGAGCAGGGCCTGCAGATCGGCAGGAGGCGTTTTGGCAGAAGCGGGGCTGTTCTTGGAGGTGGTGGTCATGGCTTGGACTTCGGAACCTGTGAACAATCTTTTTTCGGGAACGCAAGGGCGCGTCACTGCCAGCCCCCGCCCAGCGCCTTGTACAGGCGCACGTGGGCCAGCCCGGCATTGGCGGCACTGCTGGCCACGCCGTCCTGGGTGGACAGCAGGGTGCGCTGGGTTTCCAGCACCGCCTGGAAGTCGATCAGGCCGCTCTGGTAGCGGTTCTGCGCCAGCAGCGCGGCGTGGCCCGCCGCCTGCGCCGCCGCCCGCAGGTGCACGAGGCGCTCGCGCTCGCCCTGCAGGGAGGCCAGCGCGTCCTCTACCTCCTTGAGGGCGGCGAGCACCGTGGATTCATAGCCCACGCGCGCCTGCTCCAGCGCAGCCTCCTGCACGCGCACCTGGGCCCGGGCCGCACCGCCATCGAACAGCGGCACCGCGATGCTTCCCAGCAGCGCCTGGCTCACCGAAGCGCCATCACCCAGCGCCCCCAGCGTCAGTGCCCGCAGGCCCAGCGAGCCGCCGAGGCGAAAACTCGGGTAGCGGGCCGCATCGGCCTGCGCCACGCGGGCCAGCGCCGCGCTGATGCGTTCCTCGGCCTGGCGCACATCGGGGCGCTGGCGCAGCGTCTCGGCGGGTATGGCCAGCACCAGGCTGTCGGGGGGCACCGGCACGGGGCGCTCCGTGGCCAGCAATCCATCGAGCGCACCAGGCGCCTGCCCTGTCAGCACTGCCAGGGCGTGGCGGGTTTGCGCCAGGCTGGCCTGCAGCTGCGGTATCTGCGCCGCCGTCTGCTCGGCGGCGGCGCGCGCCTGCTCGGCCACCAGCGATGTGGCCAGGCCGGCCTGCACGCGCCAGCCGGTGATCTGCAAGGTCTCGCTCTGGCTGGCCAGGTTGCGTCGTGCGATGGCCAGGCGCTCCTGCGCGCTGCGCAGCGTGATGTAGTTCACCGCCACCTCGGCGGCCAGCACCACCTGCGCCTGCTCCAGGCCGGCCTGCGCAGCGCGCACATCGGCCTCGCCAGCGCTGGTGCCCGCACGCAGGCGGCCAAACACATCGGGCTCCCAGCTGGCATCCAGGCCCATCTGGAAATTGTTGCCCGTGCTGCCGCCGGAACGGCTGCGCTGGGCCGAACCCGACGCATTCACGCCAGGCAAGAGAGCGGCGCCCTGCACCTCGGCCTGGGCCCGCGCCTGCTGCAACGCAGCCTGAGCGCTGCGCACGCTGGCATGGGCTTGCAGCGCCTGGGCGACCAGTCCGGTCAGCTGCGCATCACCCCACTGCTGCCACCAGGCCGCCAGGGGGGTGGCTGAGGTGCCGGACGCCCCCACGGGCAGGGCCGCCGCCGACCAGGCGGGCGGCACGGACACCGCGGGCAAAGGCGCACCGGGCGGAGTGGTCGCGGCACAACCCGCCAGCAGCGCCAGCGCAGCAAGCAGCCCGGAGAGAGGGCGAGGGCGTGAAATGAAGGATGTCATGGTCATGAATGCACATTTAGGCGCCCCATCCCATGGGCACGCGAGACCATTGTGCCGGGCCGGTCTGTCAGAACCGCGACCAGCGTGTGAAGTGCAGGTAAAGCCTGCGGTCAGTGTTTGCGCGCCAGCGCGCGCAGGGCCTGGTGGGCGGGCCGGTCCAGGCAGCGCCCCAGCCATGCACTGGTCAGGGGAAGCGTCTCCATCAGGGCGCGCGCCGGGCGCGCCCAGCCCAGCACGCTGGCCAGGCACAGGTCGGCCACCGTGAAGCGCTCGGCAGCCACATGCGCCTGGCCATGCGACTGCTGCCGTGCCAGGTGCTGCTCCAGCACCTGAAGGGGCACGCGCAGCCGCTTCTCGGCGGCATCGGCCAGCTCGGGCTTGCGCTCGTTGGCGGGCATGGCCACACGGTGCATGAGCACGGTGAGGGCGTCCTTCTCCACCTCGGTGACGGCCCAGAAACTCCAGCGCAGGGCCTCGGCGTCCTCGCGCGGTGTGGCCGGAGCGATGTCGCTGCCGTCACCCTTGCCATGCTGGCGCGCGACGTAGAGCGCGCAGGCCATGCTTTCCCACACCACCACATCGCCCTCGGGCCGGTGGTCCACCAGCACGGGAATGTGGCCGTTGGGGTTGAGCGCCAGAAACCCGGGGGTGCGCGTGGCGCCACCCTGGTAGGGGGTGTGCACATGCTCGAAGTCCAGGCCCAGCTCGGTGGCGGCCCACAGCGGGCGCACGGCGCGGGATGCGGCAATGCCGTAGATCGTCAAACCCATGGAGGGCGTCTCCTTGCAGAAAGAAAGAGGGCCGGAGGCCGTCAGCGCTCCAGCCACCACTGGATCAGGTACTGGGCCAGAAAGCCGAGAAACCCGACCCCCAGGCCCAGAAAGAGCACGAAGGTGCCGAACCGCCCGGCCTTGGACTCCCAGGCCAGGTGGCCGATGATGAAGACCATGAAAAGAATGAAGGCCCCCACCCCGTAGGTGAGAAAAAAGGCCGATAACTGCGCTTCGGTGTATCCAAAAATCACGATGCCATTCCATTGCGTTGCTTGGCGTCTTCTCCGTTTGCCGGGCCGCCCGGCTCGCGCTGTGGCAGGCTGGAGGCATCGACCAGGTCGCGGTAGGCATGCCAGCTGGCATGCCCCAGCAGCGGCATGGCCACGGCCAGACCCACCAGCATTGTCGCCATGCCCAGCAGCGTCAGCCCCAGAATGATCGCGGTCCACATTGCCATGGTGGCCGGATTGGCCAGCACCGTCTGCCAGCTTGTGAGCACGGCCTGCCACAGCGAGGCCTGCCGGTCCAGCAACAGCGGGATGGACACCACGCTGGAGGCGAAGATGGGTGCCGCCAGCAGGCTGCCCAGCGCCAGCCAGAGGGTGAACAGCGTGCTGTCCTGCGCCAGCACCACATGCACGATGAAGTCGGCCGGGGTGCGGATCGGCTCGGGCGCCAGCAACGTGATCAGCGCCGAGGAAATCAGTACCCAGCCCGTGGCCGCCAGCGCCAGCAGCGCACCGAACTGGACAAGGCACCAATAGTCATTGCCCCACTTGGTGTCGCGGTGGCTGCTCTGCCAGAACAGCCAGGTGCGCACCACGGCGGCTGCATTGGCAGGCTCGCCGCGCTCCAGGGCCCGGCTCAGCACATAGAAGCTGGTGGCCAGCACCGGCGCCACCACCAGAAAGCCCGACAGCGCCCCGGCCAGCAGCCAGAAGCGGTCATGGGCCAGGGCGGCAATCACCATGCCGAATGCCGCCAGCAGCACCCCATGGATAAGGCTGATGGCACCCGCACGCACCATGTCGCGCCAGCCCAGGGCCAGCCAGGTGAAGGGCTGCGTGAAGGCGATGGAACGCACCTGGGGCAGAAAGAAGGCTTGCATGGGCATGGTGCTGATGGTTGGGTGAATGATGAAGTATTTTTGAGAATGCGCTCAGGCCAGCAGCTGCCGCAAGTCGTGCAGGCTGCCCACGGTGGCATGGGGTTTCGGGCCTTCATGCGGCCAGGGGCCGCCTTCGCGGTTCAGCCACACCGTCTGCATGCCCGCATGCAGGGCGCCCAGTCCATCGAGGCGGGGGTCATCCCCGATGTGCAGAACCTGCGCGGCCTCGACACCCGCCGCCCGCGCAGCATGGTGAAAAATGCGCGCATCGGGCTTGGCCACCCCGGCCTCGCGCGCGCTCACGGCGCCATGGAAATACTCCCCCAGGCCCACGCGCCGCACATCGGCATTGCCATTGGACAACGCCACCACCGGCCAGCGGCTGCTGAGGTACTCAAGGGCGGGCAAGGCGTCGTCGAACAACTCCACGCGCTGGCGCTCGGCAAAGAATGCATCGAACGCGGGCTCCGCCAGCGCCGGGTCGTCGCCCGCCTGCGTGAGCGCCAGGCGGATGGACTCGCGGCGCAAGGCACTCAGGTCGTGGAGCAGGTCGGGACGCAGATGGTTCATGCGCTCGCGGATGGCGCGCAGCGCGCCCGGCACCGCATACAGCGCGTGCGTGGCCTGCGCATGCTCGGCCAGCCAGGCCTGCAGCACGGCTTCCGCCCGGGCAATCACCGGCCAGATGGGCCACAGCGTGTCATCCAGGTCCAGCGTGATGGCGCGGATGCGGGAGTGGTCGAGTGCGGCGAAAGACACGGTTGCAGGGCGATGAAACGGAAGGAAATGGGCACAGGTCCCGTCAAAAGGCCGTCCGAGAATACCCCACGCCGCCCCGGCCTGCACGCCCGGCGCCGCAAAGCCACAGGCCCCGACGGCATGCACCGGCTTGATGCATGACAAGGACAGCCGCACCCTGCGGCGCCACAATTCCCGCCGTGACCTCTCGCAGCCCCCACGTCCGCAACCGCTCTCTGGCCATGGTTCTGGCCATGCTGGCGCTGTTTGCGCAGCTCTGGGTGGGGCAGGTCAGCACCTCGCACCTGGGACAGATGCTTTCGCAGGCCCCGTGGGGCGATGTCTGCACCGTGCAGACATCACTGCACGGCGGCGAGGCGCCCGAGGGTCCCCAGGGTCACGCCATGGGCAACGCACTCAGTTGCCCGGTCTGCGCCGTGGCGGGTGCGGGCTTCACCCCGGGCCGCATCCCGGCGGTGGTGGCCAGCCTGAAGGCCGATGCAGCCTACGACTTTGCATTCACGTCCGCCCCCGCGCGGGCACTGCGGCACGCCAACGCGCGCCCGCCCGCACAGGCCCCTCCGGCGGCCTGAACTGAAAGTCTTACTCACTTGGTTGTACCCGCGGCCGCTCCGGGCCGCGGGTGCTTTCCGCACGGGCCTGCGCCGGCCTCCTGTTCCTGCTTTACCGCCATGACCACCCCTTTCCGTTCGCGTGCCTGCTCTGGCCGCCCGTTCGTTCCTGCCCTTCGCCCCCTCTGCGCCCTGCTGGCTGCCTTGCCTTTTGCCGCATTTGCCCAGGACGCCTCGCTGCAGACCATCACCATCAAGGCCCCCAAGGCCGCCGTGGAGCCCGTGGGCGCCAGCAGCGCCGATGCGGACACGCTGCAATCGGGCCGCGCCGCCAGCAGCGATACCGCCAGCCTGCTGCGCAACCTGCCCGGCGTGAGCCTGTTCGGGGCGGGCGGTGTTTCCAGCCTGCCCAGCGTGCATGGCCTGTCCGATGACCGGCTGCGCATCCAGGTCGATGGCATGGACCTCGTTTCCGCCTGCGGCAACCACATGAACCCGCCGCTGTCATACATCGACCCCACACGCGTGGACAGCGTGCGCCTGTTCGCCGGTGTCACTCCCGTGAGCGTTGGCGGCGACAGCATTGGAGCCACCATCCAGGTGAACTCGCCCGCGCCCGAATTCGCGGCCCCCGGCCAGGGACGGCTGATCAAGGGCCAGGCCGGGAGCTTCTACCGCAGCAACGGCGACGGCATGGGCGCCCACCTTTCGGCCACCTACGCCACCGAACAGACAAGCCTGCGCTACGACGGCTCCACCGCCGAGGCTGGCAACTACCATGCCGCGCGCGGTTTCAAGCCCGCTGGCCCGGCCGCCGCCAACAAGCCCACCCAGTGGCTGGCCGGTGACGAAGTGGGGTCGTCCAGCTACAAGACACACAACCACGCCCTGGCCTATGCATTGCGCAACGATGCACATCTGGTCGAAATGCGCCTGGGCCTGCAGGACATTCCGTACCAGAACTATCCCAACCAGCGCATGGACATGACGGGCAACGACAGCCACCAGTTCAACCTGCGCTACCAGGGCCAGTTTGCATGGGGCCAGCTCCAGGCCCGCGCCTACCACGAGAAGACCCGCCACAGCATGAACTTTGGCGAGGACAAGCAGTTCTGGTACGGCACCGCCAACAACGTGCCCGGCATGCCCATGGATACCGAGGGCAAGACCACCGGCCTGCAGGTCAAGGGCGATGTCCCCCTCTCGGCCCGCGACACCCTGCGCGTGGGCGCCGAGCTGCAGAACTACCGCCTGAACGACTGGTGGCTGCCCTCGGGCGGCGGCATGGCGCCCAACACTTTCTGGAACATTCGCGACGGCCAGCGCGACCGCTTTGACGCATATGGCGAATGGGAAGCCCGCTGGAACCCCCAATGGCTCTCGCAGTTGGGCCTGCGCAGCAGCCATGTACGCATGAACAGCGGCGCTGTACAGGGCTATAACCCGAACTACAACATGGACGCCACCCCGTTCAACGCCCGTGACCGCAAGCGCAACGACAGCAACATCGACCTGACCGCGCTGGCACGCTACACACCCAATGCCAACGCCACCTACGAGTTCGGCTTCGCGCACAAGACGCGCTCGCCCAACCTGTACGAGCGCTACACCTGGTCCACTGGCGGCATGGCCCTGCGCATGATCCACATGGTCGGCGATGGCAACGGTTACGTCGGCAACCCCGACCTCAAGCCCGAAACCGCCAACACCCTGAGCGCCACGGCCGACTGGCACGACACCACGGGCGAGCGCTGGGGTGTCAAGTTCACGCCCTACCTCACCTATGTGAACAACTACATCGACGCCGAGCGCTGCGGCGGCGGTGGCGGCATGTCGGCCTGCACCAACGCCAACCTCACGGCCAGCAACACCTTTGTGTACCTGCGCTTCGCCAACCAGGACGCACGCCTGCACGGCTTTGACCTGTCGGGCTTTGCCGACCTGGGCAAGCATGGCCCGTGGGGCCAGTTCACCCTCAGCGGCGTGCTGAGCTATGTGCAAGGCAAGAACCGCAGCACCGGAGACAACCTCTACGGCATCATGCCGCTCAACGCCCGCGTAGCCCTGACCCAGCGCCTGGGCGCCTGGACCGGCTCTGCCGAGCTGCAGATGGTGGGCGGTAAGACCCGTGTGTCGGCCGTGCGCAACGAACTGCCCACTGCGGGCTACGGCCTCGTGAACCTGCGCGGCAGCTACGAATGGAAGCAGGTGCGGCTGGACTTCGGCATCGACAACCTGTTCGACCGCTTCTACAACCACCCGCAGGGCGGTGCCTATGTGGGCCAGGGCATGACCATGGCCGCCACGGCCGTGCCTTGGGGCGTGCGCGTGCCCGGCATGGGGCGTTCATTCAACGTGGGGCTGACCGTGAAGTTCTGACGCCCCAGGGCCGGGGCGGCGGGGCCCCCTGCAACCGCCGCCGACTTACTCCAATTTTTATAGCACCTTGCGCCCTGTCATCGGGTGCCAGGTGCTTTTTTTCATGCCAAGCGCACCATGGCCGCACGCAATGGCCGCGGCCCATTTGCGGCCCGCTTTCAAGCCGGCTGAAGAGGCCACGCCCCCGCCATCGACGATGCACGCGCCCCCGGGAAATCCGGGAACACATGCACCGCCCATGGCCATGCCCTTGGCGGCACAATCCATGCACCCCTTCCTGCTTGCTGCCCATGAACCCCGAAAATCCCGCTCCTTTCAAGATGTACATGTGCGCCGTCTGTGGCTGGGTCTATGACGAGGCCGAGGGCAGCCCACAGGACGGCCTCGCGCCCGGCACCCGCTGGGCCGATGTGCCCGAGGACTGGTGCTGCCCGGAGTGCGGCGTGAAGAAAACCGATTTCGATCTGGTGGCTTTCTGAAGGAACCCGCCCCATGGAATTTCGCCTGATCTACGAAGGCCCCCTGCACGGCCAGGGCGCCAAGTCTTCGCACAAATGGGAAATTCGCCGCGCCCTGCACCCCCAGCTGCAGCGCCTGTGGCGCGAGCGCCCGCTCAAGGACGTGGCCCACACGCTGCTGGCGCACCCGGCCCTGCCCGGCAAGCCCTCGGTCATCGTGGAGAAAGGCGGCCTGCGGTTTGCCCCTCTGGTGACCCAGCGGCTCGACCTGTATGCCGAGCTGTCGGTGCTGCTGTTTCGCCAGCAACCGCGCGGCACCTTGATCACCGACGGTGGCGACATCGACAACCGGCTCAAGACCCTGCTCGACGGCCTGCGCGTGCCCCACGGCGCGATGGAGGGGCGCCCGGAACTGCCCCTGCAGCCCGACCCCCTGCCCTTTTTCTGCCTGCTGGAAGATGACTCACTGGTCACCAAGGTGTCGGTCGAGTCCGAGCAACTGCTGCGCCCGGCCAAGCCCGACGAGGTCGTGGCCATCATCACGGTGCATGTGAAGAAAACCGTGCTGTCGCACGACAACATGACGCTGTAGCCCAGCGCCCGAGCGCATCTATGCCGTGTAGACCGCCGTCTCGCCGGGCCTGCGCAGCATCTTGTTGACTTCGTCCTGGTGGAGTTCTTCCGCCACAATCATTTCGCGCGCGTATTCCTCCAGCAGGATGGAGGCCCCCTCGACGATCTTGAGCAGGTCGTAGTAGGCGGCCAGCGCCGTCTTCTCATGCGCCAGGCTCTCGCGCAGGATGTCACCGATGTCGTGCTGCTCGGTCTCCAGCAGCGGCCCGATCTTGAGCGACGGGTGCCCGCCCAGCAGGGTGACCAGTTCGCCCGCCTTGTGCGCATGGGCCAGGCTCTCGTCGGCATTGCCCTTGAGCCAGGAAACAATGGGAATGCGGTTGTAGCCGTACACCATCAGCGCATAGTGCGTGTACTTGACCACACCCGCGAGTTCCAGTTCCATGATGCGGTTGAGGGCATCAATGGCGGTCTTCTTCTTTGCATCATCCATGGCACGCTCCTGGTCGAATGGCGGCATGGCCAGGCGGTCATGCCGATCAGCTTGCATTCTGAACCGCTTCGCGGCCTGGCCCCTGGACCGCCCGGGCCATTCCCCCACCAGGTCCGGGGTATTGGCGCGGCATGCCGGGGCACGCGCCAGCCCTGCCTGGCACGGGTTCTGATGGTGCTATTCTGGAGACCAGTCCCGTGAATCACGCCCCATTTTCAGGAGAAGAAAACATGACGCAAGCGTTGACCACCGCCCAGCGCGAGGAACTCCAGGCGCTGTTGGCTGCGCGCCGGCGCGACCTGCAGGCCCAGATGCAGCAGAACCGCGAAAACCTTGCACCACCCGCTGCCGACCAGGATGGCATCCAGCAGGGCAATGTGGGCCGCGAAGTGGACCAGGTACTCACCGACATCGACGCCGCCGACCTCGCGCGCATCGACCATGCGCTCGAAGCCATGGCCGACGGCAGCTACGGACTGTGTGGCGAATGCGGCTGCAACATTCCGTTCGAGCGCTTGAAGATTGAGCCGCAAACCCAGCACTGCGTGGCCTGCAAGTCCCGCTGGGAAGAGGCCACGGGCCACGCCAAGCCCCACCGCTGACCCGGCCGCGAGGCAGCGCGCCGCCCCATGGGCGAGAATGCGGCATGCCTTTTCAACCCGAACCCGCCTACACCCACGGACAAGCCCAGCGCACGGCCATCCTGCTGTGCAACCTGGGCACGCCCGACGCCGCCACGCCCGGCGCGCTGCGCCGCTACCTGGGGCAATTTCTGGCAGACCCGCGCGTGGTCGAGATCCCGCGCGTGGTCTGGCTGCCCATTCTGCACGGCATCATTCTGCGCACGCGCCCGGCCAAGTCGGCCGCCAAGTACGCCAGCGTCTGGACGCCCGAGGGCTCCCCGCTGGCCGTGTGGACCGAGAAGCAGGCCAAGCTGCTGCGCGGCTGGCTCGGCGAGGCCGGCTGCAACGTGCTGGTGCGCCCGGCCATGCGCTACGGCAACCCGTCCATCGCCAGCCAGCTTGACGCCCTGAAGGCCGAGGGGGCCACACGCATCCTCATCCTGCCGCTGTACCCGCAGTACTCGGGCACGACCACGGCCAGCGTGTTCGATGCCGTGTACGCCTGGGCCGGGCGCCAGCGCCATGTGCCCGAGCTGCGCTTCGTCAACCGCTACCACGACGACCCTGGCTACATCGAGGCCCTGGCCCGCCGCATCGAGGCCCACTGGAAGGAACACGGCCTGCCCGACAAGCTGGTGATGAGCTTCCACGGGGTGCCCGAGCGCACCCTGCACCTGGGCGACCCCTACCACTGCGAGAGCCACAAGACGGCGCGCCTGCTGGCCGAGCGCCTGGGCCTGCGCAAGGACCGCTGGCAGCTCACCTTCCAGTCGCGTTTTGGCAAGGCCAAATGGCTGGAACCCTATACCGAACCCACCCTGGTGGCGCTGGCGCGAGGTGGTTTGGGGCGGGTGGACCTGGTCTGCCCGGGTTTCACCAGCGACTGCCTGGAAACGCTGGAGGAAATCAATCAGGAGGCGCGCGAGGCTTTCCTGCACGCGGGCGGCAAGGAGTTTCATTACATCCCCTGCCTGAACGACAGCCCGGAATGGATCAAGGCGCTGAGCCACATCGCCCGGCAGCACCTGGCCGGCTGGCCGGTACAACCCGAGAGCGCCAGCATGCAGGCCGATGCCCGGGCCCATGCACTGGCGGGCGGCGCTCCCAACTGACGCTATCTATTCAGTAGCTTACAGCGCTTATCTATATTGCGCTTGAAGCCAAAAACACCCCCATTTCACCGCACCCGCAACGCCACCGATGCCCGCCACCGCCCTGCCCCCCTCCCTGCTGCGCCTCACCCTTGACCCCGCTGGCCTGGGCTTTGCCAGCACGGCCGATCTGCAGGACCTGCCGCTGCCCTGGATCGGACAGGAACGGGCCGAGGCCGCCGCGCGCTTCGGCCTGGCGATGGAGCAGCCCGACTACAACCTGTTCGTGCTGGGCGAGGTGGGCAGCGGGCGCGCCTCGCTCCTGCACCAGGCCATGCAGCAGGCCGCGGCACTGCGCCCGGTGCCCCCCGACCTGTGCTACCTGCACGACTTTGACACGCCCGAGCGCCCCCGGGCGCTGCGCCTGCCCGCCGGCCAGGGGCGCGTGCTGCGCCAGGGCATGGAGCAGCTCACGCGCACGCTGCAGTCGGACGTGCCCAAGCGGCTCGACGGCGCCGACTTCCGCGCCGAGAGCGAGCGCATTGAAAAGGCGTTCCAGGCGCAGGAATCGCAGGCCTTCGCGGCGCTCGACGCGCTGGCCGAAACGCTGCACTTTCGCCTCTCGCGCGAAGGCGGGCACATGGTGTTCACGCTCATCGGCCCCAAGGGCCATCCGCTGACCGAGGCCGATGCCCACGCCCTCACGCGCGAGCGGCGCGCCGAGATCGACACCGCCGAACAGAAGCTGC
>JANJVX010000214.1 GCA_024709845.1 Burkholderiaceae bacterium | reverse complement strand
GGATGCGCGCGAGGCCAACAACATGCCGCACATCAATCTCTCGCGCGAGGCGGATGCCATCCTGATCGCGCCCTGCAGTGCCGACTTCATCGCGCGCCTGGCGCAGGGCCGGGCCGACGAACTGCTGAGCCTGCTGTGCCTGGCGCGCCCGCAGGAGAGCGTGCCCCTGCTGCTGGCCCCGGCCATGAACCGCGAGATGTGGGCGCACCCGGCAACGCAGCGCAACCTGGCACAGGTGGCGCAGGACGGCGCCACGGTGCTGGCCGTGGGCAACGGCGACCAGGCCTGCGGCGAGACTGGCGACGGCCGCATGCTGGAGCCTGCGGAACTGCTGGAGGAGGTGATCGCCTTCTTCACGCCCAAGGTGCTGGCGGGGCAGAAGGTGCTGGTCACGGCGGGGCCCACGTTCGAGGCCATCGACCCGGTGCGCGGCATTACCAACCATTCCAGCGGCAAGATGGGCTTCGCCATCGCGCGCGCGGCCCGTGAGGCGGGGGCCGAGGTCACGCTGGTGGCCGGCCCCGTGCACTTGCCCACGCCGCGTGGCGTGCACCGCATCGATGTGCAATCGGCGCAGCAAATGCTGGAGGCTGTGGTGCCGCGCACGCAATCCGCGCGTGTTTTCATCGCGACGGCGGCCGTGGCCGACTGGCGCCCCGCCACGCAGGCCGACCAGAAGATCAAGAAGGACGGCTCGGGCCAGACGCCGGTATTGAGCTTCGTCGAGAACCCGGACATCCTGGCCACCGTGGCACAGACACAGCATGCCTTGGTGGGCGACCTGTTCTGCGTGGGCTTTGCCGCCGAGAGCCATGACCTGCTGGAGTACGCAAGCGCCAAGCGCGCACGCAAGGGCGTGCCACTGCTCGTGGGCAATATCGGCCCGGCGACGTTCGGGCAGGACGACAACGCCCTGCTGCTGGTGGATGCGCAAGGCCATCGCGAGTTGCCGCGCGCCTCCAAGCGCACCTTGGCCCGGCAACTGATTACGGAAATTGCGCTGCGGTTGTCGGCTACTCGTGTTTGAACGTCAAAGGAGTCCCGCCATGTCCGGTCCGGTCAAGCCTGAGTGGGATACGCCACCCCATGGCGATTTTGCGAGCTATGTGGAGCGGCTGAGTTCGACAGGCGGGATGGCTCGCCCTGGTGCGGCGCCGCTGGCCAAGACCAGGAAGGGGATCACCAAAGGCCAGGGTGCGGCAGATGCCCCTGGTCTTCCACCGGATCTGGCGCAGGTACTTGCCCCGCTGATCGGGGTGCTCGGTGTGGTGCGGGCAGTGCTGCTGCTGGTGACACTGGTGCATGCGGCCGCATTCTTCGGTTTGGGCCGTGGGTCGCTGCCTGGGCTGCTGGTCACCGGGGTGTTGTGGTGGGGGTTGGGCCGCGTGGCTGCGGTCGCATCGGGCGCACTGTCCAAGAACGGAGCAGGGCTGAAAAAGCCTGGTGTGGCGCAGTTGCAGGAGCGGCTGGCGCAATTGGCGAAACAGCGTACGACAGGGAAAAGCGAGTGAAAATCGACGTCAAGATTCTGGATCCACGCATGGCGCAGCAATTGCCCGCCTATGCCACACCGGGCAGTGCAGGTCTGGATCTGCGTGCCTGCCTGCAAGAGCCGCTCACGCTGGCGCCCAACGCCTGGCAGCTCGTGCCTACGGGCATTGCCATTCATCTGTGTGATCCCGGCTATGCCGCCCTCATCCTGCCGCGTTCGGGGCTGGGCCACAAGCACGGCATCGTGCTGGGCAATCTGGTGGGGCTGATCGACAGCGACTACCAGGGGCAGCTCATGGTCAGCGCGTGGAACCGCAGTCCGCAGGCCTTCACGATCGAACCGATGGAGCGGCTGGCGCAGCTGGTGATCGTTCCGGTGGTGCAGGCGCAGTTCAACGTGGTGAGCGAATTTGCAGTCGCCAGCGAGCGCGGCGAAGGCGGGTACGGCTCTACGGGCAAGGCCTAGCGGGGCTGATTTGTAGGCGTGGGCCTACTTGCCGGCGGGTCCGCGTCTGGCGCCCGCTGCGGCCCTTGCCCGGCAGCCGGAACCCGGCGGGCGTGATTCAATCCATCCAGTGCCCGGGTTCGGGCTTGCCGTTGAACGATTGGAGTAATGCGCTATGCGAAAAACAGGTTTATCCCGAATGTCCTTGCTGGTGGGCGGTGCCGTGCTCGCGGGTTCACTGGTGGGCTGTGCGCCTTATCGCCAGGCTCCCGCGTCTTACCCGGCAGCTTCCTATCCCGCACGTGTGCCTGCGTCCGTCGAGTATGGGCGCGTATCGCATATCGAGGTGTTGCAAAGCCAGCAGCGCGGGCAGTCCACAGGTGCGGGTGCCGTCATTGGCGCCGTGGTGGGTGGCGTCCTTGGCAACCAGGTGGGCAAGGGCAGTGGCCGTGCGGCCGCCACCGCCGTGGGGGTTGTGGGCGGGGCGGTGGCAGGCAATGCCATCGAAGAACGCAACAGCGGAGGCTATGCCACGGTCTACCGTCTCTCGATCCGCCTCGACCAGGGGGGGCAGAGGGTGTATGACGTGAACTCCGTGGGGGATTTGCGCGTCGGTGACCGGGTCCGCATGGACAACGGCCAGATATCGCGCTACTGACCGCTGCCCGGCACAGCTGCCGGGATGTCGCCCTCAATGCAGCGACTGGCCGCCTGACTCCGGGGGCTGTATGCGAAAGAAACCGGTGCCTGCCGTCCCCCGGCCCACTTCCTCTTCCGTGGCCTCACGGACTCCGCACACCTTCAGATGCAGCCGGATGGCAATGCCCGCGAGAGGGTGGTTGCCGTCGAGTACCACATGTTCGGGGTAGATTTCAGAAACCGTGTAAAGCGCATCGCGGGGGGCCTCAGGATTGCAGCCCTGAGGCAGTGCGCTGCCTTCGAAGGTCATGCCTTCTTCCAGCTCGGCAGGGAAAAGTGCCCGTGGCTCCAGGAACAGTAGCTGCTCCTGAAAGTCGCCAAAGGCATCCTCGGGTTCGAGGTGCAGCGATAACGTGGCACCGATGCCGTGGCCTTGCAGGGCCTCTTCGATGCGGGCGAAAAGATCGTTGCCTCCCACCAAGAACTCGACCGGTTCGTCGAGTACGTCGAGTTCTTCGCCCAGGGTGTCTTTCAGTGTCCAGGTCAGTGCGACCACACATTGTTCGGTGATTTCCATAGGAGAATTGTCGCAGTTCGACAAAAGGCCTTGTGGAATACCGGTGAGCGCCCCGCAAGCTGTGCGGCTCCGAAGGCCGTTATGTTTTGTTGGCAGAGGCTGCGGACTTGCCTTGCCAATGACTCTGGGAGATACCGATGTCTGCCGATGCCCCCCTTCACCCCGCAGAAACTCCTGCGCCCTTGCCCGATGGCCGTTTCAGTGGACGCGAGGCGTTCCAGCAGCTGGTTCGGGATGCGCTGGCCGCAGCGGCCCGTGAGGGCTGGCGGGAAATCATCATCAGCGATGCCAACTTTCATGACTGGCCATTGGGCGAAAAGGCCGTGGTGGAGTCTTTGCAGGAATGGGCGCGGGGTGGTCGGCGCTTCACCATGCTGGCTTGTACCTACGATGAAATCGTGCGGCGCCACGCGCGTCTGGTTCGCTGGCGCGGCACCTGGGACCACATCCTCACATGCCGCGTGAGTCCCGCTGCCGACCCCCTGGATATTCCCAGCGCGTTGTGGTCGCCGGACTGGGTTTTGCAACGCATAGACCCCGAGCGCTGTGTGGGAATTTCGGGACGTGAACCTGATCGCCGCGTTTTGTTGCGTGAAACCCTCAATGAATGGATCCGCAGCAAGAGTGCGCCGGGCTTTCCGTCGACGACACTGGGTCTTTGATGAAAGTCAGGTTGCCGTCAGATGGCCGTCAGTTGGGCGTCAGTTGTAGGTCGTGCCGGGTAAATTGACGCGGTGCTCGGTGTTATTCAGTATTGACGAATACGCAATATAATCGCCGGTTGAGTTAAAAATGTGCTCCGCCGGGGCACTCTCTGCCAGAGCGGAGCCGGGCTGCAAGAGGCTGGACGTTGTGGCATTTTTTGTTTTTTTGACCGTCCTCAAGGAAAACCTGAAATGAACAAGTCTCTCGTCATCGCCTCCCTGATCGCTGCTGCCGCTCTGGCCGCCTGTGGCAAGAAGGAGGAGCCGGCTCCCGCACCCGCTCCCGCTCCGGTGGCTGCCGAGCCCGCTGCGGCTCCTGCATCTGAAGCCGCTCCTGCTGCCGATGCCGCTGCTGACGCCGCTTCCGCTGCTGGTGATGCCGCCCAGGCTGCAACCGACGCGGCTTCTGCTGCTGCTGACGCTGCTTCTGCCGCCAAGTAATCTCTCCAGCGATTCGTGGCGTGGTGCCGAAAGGCCTGCAACGCGTACCGCCCGGCCCCGCACCATCACTGGTCGGGGCTTTTTTTGCGTTATGTAGTGCTTGGAATGTGGCCAAAAATGTCCAGTCCCTCCATTGGCACGCTATCCTAGAGTCATCGGTTCTCGAAGTTTGTTGCCAAGAATACTAAAAAATGGTACATAGAAAGACAGCTGATGGGGGCAAAATGCAGGGGGGAAATCAAGGGTTTTCGTTAATTGAGCTAATGGTGATCGTGGCGGTCATCGGAGTCCTAGCTGGCGCATCTCTCATCGCCTATCAAGACTATGCGACGCGATCGCGTCTTGCAGAGGCATTGGCTGCCGTACCCCTTGCAAAATTGGCTGTTCTTGAGGTGTTGGCGTCTGGCAACGCGCAAAATAATGCATCAGGCTACGCTTCTAGTTACTCGGCGCCCCCATCATCACGGAATGTTCAGACCATAGAAATTGACCCATCCACAGGGGTAGTTGCCGTGACAACTTCGACTGCTGCCGGTGCCGGAACGCTGACTTTTACACCCAACGCTCCCGTTGGAGTCAGCCTTCCAGATGGTACTTCTGCGTTCGCTGTGCCGTCTCAGACGGTGTCTTGGCGTTGTGCTGCGGCAGGTGCAAGTTCCAATGGTTTCAGTGGTGTGACGCCGGGTTCTTTGCCGTCGCGCCTTGCTCCTCCTGAATGTCGATAAAGATGGGCTCTGAATCGCGCCAGATTTGAACTATGACCTTGCCCCTGTTTCGTGTAGTTCTTAACCCACGATTCACGCGG
>JANJVX010000207.1 GCA_024709845.1 Burkholderiaceae bacterium | reverse complement strand
CGACGAGCGCGACATGCTGGCCGCTCAGGTGCCGCAAATGCTGGGCTGGTGCGAGCAGGCCGTGGAGCTGGTGGCCCGGCTGCACGCCCAGAACCCGGCGCTCTACGCGCAATTCGGCAGCATCCGCTCGGGCTGGATGTCTCTCGTGCGGGCCGATGGCGCCATGGAACTCTACGACGGTGCGTTGCGCGTGCGCGACGCAGAGGGTCGCATCCTGCACGATGGGGTCGATGTGCAGGGCTACCTTGACCTGATCGAGGAAACCACCGAGCCCTGGACTTACATGAAGTTCCCCTACCTGCGCGCCCTCGGGCGCGAGGCTGGCTGGTACCGCGTCGGCCCCCTCGCGCGCGTGCAGAACTGCGACCACATCCCCAGCCCACGCGCCGAGGCACAGCGCCAGCGCTTTCTGACCAACGGGCCGGTACACGCCACACTGGCCTACCACTGGGCACGCATGATCGAGATGCTGCATGCCATGGAGGTGATTGCACAACTGCTGCAGGACAGCGCATTGCTGGGTGGCGAACTGACGGCCCCTTTGCCCGCAGATCGCCCCGCGCGGCGAGAAGGGGTGGGTGTGATCGAGGCACCGCGCGGTACGCTGATCCACCATTATGCGATCGGCGAAGACGACCTCATCAGCTGGTGCAACCTGATCGTCAGCACCACGCACAACAACCAGGCCATGAACGAATCGGTACGTGCCGTGGCGCACAAATACTTTGATGGTCGCACGGTCAGCGAGGGCCTGCTCAACCACATCGAGGTGGCAATCCGCGCCTACGACCCCTGCCTGAGCTGTGCCACGCATGCGCTGGGCAGCATGCCGCTGCAGGTGCAGGTGGTCGGCCCTGATGGCCTGCCGATCGACAGCGTGCTGCGCCACAGCGATGGCCGCATGGAGCACCAGACCGTTGCCATGGACGCAGAATGAAGCGCCCCCCGCTGCTGGTGCTGGCCGTCGGCAACCCGAGCCGGGGCGACGACGCACTCGGCCCGCTGCTGCTTGAACGACTGACAGCCATCGGCTTGGACGCCGCAGACGATGTGGAACTGCTGACGGACTTTCAGCTGCAGGTGGAGCATGCACTGGATCTCGAAGGACGCCGTGCGGTGCTCTTCGTGGATGCCGCCCGCCCCGGCTCCGTGGACGGCGTGTGCCTCAAGCCCATCCGGGCAGAAGCCCACCTCGCCCCTGTCAGCCACGCACTCTCTGCACCAGCCGTCCTGCATGTGTCCACGCTGCTGTCAGGATGCGCCCCGCCCGCATGGCTGCTGGCAGTGGAGGGCGACTGCTTTGCCCTGAAAGAAGGCCTCAGCCCCTTGGCGCAGCAACGGCTGGAGCTGGCATTCGATGTCTTGCTCGGCTGGATCGCGACGCAGCGGGCTGCGGACGCGTAAATCAGGTCGCCTGGCTGGCCTGGTGCGTGCGCACCAGGGCGACCAGATCACCGGCTGGAAGCGGACGGCTGAAAAGATAGCCCTGCATCAGATCACACCCTGCTGCCCGCAGGAACTCACGTTGCTCGACCGTCTCCACACCCTCGCCGACGGTCTGCATGCGCAGGTTCCGCGCCAGGCCGATGATGCTGCGCACGATGGCTGCGCTGTCCGGATGCAGCATGATGTCCTGCACGAACGAACGGTCGATCTTGAGTTGGTCGATCGGGAAACGGCGCAGGTAGGCCAACGAGGAATAGCCCGTTCCAAAATCATCCACGGACAGGGTCACACCCAGCGCCTTGAGATCAGCCAGGGTCCGGGCGGCCTGCTCGGCGTTCTGCATGACCGTGCTCTCTGTGATTTCCAGCTTGAGCAGGCGCGGTGGCAGACCCGAGGCCTCCAGCGCCTGCTGCACGGTCTGCACGAGCTGGTCATCGCGAAACTGGCGCGCCGAAAGATTGACGGCGACCCGCAGCGCCACCCCCTCGTCCTGCCACTGCCGCACCTGCCGGCATGCCGTGCGCAACACCCATTGACCAATCGGCACGATCAGGCCGGTTTCTTCTGCCAGGGGGATGAAATCCAGGGGTGAAATGAGCGAACCATCCTCCGAACGCCAGCGAATCAGCGCTTCCACATCCGTCAGCGCATTGGTTGCAAGGTTGAGCAGCGGCTGGTAGTGCAGCAACAGCTCGTCACGTTCCAGCGCATAGCGCAGCCGGGCCTCCAGCTCCAGTTTGCGCAGGGCCTGCGTGTTCATGTCGGCGGTATAGAAGTAGAAGGCGTTGCGCCCCGCCTCCTTGGCGCGGTACATGGCGGCATCGGCATTGCGCAACAGGGTGTCGTAGTCCATTCCATCCTGGGGGTACATGCTCACGCCGATGCTGATGGAAAGGCTCAGTTCATGGTTCTGCAACGTGATCGGCCGGGCGATGTTCTGGCGGATCCTGTCCGCGACCAGCATTACTTCCTGCGGACTCTCCAGATCGGACAGAACAATCACGAAATCATCGCCCCCCATGCGGGCTGCAGTGTCACGCTCGCGCAACTGCTGTCCAATGCGTTCGGCCACGGCACACAGGATGGAGTCCCCGAACGCATGACCCAGACTGTCGTTGATGCGCTTGAAATGGTCGAGATCCAGGTACAGCACCGCCACCGCGCCCCGGTGGCGTTGCGCAAAGGCGATGGCCAGTTCGGTGCGTTCCTTGAGCCGGTTGCGATTGGCCAGCCCGGTCAGCTCATCATGGTTATTCTGCCGCTCCAGCTGCTCCTCGTATTGCTTGCGATCGGTGATGTCATTGAGGATCCCGACAAAATGCGTGACCTCGCCCTGGCCATTGCGCACCGGCGCAATCGACAGGTCGTTCCAGAACAGGGTGCCGTCCTTGCGGTAGTTGCGCAAAATGGCATTGCCTTCGCGCTGCTCTCGCAGCGCGGCGGTTATCTCCTGCACTCCCAATTGCTCGCGATCGGCCTGCACCAGCAAGTCGGGGCCTTGCCCCACGGCCTCCTGAAGGCTGTAACCCGTGATGCGCTCGAAAGCCGGGTTCGCATGAATCAGTCCCCAGCCTTGTGCATTGTGCGCAAAGATCACAATGCCATTGGCCGATGCCTCGACCGCACTGCTGTTGAGGCGGATGGCCTCTTCGCTGACGCGCAACCGCTCTTCGGC
Source organism: Burkholderiaceae bacterium (assembly GCA_024709845.1). Classification (GTDB taxonomy): domain Bacteria; phylum Pseudomonadota; class Gammaproteobacteria; order Burkholderiales; family Burkholderiaceae_C; genus Simplicispira. Next base: position 16,293 of record JANJVX010000207.1, on the reverse strand, counting down.
TTGGCGGCGCCGAGCTTCCTTTTCAAAGTTGGAAAGCGCAAAGCAGACATCGCTCACCATTTCGGTGATCAGGTTGAGTCTTTCCGCATCGAAGAACTCTTTTTCCGCGGCAAACAGCGTGAGACTTCCAGTCACCGCGTTCTCCACTGTCAGCGGAAAGCAGGCTCCAGACAGAAATCCGTGCTGCAACAAATCGGCATGAATGAGATGAAGCCTTTGATCCGCCAGCAGATCGTTGCTGACATAAGGCGCCTGCAAGGACAATGCCAATTCCACGGGCACCCGCGCCGGTCCACAGGTTCGCAACGGAGCCAGGCGCGCAAACCAGCCAGGCACGACACCACAGCGCGCCACAGGAACCACTTCACCGGAGTCCGCATCCAGCAGCCCCACCCATGCCATGCACAAGCCGCCACGCTCGACAGCGATACGGCACAACCGTTCCAGCAGCTCTTCCCGGGTCTGGGTATGCACAATGGCCTGGTTCGTTTCACTCAAGGCCGCATAGAGCCGGTTCAGGCGCAAGATCTGCTGGTGCGCGGCGTCCAGCTCGACCAGGCGCTGCTCCAGCTCCAGGCTGCGCTGCTCCAGCTTGTGCACCAGCACCTCGTTGTACATCTTGAGCATGGAAGCGCCGGACAGCACCGGCGCCCGCACCGCCGCGGGTTGCTCAGAAACTCTGGCCAGCATTTCATGCACCCGGTCAATGAAGACCTCCGGCTCGGCAGGCTTCACCAGAAAGGCATCGGCGCCCATGTCCTTGGCCAGTTTCGCATCCTTGGCCTCGGTGTACGTGGCCGTGTAGACCATGAACGGGATGCTATGCAATTCCGCATCGGCCTTCCATTCCCGCAAGAGAGAATAGCCATCCATCACCGGCATCAGCAGGTCGCTAATGACAAGGTCCGGCGCCCGCGCGCGCGCAAGCTCCAGCGCCTGCTGGCCATGCACGGCCTCCTCGACCTCGAAGCCATGGCCCTGCATCAGCATCCGCAACAGGTAGCGGTTGTCTTCCCGGTCGTCCACGATCAAAACACGCATCAGTCCACCCCCAAGATGTACCGTTCGACCTCGTCGGCAAACGTCTGCGGATCAATGGGCTTTTCGATGTAACCGTTGCAGCCAGCCGCCAGACAGCGCTCACGGTCACCGGCCATGGCATAGGAAGTGACTGCCACGATGGGGATGGCCTGCAGTTTCGGGTCGGACCGCAGGGCCTGGGCCACGGCATAGCCATCCATCCCGGGCAGCTGGATATCCAGCAGTATGAGTACCGGGTTCATCTGCCCGGCAAGCGCCACGCCCGTCAGTCCATCTTCGGCATGCACCATCTCCCAGCCCCGCGCTTCCAGCAAGAAATTGGCCAGATAGCGGTTCTGGGCGTTGTCCTCGATCAGCAAGATGCGCTTGTTCATACGGTCTCCAGAATGGGCTCGGCCTGTAGAGGCAGGGTGACGGTGAAGGTGCTGCCCTGGCCCCAGATGCTGCGTGCCTCGATGCGCCCCCCCATCAACTCCACCATGCGCCGACTGATGGCCAGACCCAGCCCCGTACCTTCGTGCTTGCGTGCCAGGGTCGAGTCGATTTGCCGAAACGGCGTGAACAAGAGTGCCATGTCTTCTTCCTTGATGCCCATCCCGGTATCGGTCACGCTCACACACACGGCCGGGACGCCCTCAGAATGATCATCGGCTCGAAAACCCTCCACCCGCTGCGCCTGCAAAGTGACTGCTCCGCTCTCCGTGAACTTCACGGCATTGCTCAGCAGGTTCAACAGCACCTGCTCTATGCGGCGCTCATCGCTCACCATGGCACCCACCGCAGGATCCACCTGCACATGAAGAGCCAGGTGTTTCTTTTCAGCCAGGGGAAGGACGATCGCGGCCACTTTCTGGATCGACCGCGCCATATCGAACGGATCGCAGGCCACCCGCAACTCACCCGCTTCGATCTTGGAAATATCCAGCACATCATTGATCAGCGCAAGCAGATGGCGTGCGCTGTCTCGCACCATCCCCAGCTGCTTCGCCTGCTCTGGATTGAGCGGGCCCGCCAGCCCCTGCAGAAGAATGCCGGTGAAGCCGATGATGGAATTGAGCGGCGTGCGCAGCTCATGGCTCATGGTGGCCAGGAAAGCGGACTTGATGCGGTCTGCATCCTGAGCGCGGTGCATGGCCTGCAGAATCTGCTCATTGGCCTGTGCCAGCGCGCGGGTACGGTCCGCCACCCGCTGCTCCAGTTCCAGCGCATGCTGTTGCGCCTGTCCATACAGATGGGCATTCTCGATCGCCAGCGCGACCGGACCGCACAGGTCCTCCACCAGCTTGAGCGCCAAACCCGAAGGAGGCTCCGGCTGGTACGAGCATAGACACAGAACGCCCAGCACCCGATCCTGCACCTGCAGCGTGAAATAGGCATTCCACCGCGCGCGAGGGTCATGCGTCACCCCGCATTCCCCAGACATGGAAGAACCTTCCGCAGCCAACACGGCGTGGCGCTTCCCCTCGGCCATCGTCTGCACCATCGCACGGCAATGGGACTCGCACAGCCCCGCACTCTGAGAACCCTGCCGGTCTGCAGAGCCGTCAAACCCGGCGCACGCGCCGACCCGCAACGTGCCAAGCGATTCATCCCGGAGACAGAGTGCCCCCGCATTCAGATTCGTCAGCGCCAAGGCCCCCCGAAGGGCCTCCTGCAGCACGCCATCCAGGTCCCGGCGCGAACCAATGGCCCTCAGGGTCTCGTTGCTGACCATGGCTTCCCGGTTGCGCTGCCGCAATTCGTGGGTCCTGAGCGCCACCTGGCGCCGCAGCAGCAGCACCCATGCCACGGCCGCGAGCAGCACGGCCAGTGCCGCCACGGAAGCTGGCAGCAGCCATGCGGGCGTAGCGGAGCGGACTTCATCGATCGACCAGCGTCGCAAGGACTTGTAATACAAAGAGCCAGAATCCCTCTTGAACTCGACCATGTGCCGGTCGATCGCCTGGAGCAATGCCTCACGCCCCGCCGGTGGCGCGGCAAAAAAGAGCCGGGAGGGGCTGAAAATGATGGCTGTATCCTCCAGCCCATACCGGGTGGCATTGCGCACCCCGAAAAAGCGGTTGGTGATCACCGCATCGGCATGCCCCTGGGCCACTGCAGCAAAAGCCGCGTCGTAGTCGGGCTGAGGCACCCATTCCACCACCAGACTGAAGCTGGCCGCCATCTGTTCGAACTGGCGCTCCTGCACCGATCCGGACAGCACCGCCACACGCTTGCCTTCCAGATCCAGCATGGAGCGCAACCCGCTGCCCTGACGGGTATACACCTGGTTCCAGCTCGCGAGAACAGGCTCCGTTGGAAACGCAAACAGGGCCTCCCGCTCCTGATTGCGAGCGACATCGGGCATCAGGTCGATATCGCCCTTTGCCAGCCGCTCCAGCCCCTCGGACCAGGTGCCCGGAACGTACTCCAGCTCCCACCCTTCCCGTTCGGCGATTCCCTCGATCAGATCGATGAAGATGCCTTCGGGGCGCCCGGCCTCCGACAAGGCCACCTTGGGGCTGTTCTGGTAGACCCCGACCCGCACCTTGTGCGCCCCCCATGCGGGTGCAAGCCCCACCGCGAGCAACAACAGAAAAGCCCCGGCATGCCGCCACCCGGACCGGAAGAAGCTCAATACACCAAGCACCTGAAACTGACTGGGCATGAAAGGCCTCCACGGATGGATAAGGCGGCGGGCCACGCAACACTGCGCTACGGCACATAATACGCCCGCAATGCGGCAATTCCGGCCTGCGACACGCCCCGTCCGGACGATTGGACACGGCCCCAGACCGGCACCCTGCCGCCAATTCATGATCCCGGTCAACCCCGGTGGCACAAGACGCACCACCCGAGGGATTCCCCCGAGGGCGCATTGGCACCAGGCGACCCTAGACTGTGGTTTCCTGCGCCATCGTGGCCGCAGGCCCGAGGACAGGAGTTTGCCTTGCAGCCTACCCACACTGCCCACCCGGACTACTTTCACAAGGTCGTCGACTGCCAATGGGCCTGTCCCGCCCACACGCCGGTGCCTGAGTACATCCGCCTGATTGGCCAGGGCCGATACGACGACGCCTACATGGTCAACTGGGTCTCCAACGTGTTCCCTGGCGTCCTCGGGCGCACTTGCGACCGCCCCTGTGAGCCCGCCTGCCGGCGCGGCCGCGTCGAGGAAAGCAATGGCGCGCACCCCGAGCCCGTGGCCATCTGCCGGCTCAAACGCGTGGCAGCCGACCACAAGTCCGGCGTCGAGGACCGCATGCCCGCCATTGCACCGGCCAATGGAAAGCGCGTGGCCTGCGTCGGCGCGGGACCATCGTCCCTGACGGTGGCGCGCGACCTGGCGCCGCTGGGCTACGAGCTCACCGTGTTCGATGGCGAGGCCCGTGCGGGCGGATTTATCCGCAGCCAGATCCCGCGTTTTCGGCTGCCCGAATCGGTGATCGACGAGGAAACCGGCTACATCCTCGACATGGGCGTGCGGTTCCAAAGCGGCCAGCGTGTGGACTCGCTGCGCGATCTGCTCGCCCAAGGCTACGACGCGGTGTTCGTGGGGTGCGGCGCGCCGCGCGGACGCGACCTGGACATCCCCGGGCGACGCGAAGTCCAGGACAACATCCACATCGGCATCGACTGGCTGGCCTCGGTGTCCTTTGGGCATGTCACACAGATCGCGCCGCGCGTCATCGTGCTCGGCGGCGGCAACACGGCCATGGACTGCTGCCGCTCGGCGCGGCGCCTCGGAGGCACCGACGTCAAGGTCATCGTGCGCAGCGGCTTCGAGGAAATGAAGGCCTCGCCCTGGGAGAAGGAAGATGCGCTGCACGAGGGCATTCCCATTCTCAACTACCACGTGCCCAAGGCCTTTGTGCACGACAACGGGCGGCTCACGGGCATGACCTTCGATGTCGTGCGCGCCGAGTACGACGCCCAGGGCCGGCGCAGCCTGGTCTCCACAGGCGAACCCGAGGTGCTGGTGCCCTGCGACGTGGTGCTGATCGCCGTGGGCCAGGAGAATGCCTTCCCCTGGATCGAGGGCGACCTGGGCATTGCCTTCGATCGCTGGGGCCTGCCGCAGCTCACCGAAGGAACGTTCCAGTCCACGCTGCCCCAGGTGTTCTTCGGCGGCGACGCAGCCTACGGTCCCAAGAACATCATCACCGCCGTGGCCCAGGGGCACGAGGCAGCGGTGTCGATCGACCGCTTCCTGCATGGCGAGGATGTGCGCCAGCGCCCCGCGCCACGCACCAACCTGTTGTCCACCAAGATGGGCATCCACGAATGGAGCTACGACAACGATGTCTCCAACGATGCCCGCTTCAAGGTGCCCTGGGCGCAGGCCGAAGTGGCGCTGGCCAGCATCCGGGTCGAAGTCGAGCTTGGCTTCGATGCCGCCACCGCCTTCAAGGAAGCAAGCCGTTGCCTGAACTGCGATGTGCAGACGGTGTTCAACCGCGCCACCTGCATCGAATGCGACGCCTGTGCCGACATCTGCCCGACGGATTGCATCACCTTCACCAGCAACGGCGAAGAAGACGACCTGCGCGCGCGACTCAGGGCGCCGGCCCACAACCGTGCCCAGGCCCTGCTGGTGTCGGCACCGCTCAAGACCGGGCGCGTGATGGTCAAGGACGAGGACGTCTGCCTGCACTGCGGCCTGTGCGCCGAGCGCTGTCCTACAGGCGCCTGGGACATGCAGAAATTCCGTCTGGACACCACACAGGCCGGTCCTGGGTGCCGCGACGACAAATCCCACAGACGCACGCCGGAGGCCGCATGAAGCGCATCGAAGCCGTCAACGACTTTGTCATCAAGTTCGCCAACGTCAACGGTTCGGGTTCGGCCTCGGCCAACGAACTGTTCGCCAAGGCCATCCTGCGCATGGGCGTGCCGGTGAGCCCGCGCAACATCTTCCCGAGCAACATCCAGGGCATGCCCACCTGGTATGAGGCCCGGGTATGCGAAAAAGGCTACCTCGGGCGGCGCGGCGGTGTGGACATGATGGTGGCCATGAACCCCCAGACCTGGGACGCCGATGTGGCCGAGATCACGCCGGGCGGCTACCTGTTCTACGACAGCACGCGCCCCATCCCCCAGGCGAAGTTTCGGGAGGACATCACCGTCATTGGAATGCCGCTGACCGAAATCAGCAACAACGCCTACCACGAGCCCCGCCAGCGCCAACTGTTCAAGAACATCATCTATGTCGGCGCGCTGTCCGTGCTGCTTGATGTGGAGGCCGAGGTGTTCGAGAAGCTCTTCGCCGAGCAGTACCGGGGCAAGGAAATGCTGCTGGACTCCAACGTGCGCGCGCTGCACCTGGGGCGCGACTACGCCCGCGAACACCTGCAGGCCCCCCTGGGTATCCGCGTGCGCCGCGCCAACGAGGTAGGCGACCGCATCTTCACCGACGGCAACAGCGCTGCGGCACTGGGCTGCGTGTACGGCGGCGCCACGGTGGCGGCCTGGTATCCGATCACGCCGTCTTCCTCGGTACCCGAGGCGTTCCAGAAATACTGCGACAAGTACCGCGTGGACCCCGCCACCGGGCGCAGCAACGTAGCCATCGTGCAGGCCGAGGACGAACTGGCTTCCATCGGCATGGTGGTGGGCGCGGGCTGGAACGGTGCGCGCGCCTTCACCGCCACCTCTGGTCCGGGCATCTCGCTGATGACGGAGTTCATCGGCCTGGCCTACTTCGCCGAGATCCCGGTCACCATCATCAACGTGCAGCGCGGCGGACCTTCCACGGGCATGCCCACGCGCACGCAGCAGTCCGACCTGTTCAGCTGCGCCTATGCCTCGCACGGCGACACCAAGCATGTGCTGCTTTTTCCGGAAGACCCGCACGAATGCTTCGAGCATGCCGCCGCAGCGCTCGACCTTGCAGACCGGCTTCAGACGCCGATTTTCGTCATGACCGACCTCGATATCGGCATGAACCAGCGCCTGTGCAAGCCCTTTGCCTGGGACGACGCGCGCCAGTATGACCGGGGCAAGGTCATGACCGCCGAGGAGCTGGAAGCCGGTAGGGACTTCGGCCGCTACAAGGACGTGGACGGCGACGGCATTCCCTGGCGCACCTATCCGGGCACGCATCCCAGCAAGGGCAGCTTCTTCACGCGCGGCACCACACGCGACCCCTACGCACGCTACTCCGAGCGCGGGCCGGACTACATCTACAACATGGAGCGCCTGCTGCGCAAATTCCGCACCGCTGCCGACCTGGTGCCCCAGCCGGTGCTGCGCCCTGCAGCGCATCCCACGCCGCTGGGCGTGATCTACTTCGGCTCCACGAGTCCAGCCATGCAGGAGGCGCTGGACGTGCTGACGGCTGCAGGCACCGACATCGACGCGATGCGCCTGCGCGCCTTCCCCTTCCCGGAGGCGGTGGACCGCTTCATCGCCACGCACGAACAGGTGTTCGTCGTCGAGCAGAACCGCGATGCGCAGATGCACGCCATGCTGGTCAACGAACTGGGCGTGGACCCGGCGCGTCTCGTGAAGGTGCTGCACTACGACGGAACCCCCATCACGGCCCGCTTCATCACCCAGGCCATCCAGAACCACCTGCAAGGCGCCCAGGCGTCACTCAAGGAGGCCGCATGACCTACCTGGCCAAACCCCGGCTGCACCATCCCACGCTGACCCGCAACAAGGTGGGCTACACCCGCCGCGACTATGAAGGCCGCATCTCCACCCTGTGCGCAGGCTGCGGCCATGACTCCATCTCGGCGGCCATCATCCAGGCCTGCTGGGAACTCGACATCGAACCGCACCGCGTAGCCAAGCTCTCGGGCATTGGTTGCAGTTCCAAGACGCCGGACTACTTCCTCGGCGCATCGCACGGTTTCAACACCGTGCACGGGCGCATGCCCTCGGTGCTGACCGGCGCCAACCTGGCCAACCGCGACCTGCTCTACCTGGGTGTTTCCGGTGACGGCGATTCGGCCTCAATCGGCCTCGGTCAGTTTGCCAACGCCATGCGGCGCGGCGTGCGCATGGCCTACATCGTGGAAAACAACGGCGTTTACGGCCTCACCAAGGGCCAGTTCTCCGCCACGGCCGATCGCGGTTCGCGCAGCAAGAAGGGAGTGACCAACAACGACAGCCCGGTCGATCTGGTGGGTCTGGCGCTGCAACTGGGCGCCACCTATGTGGCGCGCAGTTTCTCGGGCGACAAAGAGCAGCTGGTGCCGCTCATCAAGGGAGCCATCGGCCACGGTGGCGCCGCTTTCATCGACGTCATCAGCCCCTGCGTGACCTTCAACAACCATGCCGGCAGCACCAAAAGCTATGACTACGTGCGCCAGCACAACGAGGCCGTGAGCCGCATCGACTTCATGCCGCTGCACAGCGAGATCACCGCGCAATACGCCCCTGGCGAAGTGATCGACGTGCAGCAGCACGACGGCAGCACATTGCGCCTGCGCAAGCTCCATCAAGACTACGACCCCACCGACCGCTATGCCGCGCTGAGCTACATGAACGCCCACCACGCGCGCGGCGAGGTGGTGACCGGCCTGCTCTACCTGGACCCGGTGGCCACCGACCTGCATTTGTCACTCAATACCAGCGACACGCCGCTCAACACCCTCGGGGTCTCGCAGCTGTGTCCTGGCGCCAAGGCGCTGGAAAAAATCAACGCTTCGCTGCGCTGAACCGATCGGACCATCTGCACGAGGAGCTTCTTCATGGCTGAACGCACCGTTTTCCAGTCACTCTCCCAGCGCCATGTGGTCAGCCTGGGCCCGCAGGCCAGCATCTGGGAGGCCGCCTGCGTGATGACCCGGGCCAACTGCGGCAGTGTGCTCATCCTCGACACGTCGGGCCAGCTGCTGGGCATCCTGACCGAGCGCGACCTGATGACACGCGTCCTGGCCAAGGCCCTCAACCCGCAGACCACCCAGACATCCGAGGTGATGACGCCCAACCCGCACTGCGTAGAGCCCCACATGAAAGTCTCCGAAGCGGTGCTGATCATGATCGAGCGCGGCTTCCGGCATCTGCCCATCGTCACCTCGGCGAACAAGATCCTCGGTGTGTTTTCGGTGCGTGACGCCCTGCCGCGCGAGATCGGCGACGCCGTGAGCCTGGCGGAATTCAACGACCAGGTGAACGACGCCCTGGGCTGACGCCCCCCGGCACCAGCCCCGGGCTGGTTTCATTTCGTTTCATATGACGGCGGACAATCCGTGCATCCCCCGATCTGGGATACTGGCCCCCCTGTATCCGGACGACCCGGCATGAAGACGAGGCAGCACCATGAGTATCTTTGACCGGCTGTGGGGTGGTGGGCGCAAGCCAGCCGCCCAACCCCCAGCGACCGCCCCTGCGGCACTCAGCGTGGAGGGCCCTGAGTCATCGGGCACGGTGGAGCGCCGCCATCGCCCACGCAAAGACGCCCGCAAAGGCATCAAGGCACTGATCATCGATGACTCGCCCACCGTGGTGGCCGCCCTGCGCAAGGTCTTGCGCTCGGCGGGCTACAACACCTTAGAGGCGTTGAGCGCCGAGCAAGGTCTGGCGCTGATTGAGCAGGACCCGCCCGATCTCGTGTTTCTGGACATCATTCTGCCCGGCATGAACGGGTTCAACGCGCTGCGGCTGATACGCAAGAACCCGGCGAGTCAGCACATTCCGGTGATCATGATCAGCGGCAATGAGCACGCCACAGAACAGTTCTACGCCAACCGCATCGGCGCCGACGATTTCATGAAGAAACCGTTCTCCCGCTTCGAGATCTTCGCCCGGATCGAGAGCCTGCTTGACGCTGGCATGATGCCGCGCCGCAGAACCGCCACCGAAACTGTCTCGCAGACCGCACCGGCGCCCCTCGCACCGTAGCGCGCGCAACCCCGATCGCGCTCCAGGAATGGCGCAGCAGATCAGCCCGCGCTCTTCAGAATGGTGTAGATCTGGTCCTTGAGGTGCAGCTTTTCCTTTTTCAGCGTCTCGATTTCCTCATGCGTTCCGGGCGAGATGCTGGCCTCCATATTCTTGATCTTCTGGTCCAGCTGATTGTGCTGGTCAAACAGGCGCAGAAAGTGGCGGTCGGATGTCTTGAGTTGGGTGATCAGATCGCGAAATTCAGGAAACATGCGAACTCCTCCGGAAGATGGATGGACACGGAGCGCGACGGCCCCGCCCCGTAACAACACTTTACTCCCGCGCCTGGCGCTGCAAGGCCAAAGACCCCGCCTTGCAGTCGGCACACAGGGCAGTGCGGCTGCAACGCGCTGACCCCTAGTGTCCAGAATCGGAAGTTCGCTGCATAAAGATGCCGAGAATCGCCGTCATGCTGCGTTGCAAATCCTCGCGGTAGCTACGGCTATCGCTGCGGTTTGCGCCTTGCCTGACAACGATTTCGACATCTTTGTTTTTTCAACGAACTTCCAACTCAGAACACTATCAGGGAAGCCACTTTTTCATCATCGCCTCATCGGGCGCACCAATGCTGCGTTGAATCAAACCGTCCCGCCCCAGCAACACGATGTAGGGCGTGACGTTCGGCCATTTCGGATCGACGCTCTGGCGGATGGCCGACTCGAAACCATCGAAGGTATAGAGCCGGGTCGCCCCCACGTAATGGTGGGCATGCTCCAGGGCGGCTTTGCCCCGCACGTCCATCAGCACCACCACCAGCTCCACCGGCCGCCGGGCATGCATGACGAAGGCCAATACCTGCTCGAAAGCATCCGGACAGGTGGGGCAATACGTGGTCGTAAATATGTAGGCCGCCGGACGGGGGCCCTTCTCCACGAGCCGCGCCCAGGTCGTCTCGTCGAAACTCAGAACGGAATTGAGCGTGACGCGCTTCTTGCCGGCCGTTTGCGCCATCAACGGATTCACCCATGCCGACAACGCCATCGCGGCCGACGCCGCCAGAACAGTGCGCCGCCCCAGGGGCTGCACTGGTTTAAAACGTGATCTCATACACCTTCACCTCTACTGAATTGCGCCACACCACCACCATGCGCGAACCGCTCTGCACCAGGCGCGGAAAATCATTATGGCCTTCCGTCTGGCCCAGCACCTGCTCACGGAATGTTTGCCCACCATCCAGGGACAGCCATGCCTTGAGCGTACTGAGCTTGCCGTCGGTACTGCGCCAGACCACCGACACCCGCTGCCCGTGGGCGGCCACGTCGGCATGCTCGGCACGCTCATCCGGAATCTGCCGTACCGTACCGGCCCGGGGGGAGCCATCGGCCTCCAGCCTGCCATAGCGTACCGCCGCCACATGCTCGCCCCCTTGCGGGCGTATACCGAACCACACCGCATGGAACCCCTCCTGCGCTGCGGCAAGGCCCGGGCCGTGGTGAGGGCAGGCATCCACGCGCCACTCGTCGTAGGTCGCCCGCACGATGGGCGCCGGAGTGTCTCCATGCAGCAGGGCGACCGCATGGTCGCGCACATTGGGGGCAAACACATGCCGCCACATGGCCCGCATCTGCCCATCGGCCCCCACGCCCAGGGCAATGCGGCAGCATTCGCAGGAGTGATCGGCCACCTTGATGTCGGGGCCGAACGTGCCCCCCCCGTCGAGCGACACGTTGCGGTAGATGGCCGCGCCCCGGTAGGTCGATTTGCCGCCCACGCGCGGAGCAGTTTCCAGGTCGCGCTTGTCGATCCAGACGGTGTGCAGCACGCCCTGGGCATCAAAGGCGATGGACTCGAAGCGGTGCGTGATGATCTGGCGATCTGCGTGCACCGTGACAGGCAGACCAAAGGTCTTGCCCCCATCGGTGGAACGCAGCATGCGGATGAAGCCGGTGAAAGGCTTGTCCAGCACCTGGGTGTAGGACACCAGCACCACGCCCTTGGGGCCAAACAGCAGCTTGGGGCGGTTTTCGCCGTCGGCTGAAATCTTGTCGGTGCCGGTGTCCAGCGTGCGCGGCGCGCCCCATTGCCAACCCTGGGCCTGGGAATGGGCGGTCTGGACGAACAAACGCCCCTGGTCATCGAGCGCCACCATCCACAGGCTGCCATCGGGTGCAAAGGCGGCACCGGTGCCCAGTTGCGGGCGCAGGGCGCGTTCCTTGGCGGAAGCGGGCGCCGCAGCGGGCTTGGGTGCCGCATGGCCTGCATGCTGCGCCATGGCCAGATGCAGGCCCAGCGCCAGGGCGGCCACGCCCAGGGCGCGGGCGCTGCGCAGGCCAGCGCGCGCGAAAGAGATTGCGGTGTTCTTCATGAAATCCAATCCTCGTGGCAAGGCCAGGAAAACGCCACCACACACCGCTACCGGTGCAGGGCGGCGACCTGCCCCTATTGCATGGCGTAGCGCAGCTCGGTCTGCACCGAGCGCTGCGGCATGGTGTGTACCTGCCAGGACTTCTGGTTGGTCACGTTGTTGATGCCCAGCGACCACTCCCAGTGCTTGGCAAATTTCCAGGCGGCCTTGAGGTCGAGCTGGTTCACGCGCGAGGTGCCACCGTAGGTGTCGGGATTGGTGTCGATGTTCAACTCGGTGTTGTACATGCGCCCGCTCCAGCGCCATGCCGCACCCAGCAGCCACTGGGCGTTGGGGCGATAGCTGGCCTGCAGGCTGTAGCGCTGCTTGGGGATGCGCAGCCATTGCTTGCCCACCTGGGCCGGGTTGGCGGCGTTGGCCTTGACGACGGCATCCACCCAGGTGGCGCTGCCGCCAATGTCCAGGTTTTTGATGCCCGCGTCGCGCAGTTGCCAGGCGAGTTCCAGGCCATGGGTCAACACACGGTCCACGTTGCTCACGCGGGTGACCGATGGCGTGACGGTGCTGTCCGTCTGGCGCAGGATGGTGTCCTTCACGTCGTCGCGGAACAGGCTGGCGCGCAACCAGTGCTCACCCCAGAACTTCTCGGCCGCCAGCTCGAAGGAGCGCGACACCTCGGGGCGCAGGTTGGGGTCGCTTTGGGTGATGCTGTTGCCCGTCTTGGTGCCGTTGAACAGCTCGTCCACATTGGGGAAGCGCACGCCACGCCCGAAGCTGGCGCGCAGCAGCAGGTCATCGGCCGCCGTCCAGGCCAGCGAGAGCTTGGGGCTGACCGTATGCAGGCTGCGCTTGGCGTAGGCCTGCTGTGCCACAGGCGGCCCGGCAAAGAACTGCGAGCCATCGGTCGCCTCGAAGGACTCCAGGCGCAGGCCCGAGGTGAGCATCCAGTCGGGCGCGAAGCGCCAGGCGTCCTGCCCATACAGCGCCGTGATGGTGGTCTTGCCGTAGTAGCTCTGGTCCCGTGTGGTTTCGTTGTGGCGCCAGTCGGTGGACTTGTTCACCACGTTGTCGAGCTGGTAGCTGTTGCGGTGCAGACCAAACACCAGCGCATGGCGGCCACCGCCAAAATCGTTGGCCGTAGGGGTGTAGGTGGTCTGCAGCTCCAGCGTGTTCCAGCCCGTGCCGTCGCGCCGCGTCACCGTGCCGGCACCGCCCAGGTTGCCCTGCGGCGGCGCCAGGTTGGCCTGGCGGCTGGCGTCACGCAGCATTTGGTAGTGGGTGAACATGGCCGAAGCGTTCCAGCCCGTGGCGTGGCGCGTCTTCCAGGTGGCACCCAGTTGGCGGTGCAGTTCGTCGCGCTCACTGGGCGCAAAGGTGCTGGCAGGAATGCTGAAGCTGTAGCGCCCGTCGTTCACCACCCCGCTCCAGATGGGTTTGCCCGTGGCGTCGCGCAGGTAGGTGGCATTGGTCACGGTGCTGTCACTGCGCCACATCGAGATGCGGCCCTCGATCTCCTGGGTGGCCGACAGGTCGTAGCCCAGACGCAGGTTGACCGTGTCCTGCACGCTGTGGTCGGCACCCGTGGCACCGAAGATGGCCCGCTCGCGGCCCTGGGGATCGGCGTCGTACTGGATACCGCTGACGCGCGCACCCGAGGATGCGTTGCCAAAGGCCCCGCTGGTGGCACCGCGCACCGCATTGCCATAGCCCATGGGGTGGCCCTGGCTGTCCTGGTGCTGCACGCCCAGCACGTACCACAGGCCGCTGTCCAGGCGCGAGGCCAGGCGCGCCGACAGTTGCTTGCTGCCATAGCTCTCGTGCGTGCCGTACTCGTCAAAGCCCTGGTGGTTGTACTTGACGCTGGCCGAGGCTTCAAAGCCCTTGGGCTTGCGCTCGGTGAGCACCACGGTGGTGCCGATGGAGTTGCCGGGATAGATGGCCGAAAACGGGCCGTACAGCGCATCGATGCGCTCGATGGCCTCCACATTGACCATGTTCCAGCGCGGCGCATCGAAACGGCCCAGAAAGTTGGAGATCAGGTAGCCATCCAGATAGACCAGCGCGCGTCCCGGCTGCAGCACGCCATGGCTGCGGCCACTCACGTTGGAATTGCGGTCGCCAAAGTAGCGCTTGCGGATGCTGGTGCTGGGCAGCAGGGCTGCAGCGTCCTCGGGGTTGAAGATGTTCTGCTCGCGCAGTTGCTCGGCGGTTTTGCTGGCCGTGCTGCTGGGCAGGTTGGGGTCGAGCTGCGAGCGCGTCTCGGTCACGCTGATGGGTTGCAACTGGGCCTCGGTGGCGATGCCCTGGGCCAGGGCGGCAGCGGGAATCAGGGCCAGGGCGGCGGACAAGGGGCGCAGACGCGACACGGCGCCCGACAAATAACGGTGGTTTTGCACAAAAACTCCATGGGCATTTAAATTGGCACCAAACGCCCATGAATAAAGCGCAAGATGCTACAAAATCAATAGCTCATGAAACCCGGGTGGCCCCCGGGGCTGCGGAGCGAGCGCCGCAGGGGAAGGCCGGGACACGGGCGAGCGCCCGGCGGGCGCCCCCTGCGGGACGGGCACCCATTGGACCACCCCGGCACCGGCCCGCACCGGCCCGGCGGGAACACTGGCCAGCAGGCACCAGAGGCATTCCGCCATCGGCGCTCCGGCGCCCGGGCCCGTGTCCTGGGCCGGCATGCCATGCGCATCCACCCAGGACATTCCGGTGCTGGTGCACACCTCCATGGCGCCGGAGGCGCCCCCTTCCATCGCGCGCGACACCGCGGGCGTGATGGCAGCAAACGCCGCCAGCAGCATGGCCAGCCAGATCCAGCGGGCATTGCGCAGTGCGGCGAGGGGGGATTGGAAGTGCATGGACCAGGGTGGGTAGGGCATGGCGGGAGCGCCGCCGGGACGCATTCTAGTGCCGCCCACCCGGCCAGACTTGTCCTGCATCAGCCACGCCCACAATGCCTGCGCCGACCTATCGGCCCCGGCGTTGCCGGTACCATCACCGCATGACCTCCGCGCACGCCCTCCCCTCCGAGATTCCCGCCCTGTCCACGCGCCAGGTGCGCGGCGCCTGCCCGCACGACTGCCCCGACACCTGCGCCCTGCTCACCACCGTGGAGAACGGCATCGCCACGCGCGTGCAGGGCAACCCGGCGCACGCGCAGACCGGCGGCGTGCTCTGCGCCAAGGTCTCCAAATACCCCGAGCGCACCTACCATGCCGAGCGCATCCTCGCGCCGCTCAAGCGCAGTGGCCCCAAGGGCAGCGGGCAGTTCACGCCCGTGACCTGGGACGAGGCGCTGGCGGACATCGCCGCGCGCCTGGGCGCGATCGCCGCGCGCGACCCGCAGGCCATCCAGCCCTACAGCTACGCCGGCACCATGGGCCTGGTGCAGGGCGAAAGCATGGACCGGCGCTTCTTCCACCGCCTGGGCGCCTCCTTCCTGGACCGCACCATCTGCGCCACGGCCGGCGGCGAGGGCCTGGTGCACACGCTGGGCGGCAAGGTGGGCATGAAGGTGGAGTTCTTCGCCGAATCCAAATTGATCCTCATCTGGGGCAGCAACTCCATCGGCAGCAACCTGCATTTCTGGCGCATCGCCCAGCAGGCCAAGCGGGGCGGCGCCAAGCTCGTGTGCATCGACCCGCGCAAGAGCGAAACCGCCGAGAAATGCCACGAGCACATCCAGCTCCTGCCCGGCACCGACGCGGCGCTGGCGCTGGCGCTGATGCACGAACTCATCGCCCACGACTGGCTCGACCACGACTACATCGCGCGCCACACCGTGGGCTGGGAAAAACTGCGCGAGCGTGCCCTGCAATGGCCGCCCGAGCGCGCCGCGCAGGTGTGCGGCGTGCCGGTGGAGCAGATCCGCCAGCTCGCGCGCGACTATGGCACCACGCAGCCCGCCGCCATCCGTCTGAACTACGGCATGCAACGCGTGCATGGCGGCGCCAACGCGGTGCGCGCCGTGGCCTGTCTGCCTGCGCTCACGGGCGCCTGGCGCCACCGCGCGGGTGGCGTGCTGCTGTCCAGCTCGGGCAGTTTCCCGGTAGACCGCGCCGCGCTGCAGC
>JANJVX010000172.1 GCA_024709845.1 Burkholderiaceae bacterium | reverse complement strand
AGATGCGCTTGTGACGCCCCGCCCGGGCGGGATTGGCGGCCAGGAAACCGGCAAAGCCGCTGGTTGAACGAAAATACGCGGTTTTGCCCACGGGGATACGCATCCCTGATGCAGGGGCGCCCGGGTGTCTGCCGGGGCGTTCTTGCAGAGACGGGCCTCGACGGGATGCATCTACACCACCGGCTTACCAGTTCTTCATTGGTTCTCCTGCTGCAGCAATGGGCGGGGGCGGATGGCGGGCAGGCGCGTCCGGATGTGGCCGAGCACCTCGGTCAATGGCTGAGCGCGGTGAATGCCGTCCGGCTCAATGGGGCGCTGCATTCGATCGAGTCGTACCCCGCCCAGGCGCCGGAGCCGGGGCGGGCGGTGGATCTGCGTGCGCTGGAGGGGGTTTTGGAGGGGCTGCTGGCAGAGCTCTCCGGCCTGGCCGTGGCCAAGGCTGCACCTGCCAGGGCTGCGCGCGGGCGCAGGGGGGCGGCAGCGGCCGAGCAGATCGATCCCGGGGCCGAACTGAAGTTTTCCACCCACGGCCAGCGCTATCTGGGCCTGCAGAAGCAGATGGAGGCGCGGCTGGGCACGGCGCGTGCACAGCTGCGGCACTGGCTGGCACAGGGTTCGCCCGCCCTGCGGCAGCTGGCGGCGCTGGATGCGGTGATGGAACAGATGCTGACCGAGCGGGAGCAGCGGCTGTGGGCGTTGCTGCCGGGCTTTCTGGAGGGCCGTCTGGCGCACTGGCACGGGCTGCACGCACGGCGGCTGGCGGAGTCGGGGCAGGAGGATGCCCCAGGGCAGTGGCGGCAGCCCGGCGGCTGGCTTTCTGCCTTCGATCAGGATGTGCGGGCGCTGTGGCAGGCAGAGGTGCAGGTGCGTGTGCTGCCGATCATGGGTCTGCTGGAAGCAGCCCGAAACGAGAACAGGTAACAGGAATGAAGAAGAGTGTGATGGCCGGTGTCTTTGGTGCCGGTCTTGCGGCCGTGGTCTGGGTGGCTTGGGGATTCGTGGGGTCGAGCCCGCTGGCGCTGGCGATGACGGTGGTGATCGGTGCGGTGTATGTGCTGGGGGCCGCGGAGCTGATGCGGTTCCGCTCCGCGACGGTGTCCCTGGAGGCGGCGCTGGCCGGTATGGCGCAGCCGCTCACCGACCTGGCGGGTTGGCTGGAGCGTTTGCATCTGTCGCTGCGCAACCCTGTGCGCCAGCGCATCGAGGGCGCGCGCGTGGCGCTGCCGGGTCCGGCGCTGGCGCCGTATCTGGTGGGGTTGCTGGTCATGCTGGGCATGCTGGGCACCTTTCTGGGCATGGTGGTGACATTCAAGGGGGCGGTGTTCGCGCTGGAAGCCGCGTCCAGCCTGGAGGCTGTCCGTTCCGCATTGGCGGCACCCATCAAGGGCTTGGGGCTGGCGTTCGGCACTTCGGTGGCCGGGGTGGCGGCGTCGGCCATGCTGGGCCTGCTGCTGGCCATGGTCCGGCGCGAGCGCCTGGAGGTGTTGCGTCTGCTGGACGCGCGCATCGCCACGGTGCTGCGACCGTTCTCCCCGGCCCACCGCAGGGACGAGATGTTCCAGGCCTTGCAGACGCAGGCCCAGGCCATGCCGTTGATCGCGCAGCGCCTGCAGGATCTGATGGAGGGGCTGGATCGCCGCCATGCGCAGTTGAACGGGCAGTTGCTGGACCGGCAGCAGGCGTTTCACGGCGAGGCGGCTGCGGCTTACACCCGGCTGGCCAGCGACGTGGGGGCCTCGCTGCAATCGAGCCTGGAGGCGGGGGCGCGCCAGGCGGGCGCGGTGATCCTGCCCGTGGTGGAGCAGGCGATGGCCGTCCTGGCGCAAGAGGTGCGGCATTCGCACCAGCAACTGCGTGAAGCGGCCGGTGCGCAGATGCAGGCGCTTACGGCGCAGTGGCAGGGCACCGCCCGACAGGTGGCCGACACCTGGATGGCGGCGCTGGAGGGGCAGGGCCAGGCGCAGGATGCGCAGGCGGCGCGCCTGGATGCTGTCCTGCAGTCTGCCACGCAGGCGATCGAGCAACGCACGGGCGCACTCCAGGCCGCATGGGGCGAGGCAGTGTCGCAATCGCACGCGGCCCAGGCGGCGGCCGACCAACAACGCGCGGCCCAATGGAAGCGGTCGATGGAGGACATGGCCGCCACGCTCGCGGCCCAATGGCAGCAGACAGGGGCCCAGACGGTGGAGCAGCAGCAGCGCGTGTGCGAAGCGCTGCAGGAGGCGGCCGCCCAGGCCTGTGCGAGCATGGATGCGCAGACCCAACGGGCACTGGACGGCGCTGCACGGCTGCTGAGCCAGACGGATGCCTTGATGCGTACACGCATGGAGACGGAAGCGCAGTGGGTGCAGGCGCAGGGCCAGCGCATGGACCAACTGGCAGGCATCTGGCGTGCGGAGCTGGGCGCCCTGCGCGACGAGGAGGCCGCGCGCGGGCAGGCCGCCGTCAAGCAGCTCGGCGCGCTGCAGACGGCGGTGGCCGGGCATCTGGCCACACTGGGCGCGGCCCTGGAGGCCCCGCTCACGCGCCTGCTGCAGACGGCGTCGGACGTGCCGCAGGCGGCAGCTCAGGTGATTGCGCAGTTGCGTCAGGAGATGACGCGCCTGGGCGAAAGGGACAACGCCGCCCTCACCGAGCGCGCGGCCATGATGGAACAGCTTGGCAGCTTGCTGCAGTCCGTCAACACGGCCACCGGGCAGCAGCGCGCGGCCATCGAGTCGCTGGTGGAGTCTGCGGGGGCCGTGCTGGATACCGCTGGCCGGCAGTTTGCCCAGTCGCTGGGCGCGCAGGCAGGCAAGGTGGACGATGTGGCCGCGCATGTGGCGGCCAGCGCGGTGGAGCTGTCGAGCCTGGGCGAGTCCTTCGGCCATGGCGTGGGCCTGTTCACGGCCAGCAATGAGAAGCTGATGGAAAGCCTGCAGCGCATCGAGGCGGCCCTGGGCCAGACCCTGAGCCGCAGCGATGAGCAGTTGGCCTACTACGTGGCGCAGGCGCGCGAGGTGATCGATTTGAGCATTGCCTCGCAGCAAGGTATCGTGGAAGACCTGCGCCGCCTGAACAGCCAGGCCGCTGCCAGTGTGCAGGAGGCGGCTGGATGACCGCCCTGGACGAGATGGACGACGCCACGGAGCAGACTGCGACGGTATGGGCCGTGTTTGGCGATCTGATGGCGGGGCTGCTGGGCGCGTTCGTCCTGATTCTGGCGGCCATGCTGATGATGCAGGTGGACCTGGTGTCCAGCCTGCAGCGGGAGGTGGAGCGGCGCCAGATGGAGGAACAGCGCCGCATGGCGCTGGAGACGGCGCTGGCCATTCCCCTGGCCAGCGGCCGGGTGACGCTGAACGAGGGGCGCATCGGCATCAGCGGCAGTGTGCTTTTTGCACCGGGCTCCGACGAATTGCGTCCCGAGGGCCGTCAGCTGCTGACCAGCCTGGTGCAGCCGCTGCGCGTGTACCTGCGCGAGCGGGACGAGATGCTCATGGTGAGCGGCTTCACCGACAACAAATTGCTGCGTGGCGGCAACCAGCGCTTTGCGGACAACCTGGAGCTCTCGGCACAGCGTGCCCTGACCGTCACGCGCGCCCTGATCGATGAAGGCATGCCATCGTCCCAGGTATTCGCTGCGGCGTTTGGCGCCGAGCAGCCCGTGGCGTCCAACGCCGATGAGAGCGGCCGGATGCAGAACCGCCGCGTGGAAATGGCACCGGTGCCCAAGGCCTCGAACGCACAACCGCCACGGCATGAGTGAAGCGGCTTTGGCATCCCTGCGGGCCGAGGGCCTGCACCGCCACGACCCTGTGCGCTTCCATTACCTGGAGGCGCTGGCCCGGCGGCTGCACCAGCAGCCCCCGGCGGTGCAGCAGCGGCTGCAAGTCCGTTGGCAGGCCGCCGTGGCGGACTACGCCGGGCGCGCCCGGGCGGCGCCCCGCCCCGCAACCCAGGCCGTTGTGCCTGCCCCGGACTCCTTGCTGGTGCAACTGAACCGCGACCTACAGGCCCGTGCCGGGACCGGCACGGCACCGGCGCGGGAAGGCGGTGGCGCGTGCATGCCGGACATGAAGAGCGTGCGCCTGTTTGGCGAGGTCTGGTCGAAGATCTCGGCGGAGCAGCAGGTGGCGCTGGCCCTGGTGCGCGGACCGGAAAACGCCGGTCCGCTCAATTCGCACCGGCTGATGCTTCGATCGCTGCGCCTGATGCGCTCGCTGTCACCCGACTATCTGCGGCGATTTCTCGCACAGATGGATGCCTTGCTGTGGCTGGAGCAGGCCGCTGCCGCGCAACCCGTGGCCAGACCGGTGCGCAGAACCCGGCGCAAGCCCACGGGCAAGGGGGGCGTTGCACAATCCTGACTGTCGCCGTGCACCTTCGAGGTCACGTTGAACATGCGTACTGGAGCTTTCATGAACCACACCGTGCATTCCCCCTTTGTCTGGCAAGGCCGGGTCGACGCCGAAGAAACCGGCCCCAGCCGCCGCTGGCACCAGCATGTGCGGCCTTTTTCCGATGACAGCCAGGCAGGCGTGGCCCTGATGGGTTTTGCCGTGGATGAAGGCGTGCGCCGCAATGGCGGGCGGCCTGGTGCGGCCGAGGGGCCGGGCATGCTGCGCAAGGCGCTGGCGGGCCTGCCGGTCATGGGCGAGCCCGCGGTGTGGGATGCGGGGGATGTGGCGTGCACCGGCGGTCAGCTCGAAACGGCGCAGGACGCCCTGGCGCAGCGGGTGGCGCAGGCCATCGCCCAGGGGTGCGTGCCGCTGGTGCTGGGTGGCGGACATGAAGTCGCCTGGGGCACCTTCCAGGGCGTCGTGCGTGCCCGCCCGCAGTTGCAGCGTGTGCTGGTGGTGAACTTCGACGCGCATTTCGATCTGCGCATGGCGGCGCAGGGCAATTCCGGCACGCCGTTCCGCCAGATTCACGGCTGGTGTGCGTCCCACGGGCGCCCTTTCGACTACCGGGTTTTCGGCATCAGCCGTTTTGCCAACACCCAGGCGCTGTTCGACCGGGCCGATGACCTGGGCGTGCACTACCTGCTGGACGACGACCTGCAAAGCGAGGTGGCGGTCCTGCAGGCGCAGGCAGCGCTGGTGCGCAGCATGGCGCAGTGTGACGCCGTGTACCTGACCATCGACATGGATGTGCTGCCGGGGGGCGTGGCGCCGGGGGTCTCGGCACCTGCGCCGCTGGGAATGCCGCTTGCGTTCGTCGAGCGCCTGGTCGATGCGGTGCTGGCCAGCGGCAAACTGGTGGCGGCCGACATTGCAGAGTTCAACCCCGCGTTTGACAGAGACGGGCTGACCGCCAGGGTGGCCGCACGCCTGGCGGCGCGCATTGCCAGGGGCTGCGCCTGATCACTGGCAGCAGTCCGCCCCCCTTGGTGCGGCCATACCGGCTCCCCGCAGGGCACCGGGCATAAAAAAAACCCGCAGCAGGTGCTGCGGGTTGCGGGAGGTGCGTTCTGCGTGGGCGAACCGGAGTCCGCCCCGGGGCATTACATGCCCATGCCGCCCATGCCACCCATGCCGCCCATGTCGGGCATGCCTCCGGCGGGAGCGTCGTCCTTCGGAGCCTCAGCCACCATGCATTCGGTGGTCAGCATCAGGGCGGACACCGAAGCGGCATTTTGCAGCGCGGTGCGGGTCACCTTGGTGGGGTCCAGAATGCCCATCTCGATCATGTCGCCATAGGTGTCGTTGGCAGCGTTGAAGCCGTAGTTGCCCTTGCCAGCCAGCACGGCGTTGACCACCACGCTGGGCTCGCCACCGGCGTTCGCCACGATTTCGCGCAGGGGCGCTTCGATGGCCTTGAGCACGAGCTTGATGCCGGCGTCCTGGTCAGCGTTGTCACCCTTGATTTCGCCAGCGGCCTGGCGTGCGCGCAGCAGGGCCACGCCGCCACCGGCCACGATGCCTTCTTCCACGGCAGCGCGGGTAGCGTGCAGGGCGTCTTCCACGCGGGCCTTCTTTTCCTTCATTTCGACTTCGGTGGCAGCGCCGACCTTGATCACGGCCACACCGCCAGCCAGCTTGGCCACGCGCTCTTGCAGCTTTTCGCGGTCGTAGTCGCTGGTGGCTTCTTCGATCTGGATGCGCACTTGCTTGACACGCGCCTCGATGTCGGCAGCCTGGCCTTCGCCGTCGATGATGATGGTGTTTTCCTTGCCCACTTCGACGCGCTTGGCCTGGCCCAGGTCGGCCAGAGTCACCTTTTCGAGCGTCAGGCCCACTTCTTCAGCGATGACCTTGCCGCCCGTCAGGATGGCGATGTCTTCCAGCATGGCCTTGCGGCGGTCGCCAAAGCCAGGGGCCTTGACGGCCACGACCTTCAGGATGCCGCGGATGGTGTTGACCACCAGCGTTGCCAGGGCTTCGCCTTCGACTTCCTCAGC
The DNA here is from genome assembly GCA_024709845.1 of Burkholderiaceae bacterium. Taxonomy (GTDB): domain Bacteria; phylum Pseudomonadota; class Gammaproteobacteria; order Burkholderiales; family Burkholderiaceae_C; genus Simplicispira. The sequence continues at coordinate 27,245 of JANJVX010000172.1, read as the reverse complement.
GATGATCAGCAGCGGACGGCCGGCCTTGGCGACTTGCTCCAGCGTGGGCAGCAGGTCGCGGATGTTGCTGATCTTCTTGTCGAACAGCAGCACGAAGGGGTTGTCCAGAATCGCGGCCTGCTTTTCGGGATTGTTGATGAAGTAGGGCGACAGGTAGCCGCGGTCAAACTGCATGCCTTCCACGACATCCAGTTCGTTTTGCAGCGACTTGCCGTCTTCCACGGTGATCACGCCTTCCTTGCCGACCTTGTCCATGGCGTTGGCGATGATTTCGCCGATGGAGGTGTCGGAGTTGGCGGAAATGGAGCCCACCTGGGCGATTTCCTTGGAGGTGGTGGTGGCCTTGGAAGCCTTCTTCAGCTCTTCGATCAGGGCGGCGACCGCCTTGTCGATGCCGCGCTTGAGGTCCATGGGGTTCATGCCGGCGGCCACGTACTTCATGCCTTCGCGCACGATGGCCTGGGCCAGCACGGTGGCGGTGGTGGTGCCGTCACCGGCGTTGTCCGAGGTCTTGGAAGCGACTTCCTTGACCATCTGGGCGCCCATGTTCTGCAGCTTGTCCTTGAGTTCGATTTCCTTGGCCACGGACACGCCGTCCTTGGTCACGGTGGGGGCGCCGAACGAGCGCTCCAGCACCACGTTGCGGCCCTTGGGGCCCAGGGTCACCTTGACCGCGTTGGCCAGGATGTTCACGCCTTCAACCATGCGTGCGCGGGCTTCGCCGCCGAAAACTACGTCTTTTGCTGCCATGTTGGAGCTCCTGAATATCTAAAAAATCGTTGAACAGATGACTGTGTCGGGAAAAGAATTGCGTAGCGAGCGGTTCACAGGCTAGGCGGACGGAGCGCAGGAACCGCAACGTACTTCCTGTACGTGAGGATTCCGAGCACCGCCCAACGACGCATGTGGGCCGCGCAGTAGCAATTACTTCTCGACAACCGCAAACAGGTCGTCTTCCTTCATCACCAGCAGTTCGTCGCCATCGACCTTGACGGTCTGGCCGCTGTACTTGCCGAACAGAACGCGGTCGCCGACCTTGACGTTCATGGCGGTCAGTTCGCCCTTGTCGTTCTTCTTGCCCGGGCCCACGGCCAGCACTTCACCCTGGTCGGGCTTCTCGGCGGCGTTGTCGGGGATGAAGATGCCCGAAGCGGTCTTGGTCTCGCTCTCGATGCGCTTGACGATCACGCGGTCGTGCAGGGGGCGAAGTTTCATATGCAAATCTCCTGGGTTCAAAAAACGGTGTCACCTCAACGCGCCTGGAAACCAGACGCCATGGAATTCAGCCTTGGGATGGGTTGTTAGCACTCATCTTTGGCGAGTGCTAATCATAAGGGCATTTGCCGGGCTTTCAAGGGGCAGCGCGGTATCCCGGCCGCCGACCGGGGAATCTTGCTGCGTCAGGGCTGCGGCCCTGGCGCGGCGATGGCCGGGCCGGAAATCTGCAGGAACTGGTCCAGCATGTGGAAATGGTCTTCGAAGAACTGGTCTTCCATCGCCGCCAGGTGGTCCTGTGCGATCCATTGGGCATGCAGGGCGTCGTCGCCGCCCTGTACGGGGGGCAGAGCGGTGTTTTCCAGGTCGAAGAAATGCGTGTGCGTGATGGTGCGGCCGCGCTGGCTGCGGTCCGGGTGGTCGAACACGGCCACCTGGCGCAGGGCGGCGCGCAATGTGGCCTCGGGCAGTGCACAGCCGGTTTCCTCGGCCAGTTCGCGCAGGCAGGACTGCCACAGCGTGTCGCGCGGCTCCAGGAAGCCGCCGGGCAGGGCCCACAGGCCCTGGCCGGGCGCGCGGGCGCGGCGGATCAGCAGCACATGGCCCTGGCAGCGCAGCAGGGCGTCCACCGTCACGAACACGGGGGGGTAGGGGGCGGTAGCCCAGGCGGCGCGGTAGCTGCGCAGCATGTGCCATTCCTCCCGCAGCCGGGCGCAGTCGGGGTGCTGCGCGAAACCACGCAAAAAATCCAGAACGTTGGCGGGCATGGCGTGCGCCAGCGGGGCCAGCGCGGCGGCGGGTTCGGTTGCCGCGCCGAAATAGGCATCGCGGATGGTGGTGGCGTCGATGCCGCCCTGGCGCTCCATGTCCATCAGGTCCCAGCCGGGGAAACTGCGCAGGTAGCTGCTGCTGGCGTCCTTGAAGTGGCCCACCAGCGCGATGCGCGCGCCGGGCGCGGTCAGGCGCGCGACGCCTTGGCGCACGGCCTGCACCCAGACGGCTTCGTTGTAGTAGTCACGCATCGGCAGCACCTGCACGCGGCTGCGGTCGGTTTCGGGCAGCGCAGCGCGCAGCATGGACTCGCGCTCTTGCCAGCTGAAGGGGTTCTTGGGTGAGCGCGCCTGCCAGGCCGAGCCCACCACCACGATGACCTGCCGGGCGCTGTCCAGCGCCCGCTGCAGCAGGGCCATGTGACCGTTGTGTACGGGCTCAAAACGCCCGATGTAGATGGCGGTATCGACCATGGGTCTCCGATAGCGGTAGGGTTTTGAGTGTTTTTGGCCTCTATCGCTTTACTATAAAGCGCAAGCAGCTATCTTTTTAGTAGTAATTTTACCGTGACCGGGGTTTGCACGTGCCGCGCGCCGATGGGTCGCCATGGTGGCAGAGGGGCGACGGCGTGCAGGACCGGTGGGGACCGCGCGGCGCACAAAACATTGGACCGCTGCCCTGAAATCTGGCACAAACGCACACTTTGTGCCCCGTGCACAGCGAGCGCACGCAGGTGGGGCCGGTATGGCCGCCGCCGCACCGCCAACAACATGCCAGCCTGAGGGAGATCCATGTCTTTGCGGCTCAAATTCAATCTGGTGCTGGCCGCCGTTCTGCTCGCGGCGGCGGCCGGTGCGGGGCTCTATGTGCACCGCTTTCTGCAGCAGTCGGCCATTGAGGAGGTGCAGCACAACTCGCAGATCATGATGCACGCGGCCATGGCGATCCGGGACTACACGACCGAGCTCGTCAAGCCCCACCTGGACGTGACGCTGGCCGAGAAGTTTCTGCCGCAGACGGTGCCCGCCTACGCTGCGACCGAGACGCTGCGCCGCCTGCAGAACCGGTTTCCGGGCTACGAGTACAAGGAGGCGGTGCTCAACCCCACCAACCTGCGCGACCGCGCTAATGAGTGGGAGGAGCGCATCATCAGCGACTTCCGCGAAGGCCGGGCCGACCTCAAGAAGGAGGTGACCGGCGAGGTGGGCGAGGGCATGCACCGCGCCCTGTATGTGGCCCGTCCCATCACCATCAAGCAGGCCCAGTGTCTGGCGTGCCACAGCACGCCGCAGGTGGCGCCACCCACCATGCTCAAGGTGTACGGCGACCAGAACGGTTTCGGCTGGAGCATGAACGAGACCGTGGGCATCCAGGTGGTGAAGGTGCCGATGTATTTCCCGCTGGAGAAGGCGCGCCAGACCTTCAACACCGTGATGACCGCGCTGGTGGGCAGCTTTGCCGCGCTGTTTGTCGTGCTCAATCTGTCGTTGTCGTCCCTGGTGATCGAGCCCATGGCCCGGCTCAACCGCAAGCTCGAAGACTTGGCCACCAAGGATTTTCTGACCGACCTGGTCAACCGCCGCCGCTTTTTTGAAAGGCTGGAGGCCGAGATGGCCGAGGCCCGCATCAAGAAGGGCAGTCTGTCGGTCGTGATGTTCGATATCGACTTCTTCAAGCGCATCAACGACACCTTCGGGCATGACTCGGGGGATGTGGTGCTCAAGAGCACGGCGCTGCGCGTGCGCGAGCTGCTGCGTTCGTCCGACTGCGCGGCGCGGTTTGGGGGCGAGGAATTCATCCTCCTGCTCAAGGAAACGCCGGTGGACGCCGCCATGGCCATGGCCGAGGCGGTGCGTGCGCGCATTGCCGGGGTGCCGTTCGACGCGGTGGGCCATGTCAGCGCCAGCTTTGGCGTGGCCACCTGGGACCACAAGGAAGACAGCCATGCGCTCATCAAGCGCGCGGATGCGGCGCTGTACGTGGCCAAATCGCAGGGGCGCAACTGTGTGGTGCAGGCGCAGGAGGCCGCTTGACGGTGCAGGAAGCGGGTTGACGAAGCTCCGGCTGTCGTGGCCTTGGCCTCGTCGCAGTCTGTCGGGTCACTGGCGGTCAGCGTGGTTTTCTGCTTTTCGGCTGGCGCTCATGGCTTTCACGCAGGGCTTCAAAGATGTTCCGGGTCATGGGAGGCTCCGGGGTTGAGGGGCGTGGCGGAGTGCACGCTTGCTTGAGTGCCTTGCGTACAGCACCCGACCCGATGACGGCTGGCATGACAACACCCACAGCGATTACCAGGAACACCCCGAGCAGTGCCTGCTGTGCCTGCAGCCACACCGCTGAGGCAGGGCGCCAGCGGTCAGCGAAATCAGGGCTGAAAGACGGACGTGCTTCAGTCTGGTGGTGGTTGTTTGCCGTGTGCAGGAATGCTACCGGGAGGCTTTTCACACGCCAGTCAGCACGTGTGCGTGGTGGGCGGCGGAGCGCGCCGCAAGGGTGAGGCGAGAAGCATCAATAGAAAAGCCGCAACGCGTGGGCGCTGCGGCTTTTGTTTGTGCGTACATGCGCTGCGTACGGTGGGCGGGCTTACAGCCCGGCTGCAGCACGCAATGCTGCAGCTTTGTCGGTACGTTCCCAGGTGAATTCGGGTTCCTCGCGGCCGAAGTGGCCGTAGGCGGCGGTCTTGCTGTAGATGGGGCGCAGCAGGTCGAGCATCTGGATGATGCCCTTGGGGCGCAGGTCGAAGTGTTCCTGCACCAGCTTGGCGATTTCGTGGTCGGGGATCACGCCCGTGCCTTCGGTGTAGACCGTCACGTTCATGGGCCGGGCCACTCCGATGGCGTAGGCCACCTGGATCTGGCACTGGCGCGCCAGACCGGCGGCCACGATGTTCTTGGCCACGTAGCGCGCGGCGTAGGCGGCCGAGCGGTCCACCTTGGTCGGGTCCTTGCCCGAGAACGCGCCGCCGCCGTGCGGGCAGGCGCCGCCGTAGGTGTCCACGATGATCTTGCGGCCGGTGAGGCCGCAGTCGCCCTGCGGACCGCCGATGACGAAACGCCCCGTGGGGTTGATGAGGTACTTGGTGTCGGCCGTGATCCAGTCCTTGGGCAGCACGGGCTTGATGATGTCCTCGATCACGGCCTCGATGAAGGCGGGCTTCATGTGGTGGCCATCGCTCATCTCGGGGCTGTGCTGGCTGGAGAGCACCACGGTGTCGATGCTGTGGGGTTTGCCGTCCACGTAGCGCATGGTCACCTGGCTCTTGGCGTCGGGGCGCAGGAAGGGCATGCGGCCGTCCTTGCGCAACTGGGCCTGGCGCTCGACGAGGCGGTGCGCGTAGTAGATGGGCGCGGGCATCAGCTCGGGCGTCTCGTCGCAGGCGTAGCCGAACATCAGGCCCTGGTCGCCCGCGCCGGTGTTGAGGTGGTCGTCGGACGCATGGTCCACGCCCTGGGCGATGTCGTTGCTCTGCTTGTCGTAGGCCACGAGCACGGCGCAGCCTTTGTAGTCGATGCCGTACTCGGTATTGTCGTAGCCAATGCGCTTGATGGTGTCGCGCGCCACCTGGATGTAGTCGACGTGGGCGTTGGTGGTGATCTCGCCCGCCAGCACTACCAGACCGGTGTTGCACAGCGTTTCGGCGGCGACGCGGGAACGCGGGTCCTGGGTGAAGATCGCGTCGAGGATCGCGTCGGAGATCTGGTCGGCCACCTTGTCGGGGTGGCCTTCAGAGACGGATTCCGATGTGAAGAGAAAGTCGTTCGCCATTTGAATAAACTCCTGTGTTCCGGCATTTTTGGGCGTTGCCCGAAGCCTTGGGAGCTTTGGCGAACGCTTTAGCAGATTTATTTACCGTCGCCCTGCAAGTTGCTCATTTAACTCAGCGACCTGTTCATTTTAATGCCTATTGTGTTCCGGTTTTTCTCCATTCTTCCGCTGTGGTTGCTGCACCCCCTGGGTTTTGCCATGGGCTGGACGGCCTTCCTGGGCTCGCCCACCTACCGGCGCCGCTTCGTCGAGAACGCCGCGCTGGCGGGCTACCGCTTCGCGCAGGTGCGCGATGCCGTGGCCCACGCCGGGCGCATGGTGGCGGAGTTGCCACGCCTGTGGCTGGGGGCTACGCCGCCCTACCGGCTGGTGGGCGAGGCCTGCGTGGAGCAAGCCTATGCAGCCGGGCGTGGCATCGTGTTTCTCACGCCGCACCTGGGCTGCTTCGAGTTGTCGGCGCAGGCCGTGGCGCAGCGCTGGAGTGCCACGCACGGCCCGATCACCGTGCTCTACCGTCCCGCACGGCAGCCCTGGCTGGCCAAGGTGATGGAAACCGCGCGCAACCGCCCCGGCATGACTGCGGTGCCGACCACCCTGGCCGGTGTGCGCCAGATGATCAAGGCGCTGCGCCGGGGCGAGGCCGTGGGCCTGCTGCCCGACCAGGTGCCGCCCGAGGGGCAGGGCCTGTGGGCGCCGTTTTTTGGCCGCGATGCTTACACCATGACTCTGGCCGTGCGCCTGGCGCAGCAGACCGGAGCCATGGTGCTGCTGGTGCGCGCCGAGCGCCTGTCGTGGGGACGGGGCTACGTGGTTTGCCTGGAGCCCCTGCCCACCCCCCTCGCCGACACCTTGGAGGCCGCCGTGCTGCAGATCAACCAGGCGATGGAACATGTGATCCGCCAATGCCCGCAGCAGTACCTGTGGGGCTATGCGCGCTACAAGCAGCCGCGTGTCGAGGCGTCCGCCGGAGGTGCCGCATGACCGCGCGCCTGGGGGTGTGGTTCATGCGGCAGGTGCTTGCGCGCCTGCCGCTGCCGGTGCTGCGCGCCATGGGCTGGCTGATCGGCCGTGCGCTGTTCGTGCTGGCCGCGCCACGCCGCAAGGTCGCGCTGCGCAACCTGGAGCGGTGCTTTCCGCAGGCCACGCCCGCGCAGCGCCGGGCCTGGGCGCGCGAGACCTTCGTGGTGTTCTGCCAGACCTGGCTGGACCGCGGTTGGCTGTGGGCCGCGCCGCGCGAGGTGGTGCTGCGGCGGGTGCAGCTGCAGGGCGCGCTGGAGGAACTGGAAGGCGACACGCCCACCATCATCTTCGCGCCGCATTTCTACGGCATGGACGCCGGTGGCCTGGCGCTGCCCTTGCGCACCACGCGCGCGTTCACCTCGATTTTTTCCACCCATCCCGATCCGGCCGTGGATGCCTGGTTCATGGCGGGGCGCCAGCGTTTTGGCGATGTGCGCATGCTCAACCGGGCCGACGGGGTCAAACCCATCATCTCCAACCTGCGCAAGGGCGGGCTGCTGTACCTGCTGCCCGACATGGACTTTGGTGCGGGGGAGTCGATCTTCGTGCCGTTCTATGGTGTGCAGGCGGCCACCGTGCCCTCGCTGTCGCGCTTCGCGCGGCTGGGCCGCGCGAAGGTGGTGGGCATGTACACGCGCATGACGCCCACGGGCTACGTGGCCGAGATCACCCCGGCGTGGGAGCACTTTCCCACCGAAGACGTGGAGGCCGACACGGCGCGCATGAACCGCGAGCTGCAGGCCGCCATCGACCGCATGCCCGGCCAATACTACTGGGTGCACAAGCGCTTCAAGACCCGGCCCGAGGGGGAGCCTTCTTTTTATCAGTAAATTGGCCTTAAGTCCTTGTGGAATAAGCGCTGATAGCTATTGATTAGAGAGCAAGAAGGGCTCCAGTGCCTGGATCAGCCGCTCGGGCATCTCGTGCACCAGCCAATGCGAGGCGCCTTCCACGCGTTGCAGCTGCAGGCGCGGCACCCAGCCCGGCAGACCGTCGAGCAGGCCCGGCAGCAGGGCGGGGTCATCCAGCCCCCAGAGCACCAGCGTGGGCACGCTCACCGTGAGCATGGATTCCGGCATCGTCACGGCGGCGGCGCCCGGGTCGCCATCGCGCGGCGGGCGCAGCGGGCTGGCACGGTAGTAGTTGCAGGCGCCCGTCAAACCCTGCCGCCACAGCGCGCGGTATTGCTGGCGCACCTCTTCGGTCAGCCACGCGGGCGGCGTGCCGTCTGGAGCGTCGAAGAAGGCGAACAGGCGGCGGAAATCGTCCTCGGCGAGCAGCGCCTCGGCATCGGGGCGGCACAGGAAGTGCATGTACTGGCTGGCGGCCTGCTGCGCCGGGCTGTGCTGCAGCTCGCGCAGAAAGGCGCCAGGGTGCGGCGAATTCACGATGGCCAGGCGCTGCAGCAGCGCGGGGTGCTGGTTGGCCAGGTTCCAGGCCACGGCGCCACCCCAGTCGTGGGCCACCAGGCAGGCCAGTGGCGCGCCGTCGGCCTCCATGGCGATCAGAGCTGCGAGGTCCTGAACCAAAAACTTGGGGCGGTAGGCCGCCACCTCGGCCGGGCTGCTGGAGGCGCCGAAGCCGCGCAGGTAGGGCGCCACGCAGCGGTAACCGCCGTGGGCGGGCTGGGAGAAATGCTCCAGCAGGCCGTCCCAGATGAAGGCGCCCTCGGGAAAGCCGTGCAGGAACAGCAGCACGGGCCGGCCGCGTGCGCCACTCACGCGGCAGTGCAGGGTGGTGCCGTGGGGCAGGGCAACGTCGGTGGTGGTGATCATTTTCTATCAAAAGTGATAGCTGTCAGCGCTTGCTGTGTAAGCGCTGGAGGCTGTTTTTGCTAAAAATGAAACCGCCGTTGCCCGGCGCCGGCCGTCAGCCCTCGTGGTCGGGAGCGTCGGCGCCCTGGGGTTCGGCTGGGGCGGCGGCTTGTGTTGCCGGATGCGCCCACTGCCAGAGCAGCAGTGCGGTTTCGTCCACGCCCTGTTTCTTGAGCGCGGAGAACATCTTCACCTCGCCGCCGCCGGCCTGCAGTCGCCCAATGGACAGGGCCTTGGCCTGCTCGGCGCGGGTGAGCTTGTCGGCCTTGGTCAGCAGGATGAGGAATTTCAGGCCGTCCTCGACGCGCGGGCGCACCACTTCGAGCAAGGCTTCGTCCAGCCCGGTCAGGCCCAGGCGCGGGTCGCACAGCAGCACGATGCCCGTCAGGCTCTTGCGGCTCACGAGGTAGTTCACCATCACCCGCTGCCAGCGCTGCTTGTCGGTGCGCGAGACGGCGGCGTAGCCGTAGCCGGGCAGGTCGGCCAGCACGGCGTCCGTCTGGCCCTGGCGGCCGAGCGAGAACAGGTTGATGTGCTGCGTGCGCCCCGGTTTCTTGGAGGCAAAGGCCAGCTGTTTTTGCTGCGTCAGCGTGTTGATGCACGAGGACTTGCCGGCGTTGGAGCGGCCGACGAAGGCGATTTCGGGCACATCCACCGGCGGCAACTGGTCCAGCTGCGCAGCGGTGGTCAGAAAGCGTGCGGTGTGCATCCAGCCCACGGCGGCCCGGGCATCGGCTGCGGGCGAAGCGGGGCCAGCATCTGGCGCGGAAACGGAGGGATTCATGGGTCAATTGGATGCGTTGAAGCCTCATTGTAGAATCGCACGGTTTTGCGCCACCACCAATAAGTCCCTCGATATGAAGTTGCTCGCCTCCTTGCTCATGGCTGCCGTGCTGGCAGCTCCCGCTTTCCCGGCTTTCTCCGCCGGTGCCGCCCCCGCCAAGGCCGACCTCGCCAAGGGCGAGGCCAGCTATTCCACGGTTTGCGTCGCCTGCCATGCCGCTGACGGCAATTCGAGCATCGCCGAGAACCCCAAGCTGGCGCAGCAGCACCCCGAATACCTCGTCAAGCAGCTGCAGGAGTTCAAGTCCGGCAAGCGCGCAAGCCCCGTCATGCAGGGCTTTGCCTCCATGCTGTCGGATGAAGACATGAAAAACGTGTCTGCCTGGCTGGCCGCCCAGCCGGCCAAAGAGGGCGCCGCCAAGGACAAGGCACTGGTTGCCCTGGGCGAACGCATCTACCGTGGCGGCATCGCAGACCGCAGCATTGCCGCCTGCGCGGGCTGCCACAGCCCCAATGGCGCCGGCATTCCTGCCCAATACCCCCGCCTGTCGGGTCAGCATGCGGCCTATACCGAGCAGCAGCTCAAGGCCTTCCGGGATGGCGTGCGCAGCAATAACATCCACATGACGGGTGTGGCCGCCAAGATGAATGACCGCGAGATCCGCGCGGTGTCGGACTACATCGCCGGCCTGCGCTGAATGTTTCACGCTGCGCGCGGCCGATGAGCGCTGGCGCACGGAACCAATCGCCACAATCAGACCCCAAAGCGGGCGGGCCCATCCTTCAGATGGTCCCGCCCTTTTTCTTTCTGCGCTGCATACTCCCCTTCCATGTCTGAAACCACCCAAGGCGTGCGCATCCGCACCGGCTCGCAGGCGCTGCGGTCCGGCATCGAGCTGCTGTCGTCGATGCGCTTTGCCATTGCGTTGCTGACGGTGATCTGCATCGCATCGGTGATCGGCACCGTGCTCAAGCAGCACGAGCCGACCATCAACTACGTGAACCAGTTCGGGCCGTTCTGGGCCGAGCTGTTCGCCACGCTGCAGCTCAATGCCGTCTACAGCGCCTGGTGGTTCCTGGTGATCCTGGCGTTTCTGGTCATCAGCACCTCGCTGTGCATTGCGCGCAACACGCCCAAGATCCTGGTGGACCTGCGTACCTACAAGGAAAACATCCGCGAGAAGAACCTGCAGGCCTTCCACCACAAGGCCCAGGCCACGCTGGCACAGGATGCTGCCACCGAGGCGCAGCGCATTGGCCAGATGCTGGTGGGCGGCGGCTGGAAGGTGAAGCTCCAGCAGCGTGACACCGCCGCCGGGCCCGGCACGGGCTGGATGGTGGCAGCCAAGGCAGGTGCGGCCAACAAGATCGGCTATATCGCCGCGCACAGCGCCATTGTTCTGGTGTGCGTGGGTGGGCTGCTCGATGGCGACCTCATCGTGCGGGCGCAGATGTGGCTGCATGGCAAATCCACGTTTGCGGGCGGGGGCATGATTGCCGATGTACGGCCCGAGCACCGGCTGAGCGCCAGCAACCCCACGTTCCGCGGCAACCTGCTAGTGACCGAGGGGACGCAGTCCAGTACCGCCATCCTGAGCCAGTCGGACGGCATCTTGATCCAGGAGCTGCCGTTCTCGCTGGAACTCAAGAAGTTCATCATCGAGCACTATCCCTCGGGCATGCCCAAGCTGTTTGCCAGCGAAGTCATCCTCCACGACAAGGCCACGGGCGAGAAGACCGAGCAGCGCATCGAGGTCAACCATCCCGCGCGTTTCAAGGGCATCGAGATCTACCAGTCCGGATTCGATGATGGCGGCTCCGCCGTCACCTTGCGTGCGCTGCCCATGGCGCCCGGGCTGGCGCCGTTTGAGGTGCAGGGCGTGATTGGCAGCGCCTCGCAGCCCTTGAAGGACGTGGGCGGCGAGGCGCTGTCGCTTGAACTCGTTTCGCTGCGGACCATCAATGTCGAGAATTTCAGCGACAACGGCGAAACCTCCGGGGCTGATGTGCGCAAGGTGGATCTGCGTGAGTCGATCGGCTCGCGCCTGGGCGCCGCCAACAAGTCCGTGACCAACAAGGCCCTGCGCAATGTCGGCCCGAGCATCGGCTACAAGCTGCGCGACGCGGCCGGCCAGGCGCGCGAGTACCACAACTACATGTTGCCCATCGACATGGGCGATGGCGGGCCCGCGCTTTTCCTGCTGGGCGTGCGGCAGAGCCCGGCGGAGCCGTTCCGCTACCTGCGCGTGCCGGCCGACGAGCAGGGCAGCATCCAGGGCTTCCTGCGTCTGCGTCTGGCGCTGCAAGACCCTGAGGCCCGCGAAGAGGCTGTGCGCCGCTATGCGGCAATGGCTGTGGACAGCAGCCGCAAGGATGTCGCGGAGCAACTGGCGCAATCGGCCGCCCGCGCACTGGCTCTGTATGCCGGCGGGCCAGGCGAGGATGGCGAGTACATCGGGGGCTTGCCTGCGATCTCGCAGTTCATGGAGAAGAACGTGCCCGAGGCCGAGCGCGGCCGCGCCAGCGAGGTGCTGGTGCGCATTCTCAACGGCACGCTGTACGAACTGGCGCAGCTTACGCGCCAGCGGGCGGGGCTGGCGCCGCTGGAATCCAATGAGCAGACCCTGGGATTCATGACGCAGGCGGTGCTGGCGTTGAGCGATGCCCAGATCTATCCGGCTCCACTGGTGTTCGAGCTTCAGGATTTCAAGCAGGTGCAGGCCAGCGTGTTCGAGGTGGCGCGTGCACCGGGGAAGAACATTGTCTATCTGGGCTGTGCCTTGCTGATCGTGGGCATTTTTGCCATGCTCTACATTCGCGAGCGCCGCGTCTGGGTGTGGCTGGCACCGCGCGATGGCGCCACGCACGCAACGATGGCGCTGTCCACCAACCGCAAGACCATGGACGGTGACCGGGAATTCGCCCAGCTCACCGAGAAACTGATTGGGGTGGCGCCGTCACCCCGCCACGGAGGCCCCGCATGAACACTGCAACGACCACCACGGTGACCCTGAACGAGGGGTTCTTCGCCCGCAGGAACTGGATGGACTGGCTGTTCGCCGCCATCGTTGTCGTGGGGGGGCTGTTTGCACTGCAGCGCTACGCCGCGTACATGGATGGTTATGAAAAGGGCATTCTGCTTGGCACGATTCCGACCCTGGTCTGGCTCGGGTGGTTCTGGCGCCCGCTGCGTACCCTCATGCTGGCGGTCGCGGCGCTGTCGCTGCTGGCCATCGGGCTCTATCAGCAGGGTGGCGTGGGCAGCCTGGAGCGCGCCGAGGCGGTGTTCGGCCTCAAGTATTTCCTCTCCAGCCAGTCCGCCATCCTGTGGATGAGCATGGTCTTCTTCATGAGCACGCTGTTCTACTGGATCGGCATGTTCTCGCGCGGCGAGGGCACCACCATGTCGCTGCTGGGCTCGCGGCTGGCCTGGGTGGCCGTGGCCATGGCGCTGATCGGCACCATGGTGCGCTGGTACGAGAGCTACCTGCTGGGCCCCGACGTGGGCCACATCCCGGTGAGCAACCTCTACGAAGTGTTCGTGATGTTCTGCTGGATGACGGCGTTGTTCTACCTGTACTACGAGGCGCAGTACCAGACCCGCGCGCTCGGTGCCGTCGTGATGCTGGTGGTGAGCGCGGCCGTGGGCTTTTTGCTCTGGTACACGGTGGTGCGCGAGGCGCATGAAATCCAGCCGCTGGTGCCCGCGCTGCAAAGCTGGTGGATGAAGCTGCACGTGCCCGCCAACTTCATCGGCTACGGCACGTTCGCGTTGGCGGCCATGGTGGCGTTTGCCTATCTGATCAAGCAGCAGGCCACCGAGACGCGCTGGTACAAGCTGGCACCGTTGTGGCTGCTGGGCGTGGTGCTGTGTTTCGAGCCGCTGGTGTTCCGCCAGGGCTCCACCGAGGCGGGCAGCGGCTACTGGATGGTGTATTTCGGCCTTTCGGCACTCATCGTCGGTGGCATCCTGATGGGGCGGCGGCGCATTGGCGAGCGCCTGCCGTCTTTCGAGGTACTGGACGATGTGATGTACAAGTCCATTGCCGTGGGCTTTGCCTTCTTCACCATCGCCACGGTGCTGGGCGCGCTCTGGGCCGCGGAAGCCTGGGGGGGCTACTGGAGCTGGGACCCCAAGGAAACCTGGGCGCTGATCGTCTGGCTCAACTACGCCGCCTGGCTGCACATGCGCCTCATGAAGGGGCTGCGCGGCACCGTGTCGGCCTGGTGGGCGCTGGTGGGGCTGGTGGTCACGACCTTCGCATTTCTCGGCGTCAACATGTTCCTCAGCGGCCTGCACAGTTACGGCAACCTGTAAGCCGGCGAGGTCAAGGCGGGCGGCGCAGCGGCTTTTCTGCTGCCGGTGTAACCTGCAGCAGGCGTGGAACGAAGTAGCTGTTGTTCCGATCAACCGAACCACAGCGACACACGCCTGCTGACAGGAGATCCGCCATGCCAATCCCTTCCCGCCGTTCGGGGTTCCTGCACCCCGTCGCCTCGGAGATCACCCCCCGCGCGGTGTACGAAGAGCGTCGCCAGTTGCTGCGCCTGTGGGCAGCGGGTGCCGCGGGGGCCACGCTGGCGGCCTGGGCCGGGCGTGACGCCCTGGCACAGGTGCCGCGTCCCGGCAAGCTGACAGCACTCCCAGGGGCTCCATCGGCCGTGGCGGGAGCCCTGTCCCTGGAGAAACTGACCAGCTACCAGGACGCCAGCACCTACAACAATTTCTACGAATTCGGTACCGACAAGGCGGACCCCGCGCGCAATGCCCACACGCTCAGGACCCATCCCTGGACGGTGGAGGTCGAAGGGTTGGTGAAGAAGCCGGGCAAGTACGGTATCGAAGACCTGCTCAAGCTCAGCGCGCAGGAAGAACGCATCTACCGCCTGCGCTGCGTGGAAGGGTGGTCGATGGTGATCCCGTGGGTGGGCTATTCGCTGTCGGAGCTGATCCGGCGTGTGGAGCCGCTGGGCAGTGCGAAGTACGTGGAATTCGTCACCCTGGCCGACAGGGCACGCATGCCCAACCTGGGGTCGCGCGTGCTCGACTGGCCATATGTGGAGGGCCTGCGGCTTGACGAGGCCCTGCACCCGCTTACCCTGTTGGCGTTTGGCATGTATGGCGAAGTGTTACCCCACCAGAATGGTGCGCCCGTGCGCCTGGTGGTGCCCTGGAAGTATGGTTTCAAGAGCGCCAAGAGCATCGTGAAAATCCGCTTCACCGAGCAGCAACCTGCCACCGCCTGGGTGAAGGCGGCACAGCAGGAGTATGGGTTCTACTCCAACGTGAACCCGCAGGTGGATCATCCGCGCTGGAGCCAGGCCACCGAGCGGCGCATCGGTGAGGATGGCCTGTTCGCCAAGAAGCGCAAGACGTTGATGTTCAATGGCTACGAGGCGCAGGTTGGCCAGCTCTACGCGGGCATGGACCTGAAAACGTTCTATTGATACCTGGCACGAGGCGCTCTGTGCGCACTCCCAGCTATTTCTTCGTGAACAAGCTGCTGATGCACCCTGCCGCCAAACCCGTGGTCTTCGGGCTGGCGCTGCTGCCGCTGTGCTGGCTGGTGGGAGCCGTGGCCACCGATGCGTTGGGGGCCAATCCGGCGGAGGCCCTGATCCGCTCCCTGGGGGACTGGACGCTGCGCATGCTGTGTCTGGTGCTTGCCGTGACGCCCGCGCGTGTGATGACCGGGACGCCCGCTCTGGCGCGCTTTCGCCGCATGCTGGGGCTGTTTGTGTTTTTTTACGCCATGCTGCATCTGCTGGCTTATGCATGGTTCGACATGGGTTTCGACGGAGCCGAAATCGCGCGGGATGTCACCAAGCGGCCTTTCATTCTGGTGGGCATGCTTGCGGGCCTGTGGCTGCTGGTCCTGGCGGCCACGTCGTTCAACCGGGCGATTCGCTGGATGGGTGGCCCGCGCTGGCGCATGCTGCACCGTGCGGTGTACGCCATTGCCGTGCTGGCAATACTGCATTTTTACTGGATGCGCGCAGGCAAGAACGACTTTGCTGAAGTGGCGGTGTACGCGGTTCTGCTGGCGGCCCTGCTGGGCTGGCGCGTCTGGCACCGCTTGCAGCAGCGCCGCAAGCCACCGGCGCCCGACCGGGCGTCAGATGGGCATTGATTGCTATAAATAATATAGCTATTGGCGCTTGTTTTATAAGCGCTGAGGGCCTGTCAAGGCAATAATTTTTCTTGCCGGAAGGTGTCCTGTGCTGTTTCGCGGGTGCGGATGACGTGGGCCGATGCGCCATCCACCAGGATTTCGGCCGCACGGCCCCGCGTGTTGTAGTTGCTCGACATCGCCATGCAGTAGGCGCCCGCCGAAAGCACCGCGAGGCGGTCGCCGGGTTGCACGGCCAGGCTGCGGTCCCGGCCGATCCAGTCACCGCTTTCACACACCGGGCCGACGACGTCATACACCTGTGTGGCCAAGCCGGTGCGCGGCTGCAGCGGCACGATGGTGTGGAAGGCCTGGTACATGGCGGGCCGGGGCAGGTCGTTCATGGCGGCATCGACAATGCAGAAATTTTTCTCCTCGCCGGGTTTGAGATAAAGCACCTCGGTCACGCACAGGCCTGCGTTGCCCACCAGGGAGCGCCCTGGCTCGATCATGAATTGCCGGTCACCGAAGCCCCGGGCGTCGATCTTGGCCAGGAGTTGCTGCCACAAGGCATCGGCGGCCGGGGGGGTGTCGCCGTTGTAGTTGATACCCAGGCCGCCACCAAAATCGATGTGATGGATCGGAATGCCCGCTGCCTCGATCGCCTCGACCAGGTCCAGCAGGCGGTCGGTGGCATCGAGGTAGGGCGTGGCTTCGGTGATTTGCGATCCGATATGAAAGTCGATGCCCACGACGCGCAGCCCGGGCAGCGCGGCGGCACGCTGGTAGGTGGCCAGCGTGCGTTCGTGTGCCACGCCAAATTTGTTGCCTTTGAGGCCCGTGGAGATGTACGGGTGGGTCTTGGGGTCGACGTTCGGATTCACGCGGATGCTGACCGGTGCCGTCCGCCCCACGGCCGTGGCGACTTCGCTGAGTACTTCCAGCTCGGCTTCGCTCTCGACGTTGAAGCACAGAATGCCCGCCTGCAAGGCCTGGCGCATCTCGGCACGTGTTTTCCCCACGCCGGAGAAGATCACCTTGGCCGGGTCACCGCCTGCGGCCAGGACGCGTTCGAGTTCGCCGCCGGAGACGATGTCGAAACCGCACCCCTGGCGAGCAAAGAACTGCAGCATGGCCAGCGAGGAGTTCGCCTTCATGGCGTAGCAGACATGGAGCCTGCGTCCGGCGAAGCCGCGTTGGTAGGCCGCCAGTGCCTCGCGCATGGAGGCCGTGGAATAGACGAACAGCGGTGTGCCATGCGCCTGGGCGAGGTCGCGCACGCGCACATCTTCAACGAACAGTTCGTCGTGGCGGTAGGCAATGTGGGGGTGGCCGGGCAGGGTAGTAGCGGTCATGGCGTGGCAGAGGATGCGGGGGCGGACAGGGTCGGGGCCTGGGATGGGGCGGGTGTCAAGGTCTGGGGCAGCGTGGCGCGCTGTGCCGATGCGGGATCCGTGGGCAGATACAGCGGGCCGCGCTGACCGCAGGCGCCGAGGCTCGCCACGCTGGCAGCAAGGATGATGGTACTGACTAGAATTTGGGGCGCTCTCAACATACTGAAATTGTAATGACCGACCTTGAATTCATGGACCATGCCGAGCAGCTGCTGCTGGCAGTGGAGCAATGCTGCGATCGGATCAATGACGAAACGGATGCCGATATCGATAGCCAGCGGACGGGGGGCATGATCACGCTGACCTTTGCCAACCGGAGCCAGATCGTCATCAATCTGCAAAAGCCCTTGCATGAGATCTGGATGGCGGCCCGTTCGGGGGGCTATCACTACCGGCGGGATGCCGGCCAGTGGCAAGACACGAAGGGGGGCGGGGAATTCTTCGCCAACCTCAGCCGGGATGCGTCGGTGCAGTCGGGAATGCCGTTGCATTTTTCCGCCTGAACTGCGCTCTGCGGGCCCGCAGGCATCGATGAGGACGCCTCAATTGCGGAACAGGTCAAGAATGCGGGAGCGCTCTTCGGGAGCCGGGGCATCACCGCCTGGCGCCGCGCCAGTCGCTTCCATGCCCAGGTTGGAAACACCAGCGTTGCGGGCGTATTCTTCATAGAACCATTCGCCCCCCACATTCACGACACCGGGCGGTACCGTCTGCTCCATGACCGGGACTCCCTTGAGTGCCTGTTCCATGAAGTTGATCCAGATGGGCAGACTCAGACCTCCGCCGGTTTCCCGGCTGCCCAGGTTGCGCGGCGTGTCGTAGCCGATCCAGGTCACCGCCGTGATCGTGGGCTGAAAACCGGCAAACCAAGCATCCCATGAATCATTGGTGGTTCCTGTCTTGCCATACAGATCGGTGCGCTTGAGTATGGCTTGCGCGCGCGCTGCCGTGCCGGAGCGGGTAATTTCCTGCAGCAGGTTGTTCATGATGAAGGCGTTGCGGGCGTCAATCACTCGCTCATGCTCTTCGGCGGCCGGCGCCTGGATCTCGGAGAGCACACGGTCCTTGTGGTCTGTCACGCGCGTGATCAGCCAGGGGTTCACACGGTGCCCTCCGTTGGCGAAAACGGAATATCCCACTGCAAGCTGGATGGGTGTGACCGATCCTGCGCCCAAGGCCATGGTGAGATAGGCGGGGTGCTTGTCTGCCTCGAAACCGAACCGCGTCGCCCATTCCTGACCGTTGTGAGCCCCGACGGCCTGCAGGATGCGGATCGACACCATGTTCTTAGACCGTGCGAGCGCCGAGCGCATGGTCATGGGACCGTCAAATTTACCGTCGTAGTTTTTTGGTTCCCATGGCTTGCCGCCGGTAAAACCGGCATCGAAAAACAGCGGAGCGTCGTTGATCACTGTGGCAGGTGTGAATCCTTTTTCCAGCGCCGCCGAATAGATGAAGGGTTTGAAGCTCGACCCCGGCTGGCGCCAGGCCTGGGTGGCATGGTTGAACTTGTTCTTGTCAAAATCGAAGCCGCCCACCAGCGCCCTGATGGCCCCGGAGCGCGGGTCGATTGCCACAAAAGCGCCCTCCACCTCCGGGAGCTGGGTGGCTTCCCAAGTGTTCTTTGACGTCTTGGCAATTCGGATCACGGCACCGCGGCGGATCTTGATATTGGGAGGCGCCTTGTCACTCAGCCCTGATTGCACCGGCTTGAGGCCCTCGCCGGTGATCTCGACGCTGTCGCCGTTGGGCCGCATGGCCACGATCTTGCGGGCCGATGCCTCCAGCACCATGGCAGAAAGAACATCACCATTGTCCGGATGGTCTGCCAGGATGTCATCGATGGTTTCTTCCAGCTCCTGGGGGTTGGAGGGCAGGGTCACGAACTTCTCGGGCCCCCGATAGTGCTGCCTGCGCTCGTAGTCCATGATGCCCCGGCGCAAGGCGCGGTAGGCGGCTTCCTGCTCTCCGGCATTGATGGTGGTGTATACGTTCAGACCCCGGGTGTAGGCGTCACTGCCGTACTGGGCAAAAATCAGCTGACGGGCCATCTCTGCCACATATTCGGCGTGCACCCGGGTGTTGTCATTGCCTGAGCGAATCTTTAGATGCTCCTTGCGCGCGGCAGCCGCCTCTTCCGCCGTGATGAAGTTGTTCTCTTCCATCCGGTCGATGATGTGAAGCTGGCGGGCGCGGGCGCGCTTCGGATTGCTGATGGGGTTGTAGGCCGACGGTGCCTTGGGCAATCCGGCCAGCATGGCCGCTTCTGCAATGCTCACTGATTTCAAAGGCTTCCCAAAATATGCTTCAGACGCTGCGGCAAAACCATATGCCCGGTTTCCGAGAAAAATCTGATTCATGTAAATTTCAAGAATCTGATCTTTTGTCAGAAAGTGCTCGAGCTTGAATGTCAGTAATATTTCGTAAATTTTTCGGGTAAATGTTTTTTCTGAAGACAGATAAACATTGCGTGCAACCTGCATCGTGATGGTTGATGCGCCTTGGCTTTTCATCCGGCCCAGATTGGCCAGGGCAGCGCGCAACATGCCTTTGTAGTCCACACCACCGTGCTGAAAGAAGCGCGTGTCCTCAATGGCCAGAACGGCGTCCTTCATGACCTGGGGGATCTCGCCGATAGGGGTCAGATTGCGCCGCTCCTCCCCGAACTCGCCAAGCAAGGCACCTTCAGCCGAATACACACGCATCGGAAGTTTGGGCCGGTAGTCAGCCAGATCGGAAATGTCCGGCAGATTCGGATAGGCCATGGACAAGGCGACGGCAATGACAAGCGCCAACGCGAGGGCGCCGGCCGTGGCAAGGCCAAGCAACCAGAGTGCGATGCGAACAGTCCATCTCAGCCATGCGGGCTGCGACGAGGGGGCGGTGCGGGAGTCGGGAGACTTGGGCTGTGCGGGGGGCGGCATATCGCTCCGAAAGGAAAAGTCCGCCCATTATAAAAATGGGTCAGCACATTTATGAGAGACCAGAAAATGGGCGGGCCAGAACCGTGGCTTAGGGGTGGTGCGAGTGCCGAAGCGGCTTGGTAAAGCAGGATCAAACGTCTGCTTTTGGCAACGGTTCAGTCGGCCTGCTGCCGGAAAAACCTTTGCTGGAGAAGTATCTTACTGATAGCATTCATGTGAAATGTTAAGTTTTGTTGTGTCAGATTGACAATTTTCAGGGGGCTATCTTGATCTCTGCGGGATCTTTGTTCAGTCGCCAGTCCGCGCCACTGCTGGGCATCGACATCAGTTCCTCCAGTGTCAAGCTGGTGGAGCTAGGGCGTGACAAGGCCGGTAGCCTGGTCCTTGAGCGCTGCGCCATCGAGCCACTGGAGCGTGGCTGGATCACCGATGGCAATATCGAAAAATTCGATGAAGTGGCCGAAGCACTGCGAAGGCTGGTGAAAAAGAGCGGCACGCGCACGAAAAGCGTGGCGTTGGCTCTTCCGCCGTCAGCCGTCATCACCAAGAAGATCACCTTGCCTGCCGGAATGACGGATCAGGAGTTGGAAGTTCAGGTGGAATCGGAGGCCAATCAGTACATTCCGTTTTCTCTGGACGAGGTGAGTCTGGATTTCTGCGTGATTGGCCCCAGCAAGAATTCTCCTGGGGATGTCGAGGTGTTGATTGCTGCCTCACGGCGCGAGAAAGTGCAAGACCGCCAGGGGTTGGCGGAGGCCGCAGGTCTTAAGGCCGCCATCGTTGATATCGAATCCCATGCCTCACGTCTGGCAGCCAGTCGCCTGATAGAGACATTGCCAAACAAGGGCGTGGATACCATGGTGGCCTTGTTCGAGGTTGGCGCCTTGACGACCAGCATGCAGGTGATCCGCAATGATGAGGTGCTGTACGACAGGGACCAGGCCTTTGGCGGTGCGCAATTGACCCAGTTGATTGTTCGCCAGTATGGATTCTCCGCCGAAGAGGCCGAGAGCAAAAAGCGAAATGGCGATCTTCCGGACGATTACTCGTCAACGGTGTTGCGGCCATTTGTTGAAAGTCTGTCCCAGGAAATCGGGCGGGCACTGCAGTTTTTCTTTACGAGCACTCCGCACAACCGGGTTGACCATATCCTGCTGGCAGGAGGGTCTGCGCCATTGCATGGATTGACGGAGGCTGTCACACAGCACACAGGTTTTCCATGCAGCGTCGTCAATCCGTTTGATGGTATGGAGATCGGCAGTTCGGTTCGCATGAAAAAAATGGTACGTGAGGCACCGTCGTACCTGACATCCTGCGGACTTGCGATGCGGAGGTTTTTGCAGTGATTCTTATCAATCTGCTCCCCCATAGGGAGGCCGCACGCAAGCGCCGCCGCGAAACCTTTCAGGCCACCATGGTTGCTTCGGCCTTGTTGGGCTTGGTGATCGCCGGCATCATCTACTGGTGGTTCCAGATGATGATTGAAGACCAGCAGGCCAAGAACGCTTTCCTGACAAGCGAGATCAAGGTGCTGGAGAACCAAATCAAGGAGATCGCAACGATCGAGGAAGAAATTGCAGCGTTGCGTGCTCGGCAGAAGGCCGTCGAGGATCTCCAATCCGACCGTAATTTGCCAGTTCATTTGTTGAGTGAGCTGGTGCAGCAACTACCCGATGGGGTCTACATCACTTCGCTGAAGCAAACAAACCAGACGGTGGCCATGCAGGGTATGGCTCAGTCCAACGAACGTGTTTCCGAGATGCTGCGCAATTTGTCCAACAACACTCCTTGGCTTTCCAAGCCTGAACTGGTGGAAATTGTGGCCAGCAATGTGGCCTTGTCACCGCGCGATCAGCGTCGTGTCTCCGCATTCAACTTGCGTTTTCAGCTGATGCGCTCTAGCGAAGTGCAAAAGGCCTTGGATGCAGCGAGTGCGGCGGGGAAGTGAGCCATGGCAAAAAAACAAACTCCCAAGATTGACTTCAAGGA
The DNA here is from genome assembly GCA_024709845.1 of Burkholderiaceae bacterium. Lineage (GTDB taxonomy): Bacteria > Pseudomonadota > Gammaproteobacteria > Burkholderiales > Burkholderiaceae_C > Simplicispira. The sequence goes on along the minus strand of JANJVX010000172.1, from coordinate 5,463 downwards.
CCTGCAGGCTCAACTGCAGCGACAGTTCACGAATCTTGATACCAAGGATCCGTCGCTTTGGCCTCCGCTGCCACGTTACCTACTGTGTATTTTTTTGGCAGTGGGCGTGGCTGTCGCCTTGTGGTTCGTTAAATTGACGGATTATGAGATGGAGTTGGAAGCGGAGCGAGCCACCGAAGTCACTTTGCGCCAAGACTACCAGACCAAGTTGCAGAAGGCGGTTAGTCTCGATCTCCTGAAAAAACAGCGTGAGCAGATTCAACAATATGTGATTCAGCTGGAAAAACAGTTGCCCAGTAAGGCAGAAATGGCTGCATTGCTTTCCGATATAAATCAAGCTGGGCTGGGGCGCAGTTTGCAGTTTGAATTGTTTCGGCCGGGGCAGGTAGTGGTGCGTGAATATTATGCAGAATTGCCGATCGCTGTTCGAGTAACAGGGAAATACCATGACATGGGGGCCTTTGCTGCAGATATTGCGCACCTATCGCGTATCGTTACGTTGAATGACATATCGATTGGCGTCCCCTCCAAGGAGAAGGACAAGCTTGGGGGAAGTCTCAGCATGGATGCGACTGCACGGACTTTTCGTTATCTGGATAGCGAAGAAGTGCAGGCACAGCGCAAGGCTGCGACAGGAGCCACGAAATGAAAGAATTAAATTTTTCTTTGATGGCGTTATGTGTTGCTTTGCTCGCAGGATGTGGTTCTTCTGGTGAGGATGAGTTGAGGCAATGGATGGCAAATGAACGTGCTCAAGCCAAGCCTCGCGTCACACCCCTCACCGAGCCGAAACAGTTTATTCCCCAGCCTTATGGCGGCGAAGAAGGCTTGGAGCCGTTTAATGCACTAAAGTTGACTCAGGCTCTTAGACGGGAGTCCTCCCAAATCGCCTCCAATGCAGCCTTAATTGCGCCAGAAATGGCACGGCGCAAAGAGCCTCTAGAGGCATTTCCATTGGATGCAATGGCAATGGTCGGAAGTATGAACAAAAACGGAAAACCAACAGCCTTGTTAACAGTTGACAAGCTTTTGTATCAAGTGCAGCTCGGAAATTATCTGGGTCAGAATTACGGGCGAATTACTGGAATTTCGGAAACATCAATTCAACTTCGCGAAATTGTTCAAGATCCTACAGGTGATTGGATTGAGCGTACAACATCGCTGGAGTTGCAGGAGGAGGTGAAAAAATGAAACAAGAGAATGGCGTAATGACAAAGCTATTTCACCGTGCTGCTGTTGCTGCTGTGGGCGCATTGATGTCGTCTGTGGCATGGGCCGAAGTTGCAATTGAGGCTGTGACGGGTGCGATGCAGGCGGGTTCTGAGGTTGTCCGCATTGAGTTGACAGAGCCGCTGACTGTGTTGCCTACGGGATTTGCTACGCAATCCCCAGCACGAATTGCACTCGATTTCCCAGGAGCAGCCAATGCAATGGGGCGGTCCCAGGTGGAAATCAATCAAGGTAATTTGAAGTCGGTCAATGTTGTTCAGGCATCGGGACGTTCCCGCGTGGTGCTGAATTTGAAGCAGGCTACATCTTATCGTGCCGAAATTCAGGGGAAGTCATTGTTTGTGACGCTTGAACCGGTCGCTGCCTCGGCGGCCAATCAACCTCCTCAATCCACGGTTTTTGCTGAAGAGGGCACTTCCGATGTACTGCCTATAAAGGATGTCGATTTTCGTCGTGGTGCCGATGGCTCCGGTCGCATCTTAGTGGGGCTTGCCAACAGCAAAGTGGGAGTTGATTTGCGTCAAGTGGGTAAGGGTCTTACGGTCGAGTTTATCCGAGCATCCCTGCCCGAGGGCTTGCGTCGAAAACTCGACGTGACGGACTTTGGAACGCCTGTCCAATTGATAACCACGACGCAGCAAGGCGACAGGGTGCGCATGTTGATTGAGCCGGTAGGAGACTGGGACCATAGCGCCTATCAGAGCGATAACCAGTTTGTAATTGAAATCCGGCAAAAAAAGGTCGATTTAAGCAAGCTCACACAGGGGCCTGGTTACAGCGGGGAAAAACTTTCTTTAAACTTCCAGAATATTGAAGTTCGATCGCTTCTTCAAGTCATTGCAGATTTTACAAATTTTAATATTGTTACCTCCGATACGGTGACGGGTGCATTAACGTTGCGTTTGAAAGACGTTCCTTGGGACCAAGCTCTGCAGATCATTATGGATGCCAAAGGTTTGGGTATGCGCAAGACGGGCAGTGTCCTCTGGATTGCGCCAAAAGACGAAATCGACGATCGCACGAAAAAGGATTTCGAAGCAGCTTTATCGATTCAGAAGCTTGAGCCTCTCCGCACGCAGGCTTTCCAGATGAATTATGCTAAAGCGGTAGATATGGTTACTCAACTGACGACCAGTTCCGGGGGGGCGACTGGGGGGACGTCGAACCGCTTTCTATCTGAACGCGGCAGTGCGATTGCAGAACCGCGTACAAATCAATTGTTTGTGACTGATACTGCCGCGAAACTGGAAGAGGTCAGGCAGTTGCTTGGAACGTTGGATGTTGCGGTGCGTCAAGTTATGATTGAGGCAAGGATTGTTGAGGCCTCTGATACTTTCGGTCGCTCACTAGGTGTCCGTCTTGGAGGGACTGATCTTCGTGCCAATCGCGGTGGAGATGGTGGGTATGCCCTTGGTGGTGGAAACCGAATTGGTTTTGGAACGAGTTATAGTAATGCTGTGGCTACCTCAGGAGCCGGTGGGGTGGTCAATACGTTGGGAAATTTTGTGAACTTACCCGCTCAAGCGCAGGGCGGGTATGATCCGTCAAGTTTTGCGATATCGATATTTAATTCTGCAGCGAATCGATTTTTGAATCTTGAGATTTCCGCTATGGAAGCTGATGGCAAGGGGAAAATTGTTTCAAGCCCTCGAGTTGTCACTGCAGATCAAACAAAAGCATCAATTGAGCAGGGGACGGAGTTTCCTTACCCTGTGACGGCGCCAAATGGTGGGACAATTATTGCCTTCAAAAAGGCAGTTCTAAAGCTAGAGGTTTTGCCTCAGATTACGCCAGAAGGTAATATTATTCTTGATTTGGATGTAAATAAAGATAGTCCTGGTGAAGTGCTTAATAATGTGCGTGCTATTAATACAAAACGAATCAAAACGCAAGTGCTTGTTGAAAATGGTGGTACTGTGGTTATTGGGGGTATTTTTGAGCTTTTCGAGGATGACACCGAGGCCAAGGTACCGTTTTTAGGCGATCTTCCGGGTGTTGGGAATCTGTTTAAAACTAGAACGAAGCAGGCGAATAAGCAGGAAATGTTGATATTTATTACGCCAAAAGTTATCACCGACAGGTCGGCCATGCGCTAGTCAATGTAAGTGAGTTATAAATGACAAAATTTATCAAATTTTTCACCTTTGCTGTATTTTTTTTACTGGCGGCATGTGGTGGTGGTGGTGGGAGTCCCGGTGATTCTGCTGGGGGCGCAGCTGCAGCTGATTTTATATATAAATTAGATAAGACCTCTCTTAGCAACTCGGGGCTCGATGAGGCATTGCTAACCATAACAACATTGGATGCGAAGAATAATCCTGTCTCTGCAGTTCAGGTCACGGTTTCGGTTGACTCAGGAGTCTATACGCCGATAACTAAGGAAAGTGACGATGCGGGACTTGTGACCGGGAAAATTTCCATTGGAAATAACAAGAGTAATCGTACCATTAATGTCGATATCTCTGCTGGTGGGAAGTCGAAGAAATTATCTATACCGGTTACTGGCAGTCAAATTGCAATTAATGTTGTTCCGGCAGTGCCGGAGCCTGGTACTTCCGCTAGTTTGACCGTGAAGGTGACGGATGTTAACGGCTCCGGTATTGTTGGTGCTCCAATTAAGATGAGTGGAACACTGGGATTCTCCCAGAGCCTAATTACTGATAGCGGAGGGAATGCAACTGCCCAGATTTCTGCGGTGCCGCAAGTTGCTGGAATTTATACGGTTACTGGAAGTGCTTCGGGAGTGACGCTTACACGTGAAGTTCAGGTGTTGGCTTCCGGAGGTGGAAGTATTCCAGATGCTGAGGGTGTAATTAGCGCCGCTGTGCTGGCTATTGTCCCAAACACTATTCCGCCGAACGTTTCGGGGTCTACGATTAATCGTGCTGGATTAAGGGCTGTTTTTCAAAATAGCGCAAATCAGGCTATTAAAAATGTACGTGCGCGTTTTGAAATTGTTCCTCCAGTTCTTGGTTCTGGTGAGCATATTTCTAATGGTTCTGCAACCATGTATTCGGATGCAAACGGTGAGGTTGTTGCTGACTATATTGCTGGCACACGTTCTAGTCCGACAAATGGCGTGGTCATTCGTGTTTGTTACGGCAGCACGGATGCGGAAATATCAAATGGGGCATGCCCTAATTTTCGATTGGCAACAATGACCGTAGCGAGTCAGCCTCTTTCAATTACCCTTGGCGATAACAACCTGCTTCAAAGAGGTCAAAATGAATTGACCTATATCAAAAAATTTGATATTGCTGTTTCCGATTCTGCTGGTATCGCAATTCCAAACGCGAACATTTCTGCCAGCGTTGATCTCTTAGAGTATGGAAAGGGGCCCTACGCTGGGCCGCGAGTTTGGTGCTTAAATGAGGATGCTAATCGTAATGGGTTTCTTGATGTTGGCGAGGATGTCGATGGGGATGGCAAGCTTTCTCCAAGAAAAGCGGACATAGTATTATCGTACGTTGGTGAAAAAGCAACAGGCTCAAATGGACGGGCAACTATTCAGGTTGAGTATCCTCAGAATGTTGCAACTTGGCTGTATTACGCGGTTAAAGTCACGACTAGCGTTGCGGGATCGGAGGGTATTGTAGAGAAGCGATATTTCACCTCTTTCATTGAAGGGGATGATAAAAATGGATCTTTCTTGACACCTCCATATGGGTTTAATGGTTGTATGGTGCCAAATTAAGTATTGAAATTCTATTTAAAGCGGCCACTGCAGATATATGCAGTGGCCGCTTTGTCGTTAGTTGGTATTGGGGTATATTAAATATGCTAGAAGTTGATCTGGGTGAGCGAGGGTATCCTATTCTCGTGGGGTCTGAAATAATTCGGTCTGCAATTCAAGATGAAAGATTGAAGTCTGCAAAATCTGCACTGATTGTTAGTAATGAAAATATTTCTTCTCTATATCTTGAGTTGTTACGCTCTGGAATGAGTGAAAAGTTTTCGAATGTATATTATGTTGAATTGCCTGATGGCGAAAAATATAAAAATTGGAAGACGCTTAATTCGATATTTGACGCGCTCTTGCAGAATAAGTGTGATAGGAAAACGGTATTGTTTGCCTTAGGAGGAGGAGTCGTTGGCGACATGACCGGATTTGCTGCTGCTTGCTATATGCGCGGCGTACCATTTGTGCAGGTTCCAACCACATTGCTGGCGCAGGTCGATTCGTCGGTTGGGGGAAAAACCGGCATCAATCACCCGATGGGCAAAAACATGATC
>JANJVX010000153.1 GCA_024709845.1 Burkholderiaceae bacterium | reverse complement strand
TTGCGGGTGAAAACACGCGGGTTTGCGACCTGATTATCAGGATGCGGAAAACTGCTGCGAAAAATGCGCTGGCAGCCGCTGAGCAAGTTCGGCCGCAGGGGAGTATTTCAGCAGTCTGCTAGCTGAGCCTTTGTACCAACTGATTTGATGTCGGTTAACCTACACCGACCCCAACCCCAACTGCTGCAAAAACGGCAACGTTTTCTCCGCCGCGCGCTGCCCTTCAGCGATGGCCTCTTCGGCGCGGTAGAAGTCCATCAGGCCCAGGTGGGCCAGTTGCGGGGCGATCATCACCTCGGGCGGGTCGCCGGCCATGCGGCTGCGGGTGATGCGCACCTGCATGATGTTGACGCTGGCCAGCACCACTTCCAGCAGCGACGGCGTGGGCACGCGGGCCGGGTCACCGCCAACGTCTGGTGCCTTGAGCAATCCACAGACGCGGCTGTTTGCGCACCAACTACAATGTAGTTACACTTTGGGCATGAGCACACTTCGCTTTGAGTGGGACGAACGGAAAGCCGCTGCCAATGCGAAGAAGCACGGCGTGAGCTTCGAAGAGGCCAAGTCCGTTTTTGTCGATGAGCAGGCCAAGCTGATAGACGACCCGGATCACTCACAGGATGAAGATCGCTTTGTTCTTCTTGGTTTAAGCAGTTCGCTTCGGCTGCTTGTCGTTTGTCATTGCTATCGGTACGAAGGCAACATCATTCGCTTCATCTCTGCTCGCAAGGCAACAACCCAAGAATCCAGGTTTTATCCGTAGAGGTGCCACATGCGCAAAGAGTACGACTTCTCCGCTGCAAGAAAGAATCCCTATGCAGCGCAACTCAAGAAGCAAATCACCATTCGGCTCGATGAAGAGTCCATCGCGTACTTCAAGACCATTTCTGAAGACGTTGGCATTCCGTATCAGAGTCTCATCAATTTGTACCTGCGGGACTGTGCGGCCTCGCACCGGAAGCTGAATCTCAACTGGAAGTAAGCTGCCTTGCGGCACGAAACATCCAGCCACTTCATTGGCCAAAAGACGCGGGCGCGCAACGTGCACCGCGCGAGCAAAGACGGAACCGCCTACGCCGCGCCCAACCCCAACTGCTGCAAAAACGGCAGCGTTTTCTCCGCCGCACGCTGCCCTTCGGCGATGGCCTCTTCGGCGCGGTAGAAGTCCATCAGGCCCAGGTGGGCCAGTTGCGGGGCGATCATCACCTCGGGCGGGTCGCCCGCCATGCGGCTGCGGGTGATGCGCACCTGCATGCTGTTGACGCTGCCCAGCACCCCTTCCCGCAGCGCCGGCGTGGGTCCGCGGGCCGGGCCGGGGGGCGGGAGCAGGGATGCAAAGCCGTCCTGCAGTCGGTCCAGCCAGCCGGCCGTTTCCTCGTCGTCCTCCGGCACTTCAACAGGCGGCTTGGCCGCGCCGTTGGCGCCGGGCTTGCGCAGGTGGCGACCCAGGATGTCGGCGTTCAGGTCCACGGCGATCACGATGTCGGCGCCCATGGCGCGCGCCAGCGACACGGGCACGGGGTTGACCAGCCCGCCATCGACCAGCAGGCGCCCTTCGCGCTGGGCGGGGGTGAACAGGCCGGGCAAGGCCATCGAGGCGCGCACCGCGTCGGCGGTGGAGCCGGTGCGCAGCCACACTTCGCTGCCCGAATGCAGGCCCGTGGCCACGGCGGCAAAGGGCATATCCAGTGCCTCGATGGGGCGGTCGGAGAAGCGGCTGCGGAAGAACTCGATCACCCGCTCGCCCTTGAGCATGCCGCCCGCGAGCTTGAAATCCATGAACGAGAACACGGTGCGCCCGGTCAGGCCGCGCGCCCATTGCTCGAAGCGGTCCAGCTCGCCCAGCGCGTAGGCCGCGCCCACCACGGCGCCGATGGACGCGCCGCACACCAGGTCGGGCTTGATGCCCGCCTGCTCCAGCGCGCGGATCACGCCGATGTGCGCCCAGCCACGGGCCGAGCCGCTGCCCAGTGCCAGGCCGATGACGGGTTTGCGGTTCATGCTTGCGGCCCAGTAGGTGTCGAAGTAGCCAGCAGGGCCAGCATGCCGGCCTCGTCAAGCACGGGCACGCCCAGCTCCAGCGCCTTGGCCAGCTTGCTGCCCGCCTCCTCGCCCGCCACGACGTAGTGCGTCTTTTTGCTCACCGATCCGGCCACCTTGGCGCCTGCGGCCTCCAGCAGGTCCTTGGCGGCGTCGCGGCTGAGCGTGGGCAGGGTGCCGGTGAGCACCACCGTCTTGCCCGCCAGCGGCAGCGTGGCGCGCTCGGCCGGGGCGCCCTCTTCCCAGGCCACGCCGCAGGCGCGCAGTTGTTCGACCACCTCGCGGTTGTGCGGCTGGGCGAAGAAGGTGTGGATGGCCTCGGCCACCACGGGGCCGACATCGTTCACCTGCAAAAGCTGCTCCACGCTGGCGTCCATGATGGCGTCAAGCCCGCCGAAGTGGCGCGCCAAATCCTTGGCCGTGGCTTCGCCCACATGGCGGATGCCCAGGCCGAACAGAAAGCGCGGCAGCGTGGTTTTTTTGGACTTTTCCAGTGCGGCCAGCACGTTCTGCGCTGATTTTTCGGCCATGCGGTCGAGCGCGATGAGCGCCATGAGGCCCATGCGGTACAGGTCGGGCAGCGTGCGGATCACGCCCTGGTCCACGAGCTGGTCCACCAGCTTGTCGCCCAGGCCCTCGATGTCCATGGCGCGGCGCGCGGCGAAGTGCAGCAGGGCCTCTTTGCGCTGCGCGGGGCAGAACAGGCCGCCGGTGCAGCGGTGGTTGGCCTCGCCCTTCTCGCGCACCACGGCGCTGCCGCAGACCGGGCAGGCCTTGGGCATCTGAAAGTTGGGCACGTAGCCGCTGCGCTGGCCGGGCACCACGCCCACGACCTCGGGGATCACATCGCCCGCACGGCGCACGATGGCGGTATCGCCCACGCGCACGCCTTTTTTGCGGATCTCGAACAGGTTGTGCAGCGTGGCGTTGGTAACGGTGACACCGCCCACGAACACGGGCGCCAGCCGCGCCACGGGCGTGATATTGCCGGTGCGGCCCACCAGCACGTCGATGGCTTCGATGCGCGTGGCCATTTCCTGCGCCGGGTACTTGTGCGCCACGGCCCAGCGCGGCTCGCGCGTGACAAAGCCCAGCTGCTTTTGCAGCGCCAGGCTGTTGACCTTGTAGACCACGCCGTCGATGTCGTAGGGCAGCGCGTCGCGCGCAGCGCCAATGCGCTGGTGAAACGCTATTAATTCAGAAGCACCTTGCGCAATACCCGCCTGCTCTGCAACCGGAAAACCCCATGACTTGAGGCGTTGCAGCACTGCGTGGTGCGTGGCGAACTGCACGCCCTGCACCTCGCCCAGCCCGTAGGCAAAGAACGACAGCGGCCGCTGTGCGGCAATGCCCGAGTCGAGCTGGCGCACGGCGCCAGCCGCTGCGTTGCGCGGGTTGACGAAGGTCTTGCCGCCCTGGGCGCGCTGGCGCTCGTTGAGGGCGTCGAAATCGGCGCGCGCCATATAGACCTCGCCGCGCACCTCCAGCACGGGCGGGGCATCGGCCGGCAGTGCTAGGGGAATCTGGCGGATGGTGCGGATGTTGTGCGTGACGTCTTCGCCCACCTCGCCGTCGCCGCGCGTGGCGGCCTGTACCAGCTTGCCGTGTTCGTAGCGCAGGCTCATGGCCAGGCCGTCGAACTTGGGCTCGACGATGTATTCGACGGGCGGGTCCTCCGGCGTGAGCTTGAGTTCGCGCCGGATGCGCGCATCGAACGCCTCGGCGCCGCTGGCCTCGGTGTCGGTCTCGGTACGGATGCTCAGCATGGGCACGGCGTGCCGCACGGGGGCCAGGCCGTCCATCACTGCGCCGATCACGCGCTGCGTGGGCGAATCAGGGGTGACCAGATCAGGGTGCTCGGCCTCCAGCGCCTGCAGGCGCTGGTAGGCGCGGTCGTATTCCGCATCGGGCACGCTGGGGGCATCCTGCACGTAGTACTCGTGCGCCCAGCGGTTGAGCTGCTCGCGCAGCGCTTCAATTTCGATAGCTGCTTGCGCCCGTCCATCGGGCGCTGGAGGCGGAAAAAGCTCCAAGTTTTCAGTCATGGGCGGCAGGCCCCGTCAACTGAAGAGGCGGCGCGCTTGGGGCGAGCCAGCGGAAAGGTCGCGGCCGTCGAGCTGGTCGTAGAGCTGCTCCAGGTCATCGGCGATGGGGTCCATGGCCATGGCCGGAAGGGGGGTGCCGTTCTGGTCGCAGAGCACGCCATCCATGGACTTGCACAGCGCTGCCGCCATTTCACGCAGGCGGGCAAAGGGCTGCTCGGTGCGCTGCACCTGGGCCACGTCCAGGCTCAGCGACAGTTCGCGGATGGCGGACTGCTCGGGGTCGTCCGACAGCGCGGCCTGGGTGTCGAAGGCCAGCACCAGCACGGGCGGGCGGCCGGGCGCCGAGGAGGGCAAGACCATGCGCCCCGGAATCGATCCGGCCACGAAGCCCACGCGGGCCGCGCTTTGCTGCAGGTAGCCAGGGCTCCAGGCGGCCTGGCGTGCGCGCAGCACGAAGGCCAGCTGGGCGTCGTGTTCGCTGGCAAACTGGTCGAGCTCGCGGGCGCGGGCCACTTCCTGGCGCATGTCGGGAAACTCGGCCGTGGCGTTGACGGCGTCGGCAAAGGCCTGGGCCTTGACGACGAATTCGGAAAACTCGATCTAGTTGAGCGCGCCCATGCGGTTGGCCAGCTGCACGCCAGCCTGAAAGGCGCGGTAGCGCTGGCCCGGGGCCGGGGTTTCCCACCGTTGCTGGGCCTCGTTGAAGCCTTCAATGGCAAACGGCTTGCTGCCCGCCCGGCGTGTGGGTGGCAGGGCCGCCAGGGCGGCTTCGCCCGATACCGGATGCTCGGTCACGATGGGCACCATGGCGTCGATCAGCGGGTCGAGCACGGCCCAGCGGTCATGGCTGCCGTGGGGCGGCACGGGCAGCACGAGCGCGTCGTCCAGGTCCACACCGTGGATGGCGGGGTCCGGCCCCCGGTCCAGACCATGCACCGGGCTGGCCGGTATGGTGGAGATATCGTCGTCCAGCGCGGGCTCGTGGCGCGGCAGGGGCTCGGCTTTGCGTTCGCCCTCGGGCGGCAAGGCCTTGCGCGGGGTGTTGCGGTGCGTGGTCCAGGCGTTGTAGGCCACGATCAGGGCCAGCAACACGGCGCCAATGACGGCCAGGCTGATTTGCAGGGTGCTCATGGTGCGAAAAATGTATGGGTATCAGTTTCTCATGGAGTGCCACATCACCCACGACGCGTGAAACTGGCGCAGCCCAGGCCAGGGCCGCCGCGCAAGGGCCGCCCCGCCGCGCTGGCGGCGTTCCCCTGCCCGCATCGCGCAGCGAGGCGAGAGCGGGGGGAAGGCGCGAAGCGACTCAGGGGGGTGTTGCACTTCATGCGTCGGCCATGGACAGGGCGGACTCCATGTCCACCGCCACGATGCGCGAGACGCCCTGCTCCTGCATGGTCACGCCGATCAGTTGCTCGGCCATTTCCATGGCGATCTTGTTGTGGCTGAT
>JANJVX010000149.1 GCA_024709845.1 Burkholderiaceae bacterium | reverse complement strand
CCTGAGCCGCCAGGCCCAGGAAATGGCTGCACGGCCCGAGCCGGAGTCCCCCAGCGGCGTATCCGGGGCCGAGCGCGCCAGCGCCGAGCAGATGTCGCTGCTCAACGCCCAGTTGCGGCGCACGTACATGGGGGGGTGAGTCTAAGAACGCGTTTGCGATCTCCCAGGGAGCCCTGCGAGATCGTAAACACGTTCTAAAGGGACGGGCGGTGGCGAGTCCACGGCCAAGGCGCAGCACCAGCCACCTGCGCCGTGCCCGCGCGCTCCAGCCGTGGTGCGCGCCGGACAGAGCCGGGTGCCACCGGGTCAGCGGGGCAGAACGTCGCGGATGGTCTGGGCCAGGTCTTCGGCGACGAACTTGGCCACGTAGGCATCGGCGCCCACGCTGCGCACATGGTCTTCGTTGGCCGAACCCGACAGCGACGAATGAATCACCACGGGCAGACCTTCGAAGCGGGCGTCCTGCTTGATGTTGCGTGTCAGTGTGAAGCCGTCCATCTCGGGCATTTCGAGGTCGGTCAGCACCAGGCTGACCTTGTCCAGAATACCCTTGCCCTCGGCCGCTGCCGCATTGGCCAGGGCATTGAGGCGGTCCCAGGCCTCCTTGCCGGATTTGACCATCTCGAAGGGGGCATGCAGCGCCTGCAGTTCCTGCTCGATGAGGGAGCGGGCCACAAACGAGTCGTCGGCCGCCAGGATGATGGTGCCGGGCTTGAGCTTGAGTTTGGCGCCGACCTTCTGGGGGTCCACCTGGTGCTCGTCCGAGGGGGACACCATCTGCAGAATGGCCTCCACATCCAGTACCTGGGCCAGGCGGGTCCCGTCGGTGTTGCCGTCAAGGCGGGCAATGCTGGTGACCAGGTTGTGCGCCGCACCGCTGGTCTCGGCCGAAAGCACCTGCTTCCAGTCCAGGCGAACGATGTCCTCCACAGACTCCACCGCGAACGCCTGCGTGGTGCGCGCGTACTCCGTCACCAGCATGATGTTCAGCCCCGTCTTGGGCTTGCAGCCCACGATGGACGGCAGATCCAGCACCGGGATCACCTGCCCGCGCAGGTTCACCACCCCGAGGGAGTGGGGCGTGGCGCCCACGATGGGGGTGATGGCAGGCATGGCCACGATCTCGCGGATCTTGAACACATTGATGCCGAACAGCTCCGACTGGCCCAAGGCGTTGTCGGCCCCCAGACGGAACAGCAACAGCTCAAACTTGTTGGAGCCGGTGAGATTGGTGCGCTCGTCAATATCTTTCTGGACGGATTTCATGGGGGGCCTCTTTCACGCAGAAACTTGCGCCTCCAAATTCTAGAAGCAGAATCGTTCTGTTACAGCAGAAAATTTTCAGACAGCACCCCAACAGGGGGGCGTGCACCGGGCTGGTTCAGTGACCCGGCGATTTGCGGTGCTGCGCATTCGTCTGGTCATGGCGTTCCCGGATGTCCTTGGGCCACTGCGCCTTGATCCAGGAAAGCACCGCGACGATTTCTGCATCGCTCAGCACCCCGTCGTAGACAGGCATGTGGGTCTGGTAGTCAGGCTGTCTGATCTGTTGGGCCAGTCCGTGCTTGGTGATCGCGATCAGTTGTGCGTCGGGGTGGTGCCAGGTGTGACCGCTTTCGTCATGCGGCGGAGCGCGCATGAGCCCATCAGGGCCGGGTTCGCGCCAGTCTGTCTGGCCCTCACCACGGGCTCCGTGGCACGCCGCGCAATGCTGGGCGTATATCTGGGCGCCCGTGGCCACTACCTGGGCGTCGTCGGGGCGCAGCAGCCCTGCGGCGGCCTTGCGCTGTGCGCTTCCTGCCCCCAGCGCATAGGCACCAGCGGCAAGCAGCAGTACCAGCAGTCCGCCCAGGCTCCAGGGCAAGAAGCGGGAGCGCGTCGCGGTGCCGGTCACTTCAGTCATCGCTGTCGCTGCTCAGCGGACCCGCGCAGCGATGGGGCATGGTGTCGGGACAGGCGGTAGTCATTGTTTTCCACCAGGGGGCTCCGGGGTCAGCATCTGAATGCGGTCCATCATCATCTGCATCATGGACTCCATCATCTCCATGCGCGCGCCCATCATGCGATGCGACGCGTGCATGTCACACCCCATGGACTTGCGTCCTTGGGGTGCGCCCATGCCTCCGGACGGCCCCATCTTCTGCATCATGCCCATGCCATCCCGCATGGCTTGCATGTGGTCGGCCATCAGGGCGCTGCGTTCTTCGGGGGTGTTGGCGCGCATCATTTTTTCGTGCATGGCCTTCATGGCGTGCATCTGCTTTTGCATGGCGATGTCTTGAGCCTTGGCGCCGCTGTCCCCGGGTGCCTGGGTGGCTGCGGGCCCGTCATGCTGGTGTGCCGAATGGTCTGGATCCACATCGGCCGCCAGGACCGATGTGCCGGCGCATGCCAGGGCGCCTGTCAGCGCAAGCGCGCAAAGGGCGCTGAGCGGGCGGTATGTTGTATGGGTCATGGTGGGATCTCCTGGGGATGGAAGCGAAGGAAGTGCCATGCGCAGAGTCAATGCTTGTGCTTGTGGTGGCCTGCATCGTCCTGCGTGGCTTTGAGCAGCGGAGTGAAGCGTGCGGTTTCCGGAGGTTGGCCTTTGGCCGTGAAGGTGACCACGACCTTCATGTCCGGTGTGGAGGCATACCGCCCCATGCCCCTGAGGCGGTTGTCCCCGTCAGGCACCAGCGCCACGCTGGTCTTGCTTTTCGCTGCCAGGATGATGGCGGTTCCGGTGCTGCCATCGGTGGGGAATTTTTGATCGGCATGGTCGGTGACATACACCACCACGGGTTTGTCCGTTGCTTGCGGGGTTGATTTGTCCACCACCAGTTCCAGGTGGTAGGCGCCTGCCATGCGCAACTGGCCGCCATGGGGTGCCTGTTGTGTATCCAGGTAGGCATCGTCGTGGGCCTGCACGCTGGCCGCCGAGGTGAACAGTGCCAGGGCAATGGCGGGGATGAATCGATTTTTTTTCATGGAGACTCCTTGGTGTGGACCCGGCCTTTCGCAGGGTGCTAGAAACTGTCGGTGGCTTTTTCCTGGTGGTGCAGCGTGAGCAGGCGTTCCAGGGGCTTTTCGCCCCAGCGCCAGAACATCAGCGGCGTCAGCAAGGTGTCGAGCAGCGTGGAGCTGACCAGGCCGCCGAAAATCACCACGGCCACGGGGTGCAGCACTTCCTTGCCGGGGGCATCCGCCGACACCAGCAGCGGCACCAGCGCGAAGGCGGCGACCAGCGCCGTCATCAGCACCGGGGTGAGGCGCTCCAGCGAGCCGCGCACGATGAGTTGCTTGCCAAACTTTTCACCCTCGAATGCGCACAGGTTGATGTAGTGGCTGATCTTGAGGATGCCGTTGCGCGTCGAGATGCCCGTCAGCGTGATGAAGCCCACCAGCGCGGCCACCGACAACGGCTGGCCCGAAATCCACAGCGCCAGCACACTGCCCACCAGGGCCAGGGGAATGTTGCCCATGATGATCAGCGTGAGCACGGTGGAGCGGTAGCGGCTGTAGAGCACGAGGAAGATCAGGGCCAGGGACACCAGCGCCAGCAGCGCAATCAACCGGGCCGCCTGTTCCTGGGCCTGGAACTGGCCTTCGAGCGCGGTGAAATACCCCTCCGGCAGGGGCGTGGCGGCCAGGGTGCTGCGGATATCGCCAATGATGCGCGCCATGTCGCTGCCGTCGGTATTGGCCGACACCACGATGCGCCGGCGTGCGTTCTCCCGGCTGACCTGGTTGGGGCCTTCGCCATCTTCAATGGTGGCCAGCAGGGACAGGGGCACCGCACCCGTGGGGGTTTCGATCAGCAGGCCTTTCAGAGCATGAAGTCCGCGCTGGTCTTCGGGCAGGCGCACCACCAGGTCGAAGCGGCGGTTGCCCTCGATGATCTGGGTAATGTGTTCGCCTTCGATCATCTGCTGCAAGGACCGCAGAACGGCACCGGGCGCGACGCCGTAGCGCGCAGCCTGTTCATAGTCCAGGTGGATCTTGATCTGCGGAATCAGCACCTGTTTTTCGATCTGCAGGTCGGTGATGCCCGGAACGCGCGACAGACGGTCGCGCAGTTCTCCGGCCAGGCCGCGCAGCGTGTCCAGGTCGTCGCCGTACACCTTCAGCGCGATCTGTGCCCGCACGCCCGAGAGCAGGTGGTCCAGCCGGTGCGAAATGGGCTGCCCGACGCTGGTGGCTGCGGGCAGGGTGGCCAGCCGGGCGCGAATGTCCTGCACCACGGCATCGCGGCTGCGCTCGGACACCTTCAGGTCGATGTCCATCTCGGTGTAGTGCACCCCTTCGGCATGCTCGTCCAGCTCCGCGCGGCCGGTTCTGCGGCCCACCTGGGTGACCTCGGGGACTTGCAGCGCCAGTTGCTCGGCCAGTGTTCCGATGCGGTTGGACTCTTCCAGCGAGGTGCCGGGGTTGAGCAGCACGTTCACCGTGAGCGTACCTTCGTTGAAGGGCGGCAGGAACGAGCGCGGAAAGAAGGGCACGCTGGCGGCAACGGCCAGAACCATGACCAGTGCAGCCGCCAGCAGGCTGCGCGCATGATCGAACGAGCTGTTCAGCAAGCGGGCGTCCCAGTGCTTGAGCCAGGCTGCCAGCGGGCTGTCGCCCGCGTGCAGTTGCTTCATGCGCGGCAGCAGGTAGTAGCACAGCACAGGGGTGATGGTGACGGCCACCACCATGCTGGCCAGGATGGAGACCACATACGCAATGCCCAGGGGAGTGAACAAGCGGCCTTCGATGCCGGGCAGGGCAAACAAGGGCACAAACACCAGCACCACAACCAGGGTGGCATAGACCACGCCCGTGCGCACCTCCCGGGAGGCAGCTGCAATCACCGTCAGGGCCGGGAGCGGTTGCGGTTTCAGGCGGTTTTCCTTCAGGCGGCGCAGCACGTTTTCGACGTCCACCACCGCGTCGTCCACCAACTCGCCAATGGCGATGGCCAGCCCGCCCAGCGTCATGGTGTTGATCGACAGGCCGAAATAGCGGAACACCAGCGCGGTCACCATCAGCGACAGAGGAATGGCCACCAGCGAGATGACCGTGGTGCGCACATTCAGCAGGAACAGGAACAGCACGACCGCCACCAGAAGGGCGCCATCGCGCAGGGCTTCCTTGACGTTGCCCACGGAGCGCTCGATGAAGTCGGCCTGCTTGAACAAAAACTGCGGCGTTTCGATGCCCTGGGGCAGCGCCTTGTTCAGCGTCGCCATGGCCTGCTCGACGGCCTGGGTGAGCGCCACGCTGTCGGCGCCGGGCTGCTTCTGCACGGACAGGATCACGGCCGGCTGGCCCTTGTAGCTGGCGTCGCCCCGCTTGACGGCCGGGGCCAGCCGAACCTCGGCCACCTGGTGCAGCAGGATGGGCTGCGTGTTCTTCACACCCACCACCACGTTGCGCAGGTCCTCAATGCGGCTGGTGCGACCTACCTGGCGGATCAGGTATTCGCGCCCCTGTGCCTGCAGGAAGCCGCCGCTGGTGTTGGCGCCAAAGTCGCGCAGCGCGGCGTCCACCTGTTCCCGTTCGATACCCAGGGCCTGAAGTCTGGCCGGATCGATCTCCACCCGGTACTGGCGCACCTCTCCGCCAATGGGCGTGACCTGTGCGATGCCCGGGATGGTGAGCAGCCGGGGGCGAACCACCCAGTCGGCATACTCGCGCACCTGCATCGGGCTGACCTTGGCGGGGTCGGCGGGCAGGGCGATCAGCAGAATCTCGCCCATGATGGAAGAAATCGGCCCCATCTGCGGCACGATGCCTTCGGGCAACTGTTCGCGCACCAGGTTCAGGCGCTCGGCAATCTGCTGGCGGTTGCGATAGATGTCGGAGCCCCACTCGAATTCCACATACACGATCGACAGGCCCACGCCCGAGACCGAGCGCACGCGGGTCACCCCGGGCATGCCGTTCATGCCCGACTCGATGGGAAAGCTCACCAGCTGTTCGACTTCTTCCGGGGCCATGCCGCCGGCCTCGGTCATCAGTGTCACCGTGGGTTTGTTCAGGTCGGGAAACACATCGACCGGCATCTGCCGCAAAGTCAGCGCGCCGTAGACCACCAGGAACAGTGACAAGCCCAGCACCATCAGGCGCTGGCGCAGGCTCGTATGGATGATGAAGTCAAACATGTTCAGCGCACCTGCGCCAACAGGCTCGCGCCCTGGGTGACCACGCGCTCGCCCGCGGCAATGCCGGAGGTGACTGCGGCGCTTTCCGCGCTCAGGGCCTGTGTGCGCACCGTGCGGCGTTCGAATTTTTCGGCAGTCGTATGCACCCATACCGCCTGATCACCCCCGGCACCGCGCACCACGGCCGCCTGCGGAACAGAGGCGCCCTTGTGCGTCTGCCGGGTGGTGGCGATCACCTTCACCGACTGGCCCACCGCCAGTGCATGCTGGTCCGATGGAATGCGGAACTGCAGCACCCAGGCCTGCTCGCGCAACTGCCTTCCGCTGCCGACAAACTGCAGTTCGGTGGTGCCGTCGGCCACGCTGGTGCTGGCCGCCGTCACGCCCCGGGCCAGGGCGGGGTCGTAGGCCAGGGCCTCCACGGTCAGCCGCGCGGGGTTGACCACCTCGAACAGCGTTTCTCGCGCATCGACCACCTGGCCCGCCATGGCGTGCACCGCGCTGACCACGCCGGACACCGGTGCACGCAGCGCCTCCGGCGCCTGCAGGCTGGCCTGCAAGGCCAGCCTGCGCTGGCGCAGGGCCTCTGCTTCCAGCCGCGCGGCATCAATGGCCGACTGCGGTACGGCCCCCTGGAGCTGGGTGTAGCGTTCCAGCTTGCGCTGGGCGATGGCCTGCTGTGCATCCAGATCGGCCAGCTGGGCCTGCAGGCTGCCGCGTTCGGTGTTCGACACGGTAGGCCGCACATGGGCCAGCACCTGCCCTTTGCGGACCTGCTGGCCCAGGGTGGGCAAGCCCTGGGCGGGGGCTTCGATGCGCCCCGGCTGGGTGGATTGCACGCGTCCGCCGGCATTGGCGTCGGCCACCACCTTGCCCTGCAATTCGACCGAGGCGGGCAGGTCACGGATGTCTGCCCGCACGGTGCGCAGGCCCCATTGTCTCTGGATGGCCTTGGGGATGAACAGGCTGCCGTCGGCCAAGCGCTGTGGGGCTGTGGTGTCTGCGGCGGGCAGGGCCGCGGCGGCGGGGCCGTGGTCATGGTCTTCGCCCCCGTGGGCGAAGACTGCGCCATGCAAGGCCAGCAGCCATGCGGCAAAAAACGGTGCGAATGTCATGTGGCGGTTCCGGGAGCGGTGGTACGGGGGCGACGGCGCAGGGCCAGCAGGCCCGCGCCCGAGAGCAGCAGGGTGCCGCCCAGTCCCCAGGCCATCCAGGGTTCGGATTTCGGGCCGCTGGTGCTGGCGGCAGGTGGCGCGGTCACCTCCAGCGAGGCGGTCAGAAGATCGGCGGTGTCTTCGGTTTCGATGGTGATGGCCAGCGGGTGCTTGCCCGGCTGGCCAAGCCCGCCCTCGGCTATCCAGTACACGCCGGGGGACGATTGCGTGGCCAAGGCCTGCACGGTGCCGGTGTCCACTTCCACCTGGGCGCCCACGACAGGTTCATTGGTGTCGAAACGGTCGATGTACAGCACCAGCCGGTCCTGCTCCAGCGTGGCCACCAGTTCGAAGGCATCGGTCTGGGCCTCGGCGCGCGGGCCTTGCGCGGCCATGGGAGCGGCGACGGGGTGGGGCTCGCTGTGGTCTTCGTCGCCATGGGCCAGGGCGGGCAAGGCCGCCGCAGCCAGGGCGGTGCCCAGAAAAAGGGTTCGTACGGGGTTCATTTCGGAAGGACTCCCAGGGTTTGGTGCATGCGGGACCGGGCGGCCATCAGGGCCACCTGCTGCTGGCCCACCAGGGCCTGGGCTTCCAGCGCCTCGGAGCGTGCACGGAGCAGGGCGGTGAGGTCGGTCTCGCCGAGGGCAAAGGCTTTTTCGGCCAGTTGGAGCGTGTCGGTGTCCAGGGCCAGGCGTTGCTGCGCCTGGTTCCACTGGCGTTGCGTGGCTTCCAGGTGGCGGCGGGCCAGGGCAGCATCGAGCGCCAGCTTGCGTTCCACCTGGTCCATTTCTGCCTGGGCCTGCGCCAGCTCGGCCAATGCGGCCGACTGGGCCTGGCGCACCAGCGGCCCGGACGACAGCGGAATCGTCAGCTTGACTCCCAGGGTGTTCGCATACGCCTGCCCGGCCGCCCCGCGGTCGCGCACCATGCGCAAGGCCAGCTCGGGCGCCGCACGGCGTGTGGCGTCTGCCGACCGCACGCGTGCCTGCGCCTGGGCCAGGGCGGCCGAGGCAGCGGCCCGCAGAGGATGCTCCTGGCCGGGGGTGTCCTGAACAGCGGGGGGTTCCGGGTCCAGTTGCCCGGGTGCGGCGGTGCCGGTGAGCGCGTGATAGGTTTGCTCGGCTTGTAACAGGATGGCGTCGCTATCGGCCAGGGCGCCCTGGGCGGCGAGCACTTCGCGCTGGGCCAGATTGGCATCGATGCGTGCCAGCTCTCCTGCGCGGTAGCGGCGCTGCACATTCGCCAGCAGGGCCTGGGCCGTGTCCACGCGCTGCTGCGCCTGGGCACGGGCCTGGCGCGCCGCCGCCACGGCCCACCAGGCCGTGCGCAGCTCGCCCGCCAGTTGCAGGCGCAGCGCATGTTGTTGCGCCACGACCTGGGACTGACCGCTGGCGGCCTCGGCGCTTTGCGCGGCCTTCTGGCCAGGCAACCACAGCGGAACGGCCATTTCGACCTCCCATTCGCGCTGGCCCTGGTTGGCGTGAAAGCGGTCACTCGCGGCGCCCAGCGACAGCGTGGCCGGTCCCGGCGTCAGGCTGCTGGCGGCTTCGATGCTTGCTGCGGCCTGTGCGTTGCGTGCGCTGCCCGCCAGGGCCTGGGGGTGCAACTGCCAGGCCTGCTCCAGGGCCTGTGCCAGGGTTTGCGCGGCGGCAGGGGCGGTGGCCAGCATCAGGGTCAGCAGCAACCCGGCGCATCGGCCCGGGCTTCGGTATCGCGAGGGATGTGGAGGCATGGTCCGCATGGTGCTGCGTGCTCCCCAACGGGCAGATTTCCGGAAGATTACAAATCTGTCATCTACGTTCCTGGCGGCGGTGGGGCAGGCACAATCCGGCGCAACGTCCTGTCGCAGCCCCGTATGAAAATCCTCATCGTTGAAGACGAGCCCAAGACGGGCGACTACCTCCAGCAGGGCCTGGCGGAGTCGGGCTTCGTGGTCGAACTGGCGCGCAATGGTGTGGACGGTTTGCACCTGGCGGTCACAGGCGACCATGACCTGCTGGTGCTCGACGTGATGCTGCCAGGCCTGAGCGGCTGGCAGGTGCTGGAAACCCTGCGCCGCAGCGGCAAGGAGATGCCAGTGCTCTTTCTCACCGCGCGCGATCAGGTGGAGGACCGCGTCAGGGGGCTGGAGCTGGGGGCTGACGACTACCTGGTCAAACCGTTCGCGTTTTCCGAGTTCCTGGCGCGCGTGCGCACCCTGCTGCGCCGGGGCCGAAGCGGCATGGAGTCCACTGCGCTGCGTGTCGCCGACCTGGAGCTGGACCTGCTGCGCCGCCGCGTGGCGCGTGGCGGGCAGCGCATCGAACTGACGGCCAAGGAATTCGCGCTGTTGGAGTTGCTGATGCGCCGCCAGGGCGAAGTGCTGCCGCGCTCGCTGATCGCATCGCAGGTCTGGGACATGAATTTCGACAGCGACACCAACGTCATCGAGGTGGCCATGCGCCGCCTGCGCGCCAAGGTGGACGATGCCTTCGAGCCCAAGCTCATCCGCACGGTGCGCGGCATGGGCTATGTGCTGGAGGCGCCGTGATCGCGCGCCTTTCGCTGACGGCGCGGCTCACGCTGCTCTTCACCCTGGGTTCGGGCGCAGTGCTGCTGGCGCTGGGCGGGTTGGTCGGGGGGGCGATCGAACGCCATTTCGAGGAGCTGGACCGCGCCGAACTCACGGGCAAGCTGCAGCATGCCCAACACCTCATTGCGCAGGTGGACTCCCTGGCGCAACTCGAACGCCTGTCCGTGCCGCTGGGAGACGCCTTCCTGGCGCACCATGATCTGCTGGTGCAGGTCCTGGGACCAGACCAGCAGGTCTTGCTGGCGACGGCCGATGCACAGTTTCCATCGCGGTTGCAGGTGCTGGAAACGGATCTGGCTTTGGCGCCGCTGTGGACATGGTCGCAGGACGGCAAAAACTACCGGGGTCTGGCGGCAACGTTTCCGACGGCCATGGGTACGCAGGTGCAGGTGGCCATGGCCATCGACAGCGAGCACCACGATGCCTTCCTGCGCACCTTGCAGCGCAGCCTGTGGCTGTTCGTGGCCTGCGCGGCCTTGCTCATGGGGCTGCTGGGCTGGTTTGCCGCGCGCAGGGGCCTTGCGCCGCTGCGCTCCATGCGTGAGCAGGCGGCTGCGGTGACGGCACACAGCCTGGACCGGCGCCTGCCCGCGCAGGCCGTGCCTGCCGAGCTGGCCGACCTGGCCGCCACCCTGAACGAAATGCTGGAGCGTCTGGAAGAGGCCTTCCGGCGCCTGTCCGATTTTTCTTCGGATCTGGCTCATGAGCTTCGCACGCCCATCAGCAACCTGATGATGCAGACCCAGGTGGCGCTGAGCCGCCCGCGCGATGCCGATAGCTACCGGGCCATCCTGGAATCGAACGCCGAGGAGTTCGAGCGCCTGGCGCGCATGATTGCCGACATGCTGTTTCTGGCCAAGGCCGAGAACGGCCTGGCCATCGTGCAGGATGAGCCGGTGGACCTGGCGCGCGAGGTGCGCGATCTGTTTGATTTTTACGAGGCGCTGGCTGACGAGCGGCACATCGTTTTGGCGCTCATGGGTGACGGCATGGTGCAGGGTGACCGGCTCATGCTGCGCAGGGCGCTGAACAACCTGTTGTCCAACGCCTTGCGCCACACTCCGCCAGGAGGCCGGGTGACGGTGACCATCGTGCGCCAGGAGGGCCAGTTGTTGCTGCGGGTGGAGAACACGGGCGAGACGATTCCCGCGCAGCACCTGGACCGCTTGTTCGAGCGCTTCTACCGGGTCGATCCTGCGCGCCAGCATGCCGCAGGCGAAGGCACAGGGCTGGGTCTTGCCATCACGCAGGCCATCCTGCGCGCGCACCGGGGCGCGGTGTCCGCCGCATCGGAAAGCGGCCTGACCGTTTTTACCCTGCGCTTTCCCTACTGATTCAAACCGCCCGGGCGCTGGGCCGCTCGGCAATGCGGTCGCGCCAGGCCTGCAGGTGGGCCATTTCCTCGGCGCCGGGCACAAACTTCATCAGCCCGCGGGCGAACTCCAGCGCGCAGAAGGTGGTGATGTCGGCAATGGTGAAGCGCTCGCCGGCCACAAAGGGCTGCTGTGCCAGCGTGTCGTCGAGCCAGCGCGCGGCCTCGCGCATCTTGCGGCCTTCGCTCTGGCCGTAGTCGGGGAACTGGGGCTGCTCCAGCGCGGCCAAGCCCGGGTGCGTGTGACGTATGCAGTGGCCGATGCGAGCGAACAGGTACCACTCCACGCGCCGGTCGGTCATTTCGATGAAGGCGCGCTCCTCGAAGTCCTGGCCCATGAGGTTGGGTTCGGGGTAGCGCCCTTCCAGCCAGGTGCAGATGGCGCGCGTTTCGGTCAGGATGCGGCCGTCGTCCAGCTCCAGCGCGGGCACGGTGGCCAGCGGGCTCTTGGCGCGAAAGGCCTGCGCCTTGTGCTCCTGGGCGTTCAGGTCCACGGGCACCATCGTGATACCGGTGATGCCCTTTTCGGCCATGAACATGGTGACGCGGCGCGGGTTGGGGGCGCGGGGGGCGGTGTAGAGCTTCATTGCAGGTCTCCGGAATGGTGTCTCAGACGTCCGATGGGCGCGACTGGCCCATCTCGACCATCTTGCGTGCTTCCTCGGCAAACTGGCGTTCCTTTTCTTCCCGGTCGGGACCGTTCTCGCGCATCGAGGGTGGCATGAGGATGCCTTTTTGCACGGCAGGGCGCGCGCGGATGGCCTCCACCCACCGCTGCAGGTGGGGCAGGTCGTCGATCGGCACGCCCGACCAGCGGTGCGTGCGCACCCAGGCCCAGTTGGCGATGTCGGCGACGGAGTAGTCGCCCGCCAGGTATTCGTGCTGCTCCAGGTGGGTGTCGAGCACACGGAACAGGCGCTTGGATTCGCCCTGGTAGCGGTCGATGGCGGGCTGGATCTTCTCGGGGAAGTAGCGGAAGAACACGTTGGCCTGGCCCATCATGGGGCCGATGCCGCCCATCTGGAACATGAGCCACTGCACCACGCGCGAGCGGCCCTTGGCGTCCTGGGGCAGCAGTTGTCCGGTCTTTTCGGCCAGATACAGCAAGATGGCGCCGGACTCGAACACCGCGAAGTCCTCGGCGCCACGGTCCACGATGGCGGGAATGCGCCCGTTGGGGTTGATGGCCAGGAACCAGGGTTCCTTCTGGACCCCGCGCGCGAGGTCGAGCACATGCATCTCGTAGGGCAGGCCCAGTTCCTCCAGCGCGATGGAGACCTTGTGCCCGTTGGGTGTGGCGGCGGTGTAAAGGTCGATCATGCGGGCCATTATGCGCAGCGGGGCACAGGCCCGCTGTCGCCCGGGTTCAGGCCGCCAGGGGCAGCCGCTCCCGCATGCCGGCGGCCAGGGTTTTCAACAGCGCGCGGGTGGCGGCGTCTTGCGGCGCGCACGCCAGGCCCAGATGGCGATCGAAGCCGATGGTGCCCGCCTCCAGGGGACGCACGACCGCGCGACGCGCATGGCGAGTGTGTGAAGCCGGAACGATGGCCAGGCCTAATCCCAGTTCCACCATGTGCAGCAGAAGCTCTTCTCGGGCTGCGCTGGCACGCAGGTCCGGCACCACGCCGCGTTCGGCCAGCAGCCGCGCGAAAGCCTGCTGCTGCGGGCAGTAGGGCCGCTCGATCAGGGGCATGCCCTGCAGGTCGTCCAGGCCAAAGCCTTTGCGAAAGCGCAGGGGGTGCGATTCGGGGACAAGCATCACATAGGGCTCGCGCCACAGTGGCACGAAGACATCGGTGGCCCGCTTGCAGCCCTCGGCCACCAGGCCCAGTTGCGCCTCGTCCATGGACGCCGTGATCCGCAGGACGGCACCGGGCAGGTGCTGGCCGAGCAGCGCGATCAGCGGCGCGGCGGTCTGCACGAGCACGTCGTCTTGCAGGTACAGGCCCAGGGTGGTGCGCGGGGTGTCGCGGAAATCGCGCACCATGGCCGTGGACTGGGCCAGCAGGCTGCAGGCGCGCGGGTACAGGCGCTCGCCCGCCGGGGTGGGCGCCAGGCCGCTGCGGCTGCGCTCGAACAGCACCGTGTCCAGGGCTTCTTCCAGCCCCTTGATGGCCATGCTGATCGAGGGCTGGGCCACGAAGCAGCGGCGTGCGGCCGCCGTGACGGACCGTTCCTCGAAGGCGGCCACGAAGTAGCCCAGGGCGCGCAGGTCGAACAGCATGGCAGGTGGAGTCAGGAGGGTGTGGCCGCGAGGGGGGTGATGGTGGAGACGGTTTCGCGGAAATAGTCCAGCTGGCCGTCCTGCGAGTGGCTCACGATCCAGGTCAGGCTTTCCACCTCGCGCTGCTGCACGGCGTAGAAGAAGCGCTGGTGGAATTGTGTGAGGGCCCAGCCATTGCCCAGTGGGGTGCTGTGCGTGTGCACGATCTGCGTTCCCTTCGGAAAAACTTCCACCGCCAGACGCTGCAGTACCGCCAGCAGGTCGCTTTTGCTGCGCGCCTGCTGCCAGGAGGTGTCGGCCAGGTCGCGGTAGTGGTCGATGCGAAAGTCCACGTCGTCGGCGGTGTGCGCCAGCAGCGTGGGAACGTCGCCTTGGGCGAATGCCGCCAGGACATGGTCGATGGGCAGGCGGGGCGAGGCTGGTGAGGTCATGGTACGGCTCCGGTTGAAAAGCCGCGACTTTAGGGTGCGCAGATGTATTGGTAAATTATCTTATTTATCTGAATGAAGGATAAATTATTGATGGATTATGCCGACACGCCCGGCAGCTCCCGGAAGTAGGCCTGCAGCGCCGCGATAGCCTGGCGCACCTTGGCGGGCTGGGCGTCGCGCTGGGGCGTGACCGCCCAGATGTCGAGCGTGCCGAATGACCAGGCGGGCAGCAGCCGCACCAGGCGCCCGGCCTGCAGCGCCTCCTGCACATCCATGCTGCCCATCAGGGCCAGGCCCAGGCCGGCCTCGCACATCTGCTGGATGGAAAGCTGGTTGTTGCTGGCAATGCGCGGCGCCACGCGCAGTGTGCGTTGCTCGCCTGCGGGGCTGTGCAAGTCCAGCTGCAGGCCCGGGCCTTCGCGGGTGAAGCCGATCCAGTCCTGGGTCAGCAGCGCGTCCGGGTGCTCCGGGGGGGCGTTGCGCGCCAGCCAGCCAGGGCTGGCGCACAGCCACCAGTGCATGGCGCACAGCCGCCGGGCTGCCCAGCTGGAGTCCTGCAGGCGGCCGAAGCGCACGGCCAGATCGATGCGTGCCCCGATCAGATCGATGGCGCTGTCGTCCACCAGCAGGCGCAGGCGCAGGGCCGGGTGTTGTGCCAGCAGCGCCCCCAGTGCGGGCGCCACATGCCGGGCAAAACCCACCGTGGCCGACATGCGCAGTTCGCCGCCGGGAACACCGTGCGCGGCGGCCAG
>JANJVX010000129.1 GCA_024709845.1 Burkholderiaceae bacterium | reverse complement strand
CAGCATGATCAGCACCACCACGTAGGCGGCCACGTCCTTGAAACCATCGGGCAGGTAAAAGCCCGAGAACGATTCGACCAGGCCGATCACCAGCCCGCCCACGATGGCGCCGGGCAGGCTGCTGAAGCCCCCCACCACGGCGGCCGGAAACGCCTTGAGCCCGATGAAACCCATGTTAGCGTGCACAAAGGTGATGGGCGCCAGCAGCAGCCCGGCAATGGCTGCCACGGCCGCGGCCAGCCCCCACACCAGGCCGTTGAGGCGCTGCACCGGAATGCCCATGTAATAGGCTGCCAGCTGGTTTTGCGACGAGGCCTGCATGGCAATGCCCAGCTTGCTGTACTTGAACAGGATGAACAGCAGGGCGCACAGCACGGCCGTGGCGGCAATGATGACGAACTGCTCGACGTTCACCACCAGCGTGCCGAAGGTCCAGATCTCGTCCTTGTAGGGCACCGGCAACACATAGGTCTCGGTGCCGATGCCGGGAATCATGGTGATGAGCCCGCGCGCCGTGTAGCCCACACCGATGGTCAGCATCACGATGGAGAACGCGGGCTGGCCCAGGATGGGGCGGATGACGGCGCGCTCCAGCGCCATGCCGAACAGCGCCATGCCCGCGATGGCGCTGAGAATGGCCAGCCAGAACGGGAAGCCCATCAGCGTCATGCACGCCAGGCCGCCAAAGGCGCCCAGCATCATCAGCTCGCCCTGGGCGAAGCTCACGGTTTCGGTGCCCTTGTAGATCAGCACGAACCCCAGCGCGATGAGGCCGTAGATGCAGCCTTGCGAAACCCCGCTGATCATCAACTGCAAGAATTGCACGCCGTTGTCCCCTTGGTTTTTGGTGTGGTGTCCGGGTTTATAACGGCGCACCCCCCGCTTGTCGCTAAGGGTTTTCCGGCGAGGGTTTCCCGCAAGTGTCCCGTGCGGGACAGGGTGGACAGGGCGTCAGTCCAGCCCGAAGCGCTCGCGCAGGGCCGCGCCAAACGCGGCCGTGCCGCTGAGGGAGAGGGTCACCGTATGTCGCGTCTGGCCCCTGTCGCCAGGAGCCACGGTGATGTGCCCGCTGGCCTCGTCGTAATGCCACTGGTCAGGCGCCGCGCCTTCGTGCAAGGTCTGCAGATCGAAGTCCCATTCGCCGCCCTCATCGAGCGGCGCGCGCTGCCCGGCAAACGCGTGGTGCGCCCAGCACAGCACCGTTTCAAGTTCGGCCCGCAGCGCGGGCAGGTGTGCGGGCGTGACCGAGGCCATGGCGTCCCAGGTGCCAACGCCATCGCCGTCTTCGCTGTAGTCAAAATCGAGGTATTGCAGGGGCATGGATCGGGGTGGGGCAATGCAGGACAGCCGCATTGTCCGGCAGCCCGTGCCCCCTGCCCACCATTGCATGCAAGGAGCAAGAAGATGAATGAAGACGCCACTGTTCTGCAGGTGCAGGGCCTGTGTTTCAGCCACCCCCAGCAGACCGTGTTCACCGACTGGGCAGCACGCGTGGGCCCGGGTGCCACGCTGGTGCAGGGCGGTGAAAGCAGTGGCAAGACCACGCTGCTGCGGCTCCTGTCCGGGGCGCTGGCGCCCGCGCGGGGCCAGCTGGTGCTCAATGGCAGCGCATTGGCCGAGGCGCCGCAGGCGTACCGGCGCCAGGTGTTCTGGATGGACCCGCGTTCGGACGCTATCGACCCGCTGACGGTGCGCGACTGGCTGCAATCCCTGCCCGCGCAGCATCCCGCCTGGGATGCCCAGGCGCTGGCCGGCCATGTGCAGGGCTTTGGTCTGGAGGCGCATTTGCACAAAGGCATCTACATGCTCTCCACCGGCAGCAAGCGCAAGGTGCTGATGGCGGCGGCGCTGGCCTCGGGCGCGCCGCTCACGCTGTTCGATGAACCCGTGGCGGGGCTGGACCATGGCTCGGTGCGCTACCTGTGCCAGGCGATTGCTGCCGCCAGTGCCACGCAGTCCGGCCGGGCCATCGTGGTGGCGCACTACGAGCCCTTGGCGGGCGTGCCCTGGCGTGCGGTGATCGCGTTGCCCGAGCTGGGTGGACCCGGTTGACATCGCCTTGAAACCGGTGGAGCTGGTGGCCGCCACTGGCCGATGCGCGTGGTGCAATAGCGAGGGTATTGCATTCCATCGAGCGCCCGTGCTGCGCACCGCTCTAAAATGAGCGATTCGTCGAAAGAACCGTCGTGGCAGAGGCCATGAAAGGCTTTCATTCTTGAAACCAAAGGTGGTGAAGATGAACAAGCCTTTTATCTCTCTGTGCCCCGAGATCACCCGGGCGAACGCGCTGACTCTGATGGACTGGCTGGAGGACGAGGACGTCACCCGCTACCTGAGTGATTCGCGCCATGTCTCGCGCTTCATCGAGCAGGTCATCGGCCGGGTGCAGCTGCCGATCCTGACCCATCTGTTCAACCAGGGCGGCCGTTTCTTCATGGCCTGCGACCAGCATGACGTACCGGTCGGCTTCGTGCGGCTCGTCAAGGCGGGCGCGGACTGCGAGATGGTCCTGGTCATTGGCAACCGCGACAACTGGGGCCGCAAGCTCGGCGCCAGCGCCATCCGCGAGGGCATGAAGCTCGCCTTCTTCGACATGCGGGCCGAGAGGCTGATCGCCAAGATCCACCCGGACAATGTCCGGTCGCTGAAGGCCTTCCTGCACAGCGGCTTCGTGCTGCACAGCGAAACGCCCGCCATGAAGTCGCTGGTCATGCACTCGGAGCGCTATCTCCGGCTGTTGCGCGAAAGCCCTGCGGTGCACACCGCCGACATCTACATCACCGAGATCGACAAGGCCCGGCTCAGGAGCCTGGTCGAGTTCGAGCGCGGCCCGGACATTTTTGAGCTGGAGCACGAGATCGAGCGCGCCATCGTCGTCGATCCATGGAATGTGGCGGAGGATGTCGTCACGATGAACTCCAAGGCCTTGCTGCAGGTGGACGACGAGGCGCTGGAGGTGGCGCTGGTCTACCCCGAGGATGCGGACGACCGCGCCGGGAAGCTGTCGGTGTGCTCCGGCATCGGCACCGCGATCCTGGGCTATCGGGAGGGCGACGCCTTCAACTGGCGCATTCCGAACCGGACCTGCCACATCCGGATCGAAAAAGTGCTGTACCAGCCGGAGGCCGCAGGCGACTTTCACTTGTAGTCCACGGATTCAACGAACTGTTGGACTGACCTGATTCGTCGCCTGGATTCCCCGCCTCGCATGCCCGTCTGGCAATTGCGCGGTCCGGGCCTGCCGTGGTTTCTGTGAGGGCGTGGGTGCGGCCTACATCGCCTTGAACAGGTGGGCGTAGAGGCGGCTGACCGCCAGCTTCTCGGGGCGCCCCTGCAGGGCCAGGTGCAGTTTGCCTGCCTCGTCGCGCGTGACGTTGCGGATGGCGCTGGCGCGCACCAGCGTGCCGCGGTGCACCTGCCAGAACACCTGGGGGTCGAGTTGCGCGGCCAGGTCTTTGAGGGGGGTGCGGATCAGGTGCTCGTGCGTGGCGGTGAGCACG
>JANJVX010000126.1 GCA_024709845.1 Burkholderiaceae bacterium | reverse complement strand
CGATGCGGGAAGGGGGACGCCACCAGCGCGGCGGGGCGGCCCTTGCGCTGTGGCTGCTGGCTTGGGCCGCGCCCGCATCGTGGGCTGTTTGCCGTTTGCGAAGCAGCGAAACACAGAGAGGTTTGCATGCGGCTTGATGTGGACATTCGCAAAACGCTGCGCTCGGGCCACCGCACCTTCGAGCTGCGGGCGCGCTTTTGCGCGCAGGGCGAGCGCGTGGTGGTGGTGGGCCCCTCTGGCGCGGGCAAGAGCATGCTGCTCAAGGTGCTGGCCGGGCTGCTGCGGCCCGACGCGGGCCATGTGCGCATCGACGGCGAGACGCTGTTCGACGCCGCCCGGGGCATCTACCAGCCGCCCCAGGCGCGCAATGTGGCCTATCTGTTCCAGGACTACGCGCTGTTCCCGCACCTCAACGTGCGCCAGAACATCGCTTTTGGCGAGCGGCGCGGCTGGCGCAACCCGCCGGCGGCCCATGCCAGCCCGGACGTGGAACGCTGGCTCGATGCCTTCGGCCTGCGCGAGGTGGCGCACCAGCACCCGCACGAGCTGTCGGGCGGGCAGCGCCAGCGCACGGCCCTGGCGCGTGCGCTGGTGGCGCGGCCGCGTGCGCTGCTGCTCGACGAACCCTTCGCCGCGCTCGACACCGACCTGCGCGCCAGCATGCGCGCCGAGCTGGACGCGCTGCAGCGCCGCCTGCAGGTGCCCATGGTGTTCATCACGCACGACCCCGAGGACGTGCGCGTGTTTGGCGAACAGGTGCTGCGCATGGAAGCGGGCCACATGACGGAGGAGCAGGCCCATGCCTGAAAAAGACCAACGCATCGAACTCGGCGGCTCGGTCTGGATGACGGTGGGTGGCGAGAGCCTGGGTGGCTCGGGCCGCGTGCAGTTGCTGGCGCTGGTGGGCGAGCAGGGCTCCATCACCCACGCCGCCAAGGCCATGAAGATGAGCTACAAGGCCGCCTGGGACGCCATCGACACCATGAACAACCTGGCGGGCGAGCCGTTGGTGGAGCGCGTGGCGGGCGGCAAAGGCGGCGGCGGCACGCGGCTGACGCCCCGGGGCCAGCAACTGGTGGAGAACTTCCGCCGCATTGAGGCCGCGCACCAGCGCTTCATCGCGCAGCTGGGCCAGCAGGCCCAGGGCATTGCCGACGACTACCTCCTGATCCGGAACATCAACATGAAAACCAGTGCGCGCAACCATTTCGCAGGCACCGTCACCCGCGTGGTGCACGGCGCCGTCAATGACGAGGTCGAAATCGAGGTGCGGCCGGGCCTGCGCATCGTCGCCACCGTCACGCACGAAAGCACCGAAGGCTTGGGCCTGCAGGTGGGCGCGCAGGCCTTTGCACTGGTCAAGGCCTCGTCCATCGTGGTGGTGACGGAAGCGGACGGGGCCAGGTTCTCGGCGCGCAACCGCCTCACGGGCCAGGTGGCGCGCATCACGCCGGGTGCGGTGAACGACGAGGTGGTGATCGACGTGGCCGATGGGGTGTCGATCGCCGCGATCATCACCCACACAAGCCGCGAAGAACTGGGCCTGACCGTGGGGAGCACGGCCACGGCGATCTTCAAGGCGTCCAGCGTGATCGTCGGCGCCCCGGCATAGGCGCTCAGCGCCGCTGGTAGCGCACGAAGGTGAAAGCCAGGCCGTTCGTGCTGGTGTGCGCCTCGCGTGTGGTTTCCACCCACTCGGGGCCGAGTTCGGGTGCGAAGGCGTCGCCCGCGAAGTCCTGCGCGATCTCGGTCACTTCCACGCGCTGGGCCAGGGGTAGGGCCTGGGCGTAGATCTGCGCGCCACCGATCACCCACACGGTGCGGGCGTTTGATTGCTCTGCTATTTGTAGCGCCTTGCGCAGGCTGGATGCGCGCTGCGCGCCTGTTTCATCCCAATCCGGCTGGCGTGTGACGACGATGTTGGCGCGCCCGGGCAGCGGGCGAAAGCGCGGCGGCAGCGAGTCCCAGGTTTTGCGCCCCATGATGACGGGCGCTCCTAGCGTGAGCTGCTTGAAGTGCGCTAGGTCCTCCGGCAGGTGCCAGGGCATGGTGCCGTCCTTGCCGATCACTCCATTGGCGGCGCGGGCGTAGATGAGGGCGATTTCCATGTTCATACCGTCATACCGCTACGGGCGCCTTGATGGCCGGGTGGCATTGGTAGTCGAGCACCTCGAAGTCTTCGTACTGGTAGTCGAAGATGCTGTCGGGGCGGCGCTTGATACGCAGTGTGGGGTAGGGGTAGGGCGCGCGCGCCAGCTGCGTTTGCACCTGCTCGGTGTGGTTGCTGTAGATGTGGCAGTCGCCGCCGGTCCAGATGAAGTCGCCCACCTCCAGGTCGCACTGCTGCGCCACCATGTGGGTCAGGAGCGCGTAACTGGCGATGTTGAAGGGCACGCCGAGGAAGATGTCGGCGCTGCGCTGGTAGAGCTGGCAACTGAGCCTGCCATCGGCCACGTAGAACTGGAAGAAGGCGTGGCAGGGCATGAGCGCCATCTTGTCGAGTTCGGCCACGTTCCAGCTGCTCACGATGATGCGGCGCGAGTCGGGGTTGCTTTTGAGCGTGTCGATGACCTGCTGGATCTGGTCGATGTGGCCGCCGCCGGGCGTGGGCCAGTTGCGCCACTGCACGCCGTACACGGGGCCGAGGTCGCCATCAGCGCGCGCCCATTCGTCCCAGATGGTCACACCGCGCTCCTGCAGCCAGCGCACGTTGCTGTCGCCACGCAGGAACCACAGCAGTTCCAGGACGATGCTCTTGAGGTGCACCTTCTTGGTGCTGACCAGCGGAAAGCCCTCGGAGAGGTCGAAGCGCATCTGGTGGCCGAACACGCTCTTCGTGCCCGTGCCCGTGCGGTCACCCTTGGCCACGCCATGGAAGAACACATGGCGCATGAAGTCTTCGTACTGCGAGCGGATAGGGCGCTGGGTCATTGTGGAATTTGTGCTGTGCGTGCCTAGCCTGGGTGCGGCCAGAGGCGAGGTGGTGATTCTATGTGCCAGCATCAGCTGGCGTCCGTGTCGTGTAGAGATCCACAGGGTTGCCGTCGGCATCTTGGTTGAAGGAGTGCATAACTCCTTTAATCAATGCTGTGGACGCGAGCCGGGGCGCTGCATCAATCGTGCAAGCTGGTGGCTTGAATCGACGTCTGTCAGCCCATGTCTGCCGATCTTGCGTTGCGGAGTTCAACGGCCATCATGAGATGGCATCAACTTCTGCTTGGAACTTCTTCGCCTGGCTTCGCATGCCGTCGGCAATGGGAGACCAGATACGTTCTGGGAAAGTTTCGGGCAATCGTGTTTCCACGGCATCAAGGGCTGCGCCAACCTGCTCGACCAAGCCCAGCATTGCCTCCCAGACTACCGGCCCACCGTTCTTCATCGCCAAGTTGTGCCAATGGCGAGTGTGGATGCCGTAGATGTCGTAGTGGGCGTTCTTCGATCTCAGCGCCATTGCAAGGCGCACGTCGCGCAGGTGCAGTTGCCCGCGGCCTCTGCCGACATACGGCCAGATCGACAGCACGTCGTACAAGGGCGTCATTTCGTAGGTGTTACCCCTCCGCAGGAAGATGGAGAAGTTCTTGGCATGCCCGTCGGGCGCAGCCATCAGCCAGAAGGCCAACTGGGCCAGCTGGAAGGCCATTCGGTCCGTGGCGGCGTCCGCACTTCCAGCCAGCAGCGCCAAGCCTGCAGCCATGGATGGGCCGCCATCGCTTTCATATTTCAGCCGTGGAGGTAGGCCGAATGCCTGGCAGAAATCCTCCTGGGGTAGCCGTGCGATCCAGTGGCCTTCATCCATCCATTCCCGATCGAAGCGCTCCACGATCAATACGCGCTGGTCTTCAAAGCGGGCCATCTCAGTGTGGGCCATCGGCAAACCGAGCGCTTCGATAATTTGGGCGCACAGCCACTCGTTCTCTACGGAGTCGAATATATCCACCCGGCTCGTGTTGGCAATCACCCCGAGCGGAAGCTTGAAAATGTGGGTGCTTGGAGTGGCGCCGAGCGGGCGGCACCATTGGCCGTCTACCTGTGTGAAGGCGGTTTTTTCCTGCGCGCCGGCAAGCGAGATCCGGAATGCCGGAGCCTCGTCGGCAGGGCGCATGTGCGGATTGGCGGGCACCGCGTGCAAGGCTTGTGCGACTTCCTGCTCGGTCAGTGGCTGGCACTCGACACGATCCCATCCTTCCGGTGCTGAGCCCTCAGGCAGCAACTGCACGGCACCCACGCAGTCGCGACCGATGGCTTCCAGCAATGAGAAGGCGTCGAGTGTGCGGGTCTTGAAGCGCCGCCCGATGCGCTCTCGGATGCGGTCGTTGTCGGGCAGCAGGTTGTCGAAGTAGTGGGCGACCACCTCGCCCTTGATTTCCAAGGCGCGGGTGATCGGCAGCGACAGGGACAGCGGCCGCGACTTCTCGGACTCCAGCCAAGAGGGGGCGTACGTGAAGCTGTGGGTGCTGCGGGTGACCTGCCAGGTTCCGACCCATTCGCCGTTCATCCAGGCGTTGAGTGCGGCCATTACCAAGAGCCCTTCTTGGGACTGATGATGAAGTTACGCCGCGAAGTGGGTGTGACGTCCATCTGCGGGTTGGCGTCCCGGAGCGCCTGGCCGTTGTCAGATGAAGCCTTGGCATCGCTGCGGCTAACGAGCGCAGATTTAGGCGCGTACCTGCCTGCGCCGGTCAAGGGTTGTACGCGCCACTGGTCACCGGCAGGCGTCTTGACATCCAGGCGCGGCACGGGCTTCTTCTTTTGAGTGACCAGGGATGCCGGCGACTTCGCTTTGCTAGAAACCCGGTCCGTTGCATCGTCGGTGTCATCGACGCGCAGCAACATCGAGGCGCGCAATGCGGACAGCACCTTCATCAACTGGTCAACGCTGACGACGCCGGGGTTGTTCTCGATTTCTGCGATCCGGGCCTGCCCGACCCCGAGCAACTGACCGAGTGCGGCTTGCGTCAGGCCGCGCTCCTTCCGAAGTGCCCGCAGGTGCTCACGGAGTTGGCTCGGAAAATGGACAAGGAAGTTCATACGGCTTATGTATCGAAGCCAATATACATGCTATGACCAATAAATTCAATGTACTGGCTTTGGTGCATGTTGTGAGAAAACTTGCCAAGGCCAATAGATCCATGTGATCGGTGCCGTGGAGGGCCGCGAGGTGCTTCGTGAGCTGTGGGGCAATCTAGGCCAGAAGATCCGGGCATGGAGGCATTGCCAGGGCATTTGCCAGGCAATGCCGCGAGTCAGGAATGTCGAAGTCAAGCTGAACGGCCGCGCGAGCCTTAGCCGCCCAGCACTCGCCCCGGATTCATGAGGTTCTGCGGGTCCAGCGCCTGCTTGATGGCGCGCATCATCGAAAGCGCCACGGGTGACTGGTAGCGCTCCAGTTTGTCGGTTTTGAGCGCGCCCACGCCGTGTTCGGCCGAGAACGAGCCGCCAAACTGCGCCACGGCCTCGTACACCAGATGGTTCACCCGGTCCTCCTGGTCGCGCAGGAAGGCCTTGGCGTCGCCGCCCTCGGGGGCCTGCACGTTGTAGTGCAGGTTGCCGTCGCCCAGGTGGCCGAAGTTGACCAGGCGCACGCCGGGGATTTCGCGCTGCAGCAGCGCGTCGGCGTATTCGACAAAGGCCGGGATGCGCGAGATGGGCACCGAGATGTCGTGCTTGATGTTCAGCCCTTCCTCGGCCTGGGCCAGGGGAATGCTCTCGCGGATGTGCCAGAGCTGGTGCGCCTGGGTGATGTTTTCGGCCACCACGGCGTCCTGCACGCAGCCGGCCTCGAAGGCGGTTTCCAGCAGCGCCTCGAAGCGCGCGCGGGCGTGGTCCTCGGATTCGCTGTCGGAGTTCTCCAGCAGCACGCCGTAGGCCACCTCGTCCTGATCGATGAAGGGCACGCGCAGTTGCGGCATGTGCTTGTCCACCAGTTGCAGCGCGAAGCGCCCCATCACCTCGAAGCCGGTGAGCCCCGCGCCCAGGTGCTGGTGCGCCAGGGCCAGCAGGCGCACGGCCTGCTCCATCGACGACACAGCAGCCCAGGCCGTGAGCTGGGCGGCCGGGCGCGGGTAGAGCTTGAGCGTGGCGGCGGTGATGACGCCCAACGTGCCCTCGCTGCCAATGAACAGGTCGCGCAGGTCGTAGCCGGTGTTGTCTTTGCGCAGGCCGCGCAGGCCGTCCCACACCTCGCCCTGGGGCGTGACGACTTCCAGGCCCAGGCACAGGTCGCGCGTGTTGCCGTAGCGCACCACCTGCGTGCCGCCGGCGTTGGTGCCCAGGTTGCCGCCGATGGTGCAGCTGCCCTCGGCCGCGAGCGAGAGCGGGAACAGCAGACCGGCCTTTTCGGCGGCCTCCTGCACGTTCTGCAGGATGCAGCCGGCCTCGACGGTGAGGGTGAGGTTGTCGGTGTCGAGCGCGCGCACGGTGTTCAGGCGCGTGAGGCTCAGCACCACCTCGCGGCCCGAGGTGTCGGGCGTGGAGCCGACCGACAGGCCCGTGTTGCCGCCCTGCGGCACGATGGGCGCGCCCGCGGCGGCGCAGGCCTTGACCACGGCGGCCACTTCCTGCGTGCTGGCCGGGCGCACCACGGCCAGGGCCTTGCCGTGCACGCGGCGGCGCCAGTCCTGCTCCCAGGCGCTGAGGTCACCCTCGGTGAGCACATGGGGGGCGCCGACGATCTGGCGCAGGGATTCGATCAGGTCTTGCATG
The DNA here is from genome assembly GCA_024709845.1 of Burkholderiaceae bacterium. Taxonomy (GTDB): domain Bacteria; phylum Pseudomonadota; class Gammaproteobacteria; order Burkholderiales; family Burkholderiaceae_C; genus Simplicispira. The sequence goes on along the minus strand of JANJVX010000126.1, from coordinate 9,618 downwards.
GGAAGGGCTCCGGGGCGGCAGGCGGGCCGCCAGGTGGGTTCAGGGGGTGCTGGCGGCCGGCCGTGCGCTGCGCAGGCGCATGCGGATGTGCACGGTGCAGGCGGTGAACAGCACGAGGCACAGCAGCACTTCAAGCAGCGCCAGCCAGTTGCCGGGGGCGCGGTCGCTCCAGGCGCGCACCACGCCCTCGGTGAAATACAGCCAGACCAGCAGGCTGACCCAGCGATAGGTGTACATGCGGTTCTTCAGGAAACCGGCGAGAGGAATGCACAGCGGCAAGGCTTTGAGCGCCAGCCACGAGCCGCCCGGGCGCAGCGGCGCCAGAAACAGCTCCCAGACCAGGCACAGCGCGATCAGGGCCAGCAGGCTGGCGACGGCGACGCGGCGCGAGCTGTCCACCAGGGGGGCGGGCGGGGCGGTGGCAGGGGAGGGGGCGGGGCGGTTCATGGCGATGGCATCCCGGGCGCGTGCCCCGGGAAATTTGGGATCATAGCGAGCATGCCCTTTTCCCTACAGACCGTGGTGCGGCGCCTGGAGGCGCTGGCGGCCGATCTTTCGCATTTCCCCTGGCGGAACACGGCCCACACGCTGCGCGAGCGCTTCCGTGAAGACCGCCTGGGCCTCACGGCCAGCAGCCTGACCTTCACCACCATCCTGGCGCTGGTGCCCTTTGTCACCGTGGCGCTGGCCGTGTTCACGGCCTTTCCCATGTTCGGCAAGCTGCAGGAGGTGCTGCAGCGCTGGCTGGTTGAGAGTCTGGTGCCCGACAACATCGCGCGCCAGGTGCTGGGCTATCTCACGCAGTTTGCCGCCAAGGCCAGCCGCCTGGGGCTGCTGGGCTTCTCCGTGCTGCTGGCCACGGCGCTGGCGCTGATCCTCACCATCGACCGCACGCTCAACAACATCTGGCGTGTGCGCCGCCTGCGCCCGCTGGGCCAGCGGGTGCTGATCTACTGGGCTGCGATCACGCTGGGCCCGTTGCTGCTGGGCGCCAGCCTGGCGCTGACCTCATATGCGCTCTCGGCCTCGCGCGGGCTGGCGGGGCAGCTGCCGGGCGGCCTGCGGCTGCTGCTCGATTCGGTGGAGTTTTTCGTGCTCGCGGCGGGCATGGCCGGGCTTTACCACTATGTGCCCAACACCCTGGTGAAGTGGCGGCATGCCTGGGTGGGCGGCATTTTCGTGGCAGTGTGCATGGAGCTGGCCAAGAAGGGCCTGGCGCTGTACGTGGCCCAGGTGCCCACCTATTCGGCGGTGTACGGCACTTTCGCCACGCTGCCGATTTTGCTGCTGTGGATCTATGTGGCCTGGGTCATCGTGCTGCTGGGCGCCGTGGTGGCGGCTTACCTACCCAGCTTGCTGGCAGGCGTGGCGCGGCGCGCCGACCACCCGGGCTGGCACTTCGAACTGGCGGTGGAGGTGCTGCAGCAGCTGCACGCGGCGCGCCAGACTGGTGTGCGCGGCCTGCAGGCCGACGGGCTGGCCCAGCGCCTGCAGGTGAGCGCGCTGCAGCTGGAGCCCGCGCTGGACGCCCTGGCGGGGCTGGACTGGGTGGGCCGCCTGCAGGACGAGGACGCGTCCCCTTCCCGCCCGGCCGAACCCCGCTATGTGCTGCTGGCCGACCCGCATGCCACCCCGCTGGCGCCGCTGGTGCAGCGCCTGTTGCTGGGCCGCACGCACAGCCTGGAAGGGCTGTGGAGCCACGCCCGGCTGGAGGGGTTGCTGGTGCAGGATGTGTTGTTGAAGTAAGAACCGGCTGCAGCGCCTGAGGGCCGCTGCGCCACGGGGCGCAGGGCCCCGGGTGCTCACTCTTTCTTTGGTCCGTCGGCCATGGAGTCCTGCAGGGCCTTGAGCGGGTCGTCGTCGCCACCGGCGGGCTCCGTCGCTTCCGCCTCGGGCAGTTCGGCCTCGGCGGGCTCGGTATCGGCGCCGGGCTGGGGCGCATCGCCGGGTTCGTCACCGCCCATGCCCATGTCGTTGAGCCGCTGCATGATGTCATCCTCGCTCATGGTGGGCGCCTTGTCGATGTTGCCGGTGACCAGGCCCGGGTTGAGCATGATGATGGCCACCATCACGATCTGGATGAAGATAAAGGCAATCGATCCCTTGTAGATTTCCGTCGTTTTGATTCCGGCAATCGTCTGGCCTGTCACCCGGTCCTTGTAGTCTTTGCGCGGTGCCACGCTGCGCAGGTAAAAGAGCGCAAAACCGAACGGCGGCGTGAGGAACGAGGTCTGCAGGTTCATGGCAATGATCACGCCGAACCAGATCATGTCGATCCCCATCTTTTCGGCCACCGGGGCCAGCAGCGGGACGACGATGAAGGCGATCTCGAAGAAGTCGATGAACATGCCCAGGATGAAGATCAGCAGGTTCACGACGATCATGAAGCCGATCACGCCGCCGGGAACCTTGTCGAAAAGGTGCTCGACCCAGATATGGCCATCGGCCGCATTGAAGGTGAAGCTGAACACCGTCGAGCCGATCAGGATGAACAGCACGAAAGACGCCAGCTTGGCCGTGTTGTCCATGGCCTCCTGCATCAGCTTCCAGCTCAGGCTGCGTTTGATCAGTGCCAGCACCAGAGCACCCAGCGCGCCCATGGCGCCGCCTTCGGTGGGGGTGGCGACCCCCAGGAAGATGGTGCCCAGCACCAGGAAGATCAGGATCAGCGGCGGCATCAGCACGAAGGTGACCTGCTCCGCCAGGCGCGAGAGCAGCCCCAGGCGCGTGATGTGGTTCAAGGTGGACAGCAGCAGCCCCGTGAGGGATGCCAGCGTCATCGACAGGATGATGATCTCGTCCTTGGGCGAGGGCATGGAGCGCTCCAGCCACTGGGTCATCAGTCCGTCGTGCACCTGGGACCAGGCATAGCCCACGCCGGCGCACACCAGGAGCAGCACCATCAGCGACTTGTGGCCCGAACTGCCATTGGGCTCGCGGTAAATGCGTGCCTCGGGCGGCAGTGCCGGCGCCCAGTGGGGCAGCACGATGGCAATGATCACAATAAACAGCAGGTACAGGCCCACCAGCATCAGCCCGGGCAGCATGGCGCCCGCATACATGTCGCCCACCGAGCGGCCGAGCTGATCGGCCAGAACGATCAGCACCAGCGAAGGCGGGATCGCCTGCGCCAGCGTGCCGGATGCCGTGATGGCACCCGTGGCCAGAACGCGGTTGTAGCCATAGCGCATCATGATGGGCAGGGAAATCAGGCCCATGGAGATGACCGCCGCAGCCACCACGCCGGTGGTTGCCGCCAGCAGGGCGCCCACCAGAATCACGGCGATGGCCACGCCCCCGCGCACGGGCCCGAAGATCTGGCCCACGGTCTCCAGCAGGTCTTCGGCCATGCCGGACTTCTGCAGGATGATGCCCATGAAAGTGAAGAACGGAATGGCCAGCAGCGTGTCGTTCTGCATGATCCCGAAAATGCGCAACGGCAGCGCCTGGAACAGCGCCGGCGGGAACATGCCCAGCTCCATGCCCAGCCAGCCAAAACCCAGCCCCGTGGCGGCCAGTGCGAAGGCCACCGGAAAGCCGGTGAGCAGCATCACCAGCAGGCCGCCGAACAGCAGCGGGACGAAATTCTGTGTCAGAAAAGAGGCTTCCATGGATTACTCCGCCTTGGACGTTGATGCGGCGCCGCCTTCGGCGCGTTCCCGCTCTTGAACCAAGGCGGCCAGGAGCGCTTCTTCCTCGCTGTGGACCTCGTCGTGGCTCAGGACGTCAGGTCCCGCGCCGCGCAGGAAAGCCACGCGTTTGATCAGTTCCGACACGCCCTGCAGCATCAGCAGCCCGAAGCCCAGCGGAATCAGTGCATACACAGGCCAGCGGATCAGGCCGCCGGAGTTCTGCGACATTTCGCCCGACTCCAGCGCCCGGGTGAACATGGGCCAGCCCAGGTGGATGCAGATGTAGCAAAACGGAAACAGGATCAGCAGGATGCCCAGCACATCGATCCAGTTGCGCGTGCGGGCACTGAGTTTCGAAGCGATGAAGTCGATGCGCACGTGGGCGTTCTTGAGCAGGCAGTAGCCCGCCGTGAGCATGAACACGGCAGCAAACAGGTACCACTGCACTTCCAGCAAGGCGTTGGAACTGGTGTTGAATGCTTTGCGAACAATGGCATTGCCCGCGCTGATGAGGGTGGTGGCCAAAATCATCCACATGCCGAGCTTGCCGACACCGGTGCTGAGCCAGTCGATGCACCTGGAAATTTTGAGTAAGGCCTGCATGGTTTCTCCAATCAAAACAAATGGCGGCGCGGAGGACAGGCTGGCCCGGTTGCGGGCAGGGAGGGCGGACCAGCATCTTTTGATAACGGCGCGATTCTACGGAGCACTCTAGTTGGAGTCTGACGGCTGCGTGACGGTGTTATCCCTAGATAAATCAAGGGTCTGATGCTATCTAAATAATAGCAATTAGGGTTAACTCTAGGGTGTTTTCGGGGCAGTTTGCGGGGGCAATGGCCTGTGCATGCGTCCCCGCGGCGCGGCGGACGGGCCGGGCAAGCGCCCGTCAGGCGGGTGACGGGGTGGGCGCTGCGGGTAAACCGCTAGTGTCTTGCGCCGATTGCGAAGGTTTTGGGCTGGAAATGAATCCTATACTGGCCCGGGCAGGCGCTGGACCTGCCAAAAAATCCAAAATGACAGGAGATAAGCACTCATGAGCTCTGTAGCACCCGATACGCTGGCATTACAGCGCCTTTACCATTGGGAGAAGGCTGCGCCAGACCGGATCGCTCTCACCCAGCCAATGGGTCCGGGCGCCGTGCAGGATTTCACCTGGGGCCAGGTGGCCGATCAGGTGCGGCGCATGGCCGCGCACCTGCAGGCGCAGGGATGGGAGCCGGGCTCCAAGGTGGCCATCCTGTCAAAGAACTGCGCCTGGTGGCTCATGAGCGATCTGGCGATCTGGATGGCCGGGTATGTATCCGTGCCCCTGTACCCCACGCTGGCGCATGACACCGTCAACCAGATCCTGACGCACAGCGAGGCCAAGGCCTGCTTTGTCGGCAAGCTCGATGGCTGGGAGGCCATGAAGCCCGGCGTGCCCGCGGGCATGCCCTGCATCAGCTATGCGCTCTCGCCGCAGGATGCCCTCCAGAACTACGACGGCTGGGATGCCATCTGCGCGCGCACGCAGCCCCTGCAGGGGCAGCCTGTCCGTGCGGCCGACGAGCTGGCCACGCTCATCTACACCTCGGGCACCACGGGCAAGCCCAAGGGGGTCATGCACACCTTTGGCAACTTTGCCTGGGCGCTGGGCGCGGGCATCAAGCGCATTCCGATGGGGCAGGAAGACCGCATGCTGTCGTATCTGCCACTGGCCCATGTGGTCGAGCGCGTGCTGGTCGAGCACGGCTGGCTGCGCACGGGCATGCACCTGTTCTTTGCCGAGTCGCTCGACACCTTCGCGGCCGACCTGCAGCGGGCGCGGCCGACCATCTTCTTCTCGGTGCCGCGCCTGTGGGTCAAGTTCCAGCAGGGCATTCACCACAAGATGCCCGAGGCCAAGCTCAACCGCCTGCTGTCCATCCCCCTGATCGGCGGCCTGGTGCGGCGCAAGGTGCAGAAAGCCCTGGGGCTGGACCAGTGCCGCATTGCCGCAGGCGGGGCCGCGCCCATGCCGCTGGCCTTGCTGCAGTGGTACAGCAAGCTGGGCCTGCACATCAACGAAGGCTATGGCATGACGGAAAACCTGGCCGTCTCGCACATCACCATTCCTGGCAAAAACCAGCAGGGCAGCGTGGGCCCCGCCTACGAGGGGGTGGACCACCGCATCGACCCGCAGAGTGGCGAGATCCAGATGCGCAGCCCCGCCGTCATGCTGGGCTATTACAAGGAGCCCGAGCAAAGCCGCGAGTCCTTCACGGCCGATGGCTGGCTGCGCACCGGCGACAAGGGCCATATCGATGCCCAGGGCAACCTGCACATCACGGGTCGTGTGAAAGACCTGTTCAAGACCGGCAAGGGCAAGTACGTGGCCCCCGCGCCCATCGAGGACAAGCTGGGCACGCACGAGGCGGTGGAAGCCTGCGTGGTGACAGGCGCCAACCTGGGGCAGCCGCTGGGCATCGTCATGCTCAATGCCGACGCGGTGGCGCAGGCCGCCAACGCCGGGGAGCGTGCTCAGCTCGAAGCCTCGCTGACGCAGCACCTCAAGAGTGTCAACGCCACGCTGGACCCGCACGAACAGCTGCAGTGCATCGTGGTGGTGACCATGCCCTGGACGGTGGAAAACGACCTCATCACGCCCACCTTCAAGGTCAAGCGCAACCGCATCGAGGACATCTACGCGGCCAACTACGAGCGCTGGGAAACGTCGGGCAAGAAGATCATCTGGCATGCCCAGTGAGCTTCACCGCTGAATAGAAAACGCCCGGCATGCCGGGCGTTTTTTTATTGGGAAGGGGCCGCCGCGCAGGGCGGCCGGTGCATCACTCGGTGATGTAGTTGGAGACGATGGTCCAGCGGCCATCATGCAGCTGCGACAGGCGCGACAGATTGCTGCCCAGGCGCTTTTGCGGGCCGAACTTCGCCGGTGCGCTGCCGAACATGTCGCGCGGGGTTTCCATGGTGTCCATGGCCTTGATGAAGGTTTCCGTGCTGAGGTTGGGGCCGGCCTTCTGCGCGGCACGGATGAAGCCATCGATCACCAGGTAGCCATACACCGAGAACACGGCCGGGTCTTCGTTGAAGGCCGTCTTGTACTTGTTGGCCCAGAAGCGGATGGGCTGCGAGGCGTCGTCCAGGTAGGGGTTCTGCACCGTCATGGTGGCATACAGCCCGTCCATGGCCTTGCCTCCCAGTTTGTGGATCAGGTCGGTATAAGCCGCGCTGGAGGCCAGGAACACCGGGTTGTAGCCCAGCTTGCGGGCCGTTCCGATGCCGCCGATGGTTTCGCGGATGATGGTGCCCAGCACCACCATGTCGCACTCGGCGGCCTTGAGCTTGGCCATCTGCGAGGAGAAGTCGGTGGCGCCGCGCTTGAAGGTGGTTGTCTCGGCCATGGTCACGCCGATGGCCTTGAGCCCGTCTTCCGCGCCGCGCTGCACTTCCAGGCCGAACTCGTCGTCCTGGTACATCGAGCACACCTTCTTGGCGCCTTTTTCCTTCACCAGTTTGGGGGCCGCCGCCTTCATCTGGTCGTAGTAGGTGGCGGCGAAGGCGTACTTGAGCTTGTGGAAGGGCTCGTACATTTCGCGCGCGGCCGTCACCGGGTAGAAGTTGATGACGTTCTTGTCGAACTGCACCGGCATGGCCGCGAGGTTTTGCGCCGTGCCCAGATGGCCCACCATCATGAAGATCTTGTTCTGGTTGACCAGCTTCTGCGCGGCCAGCACCGCCTTCTTGGGGTCGTAGCCCGAGTCTTCGACCAGCAGGTTGATCTTGCGGCCGTTGATGCCGCCCTGTTCATTGACCTCGGCCACGCGCAGCATCATGCCGTTGCGCAGCTGCTTGCCAAAGCCGGCCAGCGGGCCGGAGAGGTCCTGGATGGAGCCCAGGGTGATCTCCGTCTTGCTGACGCCCTGGCTCTCCTGCGCGTGCAGCGCCGGGGCGGTCAATGTGGTGGCGCATGCCAGAGCCGAAAGAACGGCGGTCGTTTTGCGTTTCATGCTTTTGTCTCCTTCTATAAGTAAAAGTAAGTCAATACATGGCCTCGATTTGCGCCGCGTATTTCTTTTCCACCAGCTTGCGTTTGAGCTTCATGGTTGGCGTAAGTTCTTCGTCCTCGGCCGTGAGCTGGGTGTCGAGCAGGAAGAACTTCTTGATCTGTTCCACGCGGGCGAACTTCTGGTTCACACGGTCGATCTCTTTCTGGATCAATTCTTGGACCTCGGGGGCACGCGTCAAACTGGCGTAGTTGCTGAAGGGGATGTCCGCATCCTGGGCAAACTTCTCCACGTTGTCCTGGTCGATCATGATGATGACGGTGAGGTAGGCCCGCTTGTCGCCGATGACCACGGCGTCGGTTACGTAGGGCGAGAACTTGAGCTCGTTCTCCAGCTCGCTGGGGGTGATGTTCTTTCCACCGGCGGTGATGATGATGTCCTTCATGCGGTCGGTGATGCGGAAGAACCCCTCGTCGTCCACCACGCCCACGTCGCCCGTGTGCAGCCAGCCGTCGGGGTCGATGGTCTCGGCGGTTTTCTCGGGCAGGTTCAGGTAGCCCATGAACACGTTCGGGCCGCGCACCAGGATTTCGCTCGTGGCCGGGTCAAGGCGCACCTCGTTGAACGCCGCCGCCGGGCCAATGCTGCCTGGCTTCATGCGCGTGGCCGGCACGCCCGTGGAGGCGCCGCAGGTCTCCGTCATGCCCCACACCTCCAGCATGGGCACGCCCAGCGCCATGTACCACTTGATCAGGTCGGGCGAGATGGGTGCCGCCCCCGTGATGCAGAAGCGCGCGCGGTGGATACCGATGAGCTTGCGCGTGTTGTTCAGTGCCAGCCAGCGCGCCAGTGTGAAGCGCAGCTTGAGCCCGGTGCCCACGGCCTCGCCTGCCATCACCTTCTCGGCGATGCGCATGCCCACGCCAATGCTCCAGGCGTAGGCGGCGCGCTGCAGCGTGCTCGACTCCTTGAGTGCGATCATCACGCCGGAATAGAACTTCTCCCACACCCGGGGCACGGCGGTGAACACCGTGGGTGCGATCTCGCGCACGTTTTCGGGAATGGTCTCGGGGTTCTCGACGAAGTTGAGCTTGGAGCCCGTGTACAGCGCGAAATATTCACCCCCCATGCGCTCGGCAATGTGGCACAGCGGCAGGAAGCACATGCGCTCGTCACGCTCGTCCTGCGCCACCAGCGTATTGAAGCCGCGCGTGGTGTAGACCAGGCCCCGGTGGCTGTGCATGGCGCCCTTGGGCTTGCCCGTGGTGCCCGAGGTGTAGACCAGGATGGCCAGGTCCTCGGGCTGGCAGGCAGCGCTGCTTTGCTCCACACAGCCGGGGTGCTGGCCCAGCCATTCGCGCCCCAGGGCACGCAGGGCGTCGAGCGACATCACGCCGGGGTCGTCCAGGTCGCGCAGGCCCTTCATGTCGAACACGACGATCTTGCGCAGCAGCGGCAACTGCTCGCGCACCTCCAGCGCCTTGTCGAGCTGTTCGTCGTCTTCCACGAACAGCACGCGCGTGGCCGAGTCTTCGCACAGGTAGTGCACCTGCGAGGCCGCGTCGGTGGGGTAAATGCCGTTGGAGACGGCACCGCAACTGAGCACCGCCACGTCGGCCAGCACCCATTCGACCACGGTGTTGGCCAGGATGGACGCGGTCTGGCCGCGCTCCAGGCCCAGCGCCTGCAGGCCTGCAGCCAGCTCGCGCACGGCATCGCCGGTCTGGCGCCAGCTCCAGCTTTTCCAGATGCCCAGCTTTTTCTGCCGCATCCAGACCTGGTCGCCGCGCAGGGCCACGGCGTTCCAGAACATGGCAGGAATGGTCTCGCCGGGAACGACGTCGGCGCGCCCGGGCTGGATATGGCTCAAGTCCCACAAGTTGCTCATTGCTTCACCGCCATGTCTTTTTCTTTTTCCAGCGCCGCTCGCCACGCACGCCGGTTTCCTTCATGCCGAGGTAGAACTCCTTGATGTCCTCCTTCTCGCGCAGGCGCTCGCAGGT
>JANJVX010000107.1 GCA_024709845.1 Burkholderiaceae bacterium | reverse complement strand
GTGCGCCGGAGTGTGGCTTCGCCCGGCTGCGCCCATTCCACGCCCTCGAACTGGCGCTGGGCAAAGAAGGCCAGCAGCGCCGCCGTGTCGAACGGCGGCCGGTAGGCCAGGCGCAGACTGCCCCCCGTGCTGCCGCCCGGGGCCGTACCGGCGCGCCGCAACTGCGTGGGGTTGAGCCCGTAGTGGCCGACGAAGGCGGCGTTGAAGCGGCGCACGCTGCCAAAGCCGCTGGCCAGCGCCACCTGCGTGACGGGCATGGCCGTGTCGGTCAGCAACTGCTTGGCCATGAGCAGGCGGCGCGTCTGCAGGTACTGCAGGGGCGAGACGCCCAGCGCGGCCTCGAAGATGCGGCGAAGGTGCCGGTCGCTCACGCCCAGGCGATGGGCCAGTTGCGCCGCGCCCAGGCCCTCGGGGGCCTCCCAGACCTGCGGGCTGTCGAGCAGCCGCACGGCCTGGCGCACCAGGATGCCCGATGCATCCTGCACCGACCACGCCAGCGCCCGCGGCGCCACCTCGGGGCGGCAGCGCAGGCAGGGCCGGAAGCCCGCACTCTCGGCCTGGGCCGCCAGCGCGAAAAAGCGGCAGTTTTCGCGCCGGGGTGTGCGCACGGCGCAGACCGGGCGGCAGTAGATGCCGGTGGAGGTCACGCCGGTGAAGAACTGCCCGTCAAAGCGCGCGTCCCGCGCCCGCAGGGCGAGGTAGCGGCCATCGTCGGCGGCGGGGTCGGCGGGTGGGGGGGCGTTGGTGGAGGCCATGGCAGCGATGATAGGCATGCTGCTGGCGCTGGCTGGCCGTTTTCGGACACCTGCCTCGGGGCCGGGGCTGATGGCAGGGCACCTACAATCGGCGCCGATCCGGAACACCCGTGAAAGTGAATCTCGTGCAACTCTCGCCCGCCATCTTCAAAGCGTATGACATCCGGGGCATTGTGCCCGCCACCATCGACGAGAAGGTCGCCCGGGGTTTGGGCCGCGCCTTCGGCGCTGCTGCCCTGGCCGAAGGTCAGACCACCGTGGCCGTGGGGCGCGACGGGCGCCTCTCCGGTCCGGCGCTCGCCAACGCCCTCATGCTGGGCCTGGCGGAGGCGGGCATGGAAGTGATCGACATCGGCCGCTGCACCACACCCATGCTCTACTTCGCGGCCAGCACGCTGTGCAAGAGCGGCATCCAGGTGACCGGTAGCCACAATCCCAAGGACTACAACGGTTTCAAGATGGTGCTCAACGGCCGCGCCATCTTCGGCGAGGAAATACAGGCCTTGCGCCGCACCATGGAAGATGACCGCTGGCAGATCGAGCCCGGCGGCAACCTGCGCCAGGCCGATGTGCTGCCCGCCTACCGCGAGCGTATCGTCGGTGACATAAAGCTTGCCCGCCCCATGAAGATCGTCGTGGACAGCGGCAACGGCATCGCCGGGGCCTCGGCGCCCGCCATCTTCCGCGCCATCGGCTGCGAGGTGATCGAGCTGTTCTCCGAGGTGGACGGCAATTTCCCCAACCACCACCCCGACCCGAGCAAGCCCGAGAACCTGCGCGACCTGATCGCCGCCCTGCGCGACAGCGACGCCGAGCTGGGCCTGGCTTTCGACGGCGACGGCGACCGGCTTGGCATCGTCACCCGGGACGGCCAGAACATCTTTCCCGACCGCCAGATGATGCTGTTCGCCCAGGACGTGCTCTCGCGCGTGCCTGGCGGCACCATCCTGTTCGACGTGAAATGCACCCAGCGCCTCGCGCCCGCCATCGCCGAGGCGGGCGGCCAGCCGCTGATGTACAAGACCGGCCACTCGCTCATCAAGGCGCGCATGAAGGAGGTCGATTCGCCCCTGGGCGGCGAGATGAGCGGCCACATCTTCTTCAAGGAGCGCTGGTTCGGCTTCGACGACGGCACCTACGCCGGCTGCCGCCTGCTCGAAATCCTGAGCCGCCATGCCGACCCCGGCGCCGTGCTCAATGCGCTGCCCACCAGCCACAGCACGCCCGAACTGAACGTGCCCTGCGCCGAGGGCGAGCCGCACCGCCTCACGGCCGAACTGCAGGCCCTGGCGCCCGAAACCTTCGCTGCGCCCGCGCAGATCAACACCATCGACGGTCTGCGCGTGGACTGGCCCGACGGCTTTGGCCTGATCCGCGCCAGCAACACCACGCCCGTCCTCGTGCTGCGCTTCGAGGGCCACACGCCCGAAGCCCTGCACCGCATCGAGGCGGCCATGCTCGCCCTGCTGCGGCGCGTGAAACCCGGCGCCCAGCTCGGCGCAGCGGCGCACTGATCCGCTGACCATGGCAACCCTCGCACTCCGGCTCTACTCGGCGCTGACCTGGTCGGTCCAGCCCCTGCTGCGCCGCAAGCTCGCGCGCCGCGCGGTGGCCGAGCCCGGCTACGGCAAGGCCGTGGGCGAGCGCTTCGGCCGCTACCCCCGGCCCATTGACAGCCTGCTGATGGCCCACAGCACCGATGCGCTGGGCAGCTTCGTCTGGATCCATGCCGTCTCGCTGGGCGAGACGCGTGCCGCCGCCATTCTGCTGCAGGAGCTGCGCGCACAGATTCCGGGCATGCGCCTGCTGCTCACGCACGGCACAGCCACCGGGCGGCTGGAGGGCGAGAAGCTTCTGCAGCCCGGTGACGTGCAGGTCTGGCAGCCCTGGGATACGCCCGGCGCCGTAGCACGGTTTCTCAGGCGCTTCCGCCCGGCCATCGGCATCCTGATGGAGACCGAGGTCTGGCCCAACCTGGTCGAGGGCTGCCGCCAGCGCGGCATTCCGCTCGTGCTGGCGAACGCGCGCTTCAACGAAAAATCGCTGCGCAAGGCCCGTCGCATGCACTGGCTGGCGCGTCCGGCCTACGGCGGCCTGGCGGCCGTCTGGGCGCAGACCGAGGCCGATGCCGTCCGGCTGCGCGCCATCGGCGCACCTGTGCAGGCGGTGCTGGGCAACCTCAAGTTCGATGTGGAGCCCGATGCGGACCAGGTGGCACAGGGCCGCGCCTGGCGCGCCATGGGCCATCGCCCTGTCGTCATGCTGGCCAGCAGCCGGGAGGGGGAGGAGGCGATGTGGCTCGACGTTTTGAAGCAAAAATGGCCTCCAGGCCAATCAGGTAAAGCGCTATCAGCTATCAAAACAGAAGCGCCAGAGGCCCCTGAAGCGGATGATGCCGCTGTGCAGTGGCTGATCGTTCCGCGCCACCCGCAGCGCTTTGAGGAGGTGCAGCAGCTCCTGCAGGGCGCGGGCCTGCGCGTGTCGCGCCGCAGCACCTGGGGCTTGCCGCCCCAGGACGCCGATGTGTGGCTCGGTGATTCCCTGGGCGAAATGGCGCTTTACTATGGCTTGGCCGATGTGGCACTGCTTGGCGGAAGCTTTGCGCCGCTGGGGGGGCAGAACCTCATCGAAGCCGCCGCCTGTGGCTGCCCGGTGGTGCTGGGGCCGCACACCTTCAACTTCGCCGATGCAGCCGGGAAGGCCTGCGCCGCAGGCGCCGCGCAGCGCGTGGAAGATATGGGCCAGGGCATGGACGCTGCCAGCCATCTGGCCCGCGACTCCTCGCGACTGGCACAGGCGCGCGAAACGGCCGCTGCCTTTGCACGGGCGCATCGAGGCACTGCGCGAGCCACTGCGCGGGCGGTCATCGGATTGCTGGAGCGGGGCGCGGCAGGGCACCGCTGAGGGACTGCAGCCTGGGGGAACGGTGCGGCGATGTTCCAGACCCGTGCCCACACTGCGGGGGAGCGGACGAAAAAAAACCAACCGGGACCGGTTGGTTTTTTTATAGAGTGGTGGAGCTGGCGGGAATTGAACCCGCGTCCGCAAGCCTTCATCGGGCAGATCTACATGTTTAGCGGTCTGTTTTGGATCTCGCTTCCGGTATCGCGCAGTCGCACGCTATGCCGGACGCCAGTACCCTTGAATCTCGTTCCGTGCCAAGGTACCCGGCCCAGAACCAGCTGATGTAAATAACCTTGCAGCCGGGAGGCCTTGCAGCCCCCTTGCCCAGCCCATCAGCGTGCTGTTGCAAGGCTCACCGGTTTTAGGCGGCGAGTGCGAAACGTTCGTCGTTTGCAGTTAGTTTTTTGAATGCAGATTTACGAGCGCCACTCAAGCTCGACATGCACCACGCCGATTCCGAACCCACGTCGAAACCAGGGCAGCCCCTTACCGGACGATTTTAGGCCATGTTCAGCAATTGCAAGAGGTCCAGGGGGAAATTAATCTCGGCGTGGGCGCCCCATTCGCGGGCGCTCGACGTGCTGCCCAGGTAGCCATAGGTGGCTGCAACGGTGCCCATGCCTGCGGCCCGGCCGGCAACAATGTCGCGCTCATCGTCGCCGACATAAATACAGTGTTCTGGTGCGATGCCCAGCCTGGATGCAGCCTCGATCAATGGTGCCGGGTGCGGTTTGGCGTGGGGTGTGGTGTCCCCGCTCACCACGGCGCCCGCACTGGCGAACAAGGGAATGGCGCGGGTCAGGGGCTCGGTGAAGCGAGCGGATTTGTTTGTTACCACTCCCCACGCAAGCTGGCTTTGCGCGAGCCGCCGCACCAGCTCTTCCACGCCATCGAACACCCGGGTCCTGAGGGTCATGCACGCCTGGTAATTTGTGAAAAACTCTTCCCGCAACAGGCCGAATTCCGGGTGCTCCGGAGTGATGCCGAAGGCTTCTCCGAGCATTCCGCGTGCGCCTGCGCCCGCCATGGGGCGGTAGCGTTCCAGGGGCAGCGAGGGCATGCCGCGGTCGGTGCGCATTTTGTCGGCCGCCGCTCCAAGGTCGGGGGCGCTGTCGATCAGGGTGCCGTCCAGGTCGAAAAGGACAGCGCGGACATTGTGAAATGGGGCCACGGAATTCTCAGGCAGGCCGCTGGGTTGCGAACAGGTAGTTGACGCTGGTGTCCGCGCTCAGCCAGTAGCGGCGGGTGATGGGGTTGTATTCCAGTCCCCGGGTCTGGCGGACGTCGAGCCGTGCAGCCCGGCAGCTGGCGGCCAGTTCGCTGGGACGGATCAGGCGGGCGTATTCATGCGTCCCTCGTGGCAGCATGTTGAGAACATACTCGGCGCCCACGATGGCCAGCATGAAGGCTTTGGCATTGCGGTTGATGGTGGAAAAAAACACCCATCCGCCAGGTTTGACCAGTTCCGCGCATGCCTTGACGACCGAGGCAGGATCGGGAACATGCTCCAGCATTTCCATGCAGGTGACGGTGTCAAAGCTGCCAGGTTGTTCGGCGGCGAGGGTCTCGACGCTGACTTCGCGGTACTCCACGCGGGGCGTTTGCGCCTCCAGGGCATGCAGCTGGGCCACCCGCAAGGATTTGGCGGCAAGGTCGATGCCGAGCACCTGCGCGCCCTTGCGGGCCATGGCGTCGGCCAGAATGCCGCCGCCACAACCTACGTCCAGCACGCGTTGTCCGTGCAGTGGCGACAGGCTGTTGATCCAGTCCAGCCGGAGGGGGTTGATTTCATGCAGCGGGCGGAACTCGCTTTCCGGATCCCACCAGCGGTGGGCCAGTTCGGAGAATTTCGCCAGCTCGGCGGGATCGACGTTGAGAGTGCTGTTCATGGCGGTATTGTGTCCAACAGGCCCATGGGGGCAATAAAAAAGCGCCCTGAGAGGCGCTTTTTTATTGAACTACTGGCGGAGAGGGCGGGATTCGAACCCGCGGTGGGGATTAGCCCACACACGCTTTCCAGGCGTGCGACTTAAACCGCTCATCCACCTCTCCGAAGCCCTCGATTATAGCCATACGCAAACGGTCATTTGGACGAATGGGGCGGTGCCGGTGAAAAAAATCCGGGTTGCCGCGTTCGTCCGGCGGTTCTTTTCAGGAATGCGGACCGGAGATCTTTGCCGCCACGGTTTGATTGCGTCCCTGGCGCTTGGCCTGGTACATCGCCTGGTCGGTGTGCTGAAGCAGGGCGTCCAGCGTCAGGTGATCGCCGGCGTGCAGGCAGGCCAGGCCAATGCTGGCGGACACCGGAGTGTCCAGTCCTGCCATCGGCGTTTCTGCCAGCGTCCGTCTCAGCTTGTCGGCCAGGCGCAAGGCCTCGGCCTCGGGGGTGTCTGGCAGCAGCAAGACGAATTCCTCACCGCCAAAGCGTGCAACGCTGTCGGTCTTGCGCAGGGAATGCGACATCAGCTGTGCAACGTGCCGAAGCACCGCGTCGCCGGTGGGGTGCCCGAATCTGTCGTTGATGGACTTGAAGTGGTCCAGATCCGCCATCAGCAGTGACAAGGCGCTTCCCTGGCGCTTTGCGCGCGCCAGTTCCAGTTCCGCCTGGCGCACGAATTCCCGCCGATTGAGCAGGCCTGTCAGCGGGTCTCGCGTTGCCAGGGTCTCCAGTTCGGCGTGCTGCCGTTCCAGTTGCCGGTTCGACTCGGTCAGGGCACGCTGCAGAAGCTCTGTCTGCGCATAGCGGCGCCACAGCAAAACACCCACCAGAAGGGCGAGAGCGCAGGCCGATGCGGCGTTCATGCGGTTGGTGGTCAGCAGGGCCGGGTTCTCGGTGGTCCATCCCAGTGACCAGGCGAGTGCGCACCATCCCAGGGCCAGAATCACGACGATGGAGCGCGGGCGCAGCAGGAACACGATGGAGATGCCGATGGCGGCATTGACGAAGGCATTGATGCTGGTGCTGACCGCCTGGTCCATCACGGTCAGCACCACCGCCCAGGCCAGAACCAGTGCCGAAATGCCTTCGGGCAACAGGCGCATGGGGAGTGCAGATGAGGGGGTGGCCTGGGCCCGGCGGGACAGCCATCCCATGGCGGACATCAGCACCGCCATGACCCCGTGGGCCACCGCGATCTGATGAGCCCAGGCACTGCGCAGCGGGTCGTCAAAGCGCATCAGCGCAAACACGAGCACGTGCAGCAGATTCAGTGCGACCACGCTCCAAGAGGCGATGCCGAGGATCTGGAGGTTGCGCCGGTAAGCGGCTTCCTGCACCTGACGGTCTTCTTCGGCCCACCGGCGCAAGGTATCGGGAAGGGTCATCAGTCCATCATACGAACTGTCCAGGCCGGATTGGCTGGCACGGGCGAGCCGATGTCGACCCATTGATCAAAGTCAAGCGAGGCAGGCGGCCTCACCCGGGCGGCCTGGCACATTGCACGGCCGTGCATACGTGCCGGAGCCTACCCTGCTTCAGTTGCTTTTCTGGGTCTGCACCATCTTCATGGCCGAGCCGATCAGGGCCGACACTTCGGTCATGTTGCTGGGCACGATGAGGGTGGTGGTGGCATCCTGGGCGACGCGGCCGTAGGCGTCCACGGCTTTCTCCGCCACCTTGAGCTGCACGGCCTGCTCGCCACCGGGCTGGCGGATGGCGGCGGCAATGCGCTCAATGGCCTGGGCCGTGGCTTCGGCCACGGTGGTGACGGCCGCGGCTTCACCCTGGGCGTTGTTGATGGCGGCCTGCTTTTCGCCCTCGGAGCGCGCAATGAAGGCTTCGCGCTCGCCGGTGGCGATGTTGATCTGCTCCTGGCGGCGTCCTTCGGAGGCGGCGATCAGGGCGCGCTTCTCGCGTTCGGCGGTGATCTGGGCCTGCATGGCGCGCAGGATTTCGTTGGGGGGGGTCAGGTCCTTGATCTCGTAGCGCAGCACCTTGACCCCCCAGTTGAGCGCAGCTTCGTCGATGGCCGACACCACCTGGGCATTGATCATGTCGCGTTCCTCGAAGGTCTTGTCGAGTTCGAGCTTGCCGATCACGCTGCGCAGGGAGGTCTGGGCCAGTTGGGTTACGGCCATGATGTAGTTGCTCGAACCGTAGCTGGCGCGCATGGGGTCGGTGACCTGGAAGTACAGGATGCCGTCCACCTGCAGCTGCGTGTTGTCGCGTGTGATGCAGACCTGGCTGGGCACGTCCAGCGGAATTTCTTTCAGGCTGTGCTTGTAGGCCACCCGGTCGATGAAGGGAAAGAGAAAGTTCAGTCCGGGTGTGAGCGTGCCTGCGTATTTGCCCAGGCGCTCCTTGACCCACGCGTTCTGCTGCGGCACGACCTTGACGGATTGCGCGATGAAGATCACGGCAATGACGAAGATGACGATGGCGATTTCCATGGGAGGCCTTTCAGGGGTGATGCGAGTTCAGGGGAGGGGTCATACCGGATCGACCAGCAGGCGGTTGCCGACCAGTTCGGAGACCCGGTGCATGCCGGTGGAGGGTTTTACGCCGGGGCGGTGGATGGCCGTCCAGGTGGCGCCGCGGTATTTCACGGTGGTGGTGCCGTCGGCATTCCAGCTTTCGATGAGGATGGTTTCCCCTACGTCCAGGTTCACGCTGCGGTCGGCGCGGGCCGAAGGGTCGCCGGGGCGCTTCTTTTTGACGAAGTACCACGCAACCACGGCGCCGCCACCGATGAGGGCCGCCGTCACGATCTGGGCCGCGGTGGGCAGCCCGAGGTGAGCGGCCACGGCGGCGGCGGCCAGCCCGACTGCCACCATCAGCAGATAGAACGTGCCTGTCACCAACTCGATGGCCACCGTGATGCCCGTCAGCAACCACCAGATGGTGGAATCCTCCATAACGACCTCCACAAGGGTTTGTATTTAGTGCACCACATTCTGGGTCAAAAAAGTGGCGGTTCAAAGGCGCGTCAAGG
Source organism: Burkholderiaceae bacterium (assembly GCA_024709845.1). Taxonomy (GTDB): domain Bacteria; phylum Pseudomonadota; class Gammaproteobacteria; order Burkholderiales; family Burkholderiaceae_C; genus Simplicispira. The sequence continues at coordinate 1,988 of JANJVX010000107.1, read as the reverse complement.
TTATTCCTTACACTTCGCGCCTATTTCGATTTTTGGCCGGGCAGGGCACGGTAGCACGGAGGCTGCGCATGAAGTTTCGTTTTCCCATCATCATCATCGACGAGGATTACCGTTCCGAGAACACTTCGGGGCTGGGCATCCGTGCGCTGGCGCAGGCCATCGAGGCCGAGGGCTTTGAAGTGCTGGGGGTCACCAGCTATGGCGACCTGAGCCAGTTCGCCCAGCAGCAAAGCCGCGCCAGCGCGTTCATCCTGTCGATTGACGACGAAGAGTTCACGCTGGGCTCGGGGCTCGACCCCATCGTGCTGAGCCTTCGCACCTTCATCGAGGAGGTGCGCCGCAAGAATGCCGATGTGCCCATCTACGTGCACGGCGAAACCAAGACCAGCCGCCACCTGCCCAACGACATCCTGCGCGAGCTGCACGGTTTCATCCACATGTTCGAGGACACGCCCGAATTCGTGGCGCGCCACATCATCCGCGAGGCCAAGAGCTACCTGGAGAGCGTGCAGCCACCGTTCTTCAAGGCCCTGCTGGACTACGCCGAAGATGGCTCCTACAGCTGGCACTGCCCCGGCCACTCGGGCGGTGTGGCCTTCCTCAAGAGCCCCGTGGGCCAGATGTACCACCAGTTCTACGGTGAGAACATGCTGCGCGCCGACGTGTGCAATGCCGTGGAAGAACTGGGCCAGTTGCTGGACCACAACGGCGCCATTGGCGAATCTGAGCGCAATGCCGCGCGCATTTTCAATGCCGACCACTGCTTCTTCGTGACCAACGGCACTTCCACATCGAACAAGATGGTGTGGCACCACACCGTGGCGCCGGGCGACGTGGTGGTGGTGGACCGCAACTGCCACAAGTCCATCCTGCACAGCATCATCATGACCGGGGCCATTCCCGTGTTCATGAAGCCCACGCGCAACCACTTCGGCATCATCGGCCCGATTCCGCAGAGCGAGTTCGAGCCCGCCAGCATCCAGGCCAAGATCAAGGCCAACCCGCTGCTCAAGGGCGTGGACGCGAAGAAGGTCAAGCCCCGCGTGCTCACGCTCACGCAGTCCACCTACGACGGCGTGCTCTACAACACCGAGACCATCAAGGGCATGCTCGACGGCTACGTGGACAACCTGCACTTCGACGAGGCCTGGCTGCCGCACGCGGCCTTCCACCCGTTCTACGGCACCTACCATGCCATGGGCAAGAAGCGCGCGCGGCCCCGCCATTCGGTGGTGTATGCCACGCAGTCCATCCACAAGCTGCTGGCCGGTATCAGCCAGGCCAGCCATGTGCTGGTGCAGGACTCGCAGACCACCAAGCTGGACCACCACCTGTTCAACGAGGCGTATCTGATGCACACCTCGACCTCGCCGCAGTACAGCATCAGCGCCAGCTGCGACGTGGCTGCCGCGATGATGGAGCCACCCGGCGGCACCGCGCTGGTGGATGAGAGCCTGCTCGAAGCGCTGGACTTCCGCCGCGCCATGCGCCAGGTGGAGGCCGACTTCGGCAAGAACGACTGGTGGTTCAAGGTCTGGGGCCCGGACAAGCTCGTGGACGAAGGCCTGGGCCGCGCCGAGGACTGGATCATCCGCAGCGACGGCAAGGGCCGCAAGAACGGCAGCAAGTGGCACGGCTTCGGCCAGCTGGCCGACGGCTTCAACATGCTGGACCCGATCAAGTCCACCATCGTCACGCCCGGCCTCAACCTGGATGGCAAGTTCGACAAGACCGGCATCCCCGCCAGCATCGTCACCAAGTACCTGGCCGAGCACGGCGTGGTGGTGGAGAAGACGGGCCTCTACAGCTTCTTCATCATGTTCACCATCGGCATCACCAAGGGCCGCTGGAACACGCTGCTCACTGCCTTGCAGCAGTTCAAGGACGACTACGAGAAGAACCAGCCCATGTGGCGCATCCTTCCCGAGTTCTGCCAGCAGCACAAGCGCTACGAGCGCATGGGCCTGAAGGACCTGTGCCAGCATGTG
>JANJVX010000013.1 GCA_024709845.1 Burkholderiaceae bacterium | reverse complement strand
GTACGGGTCCGCGCTTTTCAAGGGTGAGAGGGTGAAATCTCGTGCAGGCGCGAACGGCCAGCCTCAACGGCCGGTGAACATCTCCGATGTAGTTCGCGGTGTCATAACCAGCATGCCTTTCTCGCCCTTGTGCATTGATCGTTGCGCGCATTTTACCCTGCGCCAGAAAAAAAGCCCGAAGCGGCTGCTTCGGGCTTTTGCGCTGTAACGCGACAGATCAGTGGAACTGCTCTTCTTCGGTGGAACCGGTCAGGGCCTTCACGCTGGAAGAACCACCCTGGATCACGGTGGTCACGTCGTCGAAGTAGCCTGCGCCCACTTCTTGCTGGTGCGACACGAAGGTGTAACCCTTTTCGCGGGCTGCGAATTCGGGCTCCTGCACCATGTTCACATAGTGCTTCATGCCTTCACCACGAGCGTATGCGTGAGCGAACTGGAAGGTGTTGAACCAGTTGATGTGGATACCGGCCAGCGTGATGAACTGGTACTTGTAGCCCAGAGCCGAAAGCTCTTCCTGGAAGGACGCGATCTGCGAGTCGTTGAGGTTCTTCTTCCAGTTAAAGGAAGGCGAGCAGTTGTACGACAGCAGCTTGCCGGGGTTGGCGGCCAGCACAGCCTGCGCGAACTCACGGGCAAAGCCGATGTCGGGCACGCCGGTTTCGCACCACACGAGGTCGGCGTAGGGAGCGTAGGCCACGCCACGGCTGATGGCCTGCTCCAGGCCGTTCTTGACGCGGTAGAAGCCTTCTTGCGTGCGCTCGCCGGTCAGGAAGGGCTTGTCGTTGGCGTCGTGGTCGGACGTGATCAGGTTGGCGGCTTCAGCGTCGGTGCGGGCCAGGATGATGGTGGGCACGCCCATCACGTCGGCAGCAAAACGGGCGGAAATCAGCTTTTCGCAGGCTTCCTGCGTGGGAACCAGCACCTTGCCGCCCATGTGGCCGCACTTCTTCACGGCGGCCAGTTGGTCTTCGAAGTGCACGCCGGCAGCGCCAGCGGCGATCATGTTCTTCATCAGTTCGAAGGCATTCAGAACACCGCCGAAGCCGGCTTCCGCGTCAGCCACGATGGGCAGGAAGTAGTCGATGAATTCCTTGTCGCCGGGGTTGATGCCACGGCCCCACTGGATTTCGTCAGCGCGCTTGAAGGTGTTGTTGATGCGGCGCACCATGGTGGGCACCGAGTCGTAGGCGTACAGCGACTGGTCGGGGTACATGGTTTCCGACGTGTTGCCGTCAGCGGCGACTTGCCAGCCCGACAGGTACACGGCTTCGAGACCGGCCTTGGCCTGCTGCATGGCCTGACCGGCGGAGATCGCGCCGAAGGCATTCACGTAGCCCTTCTTGGCACCGCCGTTGACCTTTTCCCAGAGCTTTTCAGCACCGCGACGGGCCAGCGTGTGCTCGATGGGCAGCGAGCCGCGCAGGCGCACGACGTCAGCAGCGGTGTAACCGCGCTTGACACCCTTCCAGCGGGGGTTTTGGGCCCAGTCTTTTTCCAGGGCGGCAATTTGCTGTTCGCGGCTCAGTTGTTGGGTCAGGGATTCAGGCATGAAAGGACTCCGTCGGTTGATTGAAATGTCTCGGGCAACAGGGTTGCTGTCCATGGCTGTACTTTAAGTCTTCTATAAGACTTGCGCAACATCTTATGTCTTATAGAAGACATAAATATTTTCCTTGAAAATCAACAACCTGCGCACAACATTTCACCATTCGATATTCTTTTTCTTGTATTGAGAAATTTTCATGCGCCGCAGCATTTGAATATTTTGCATTGCGGAATCTCAATTGCATAATATGAGAACCAAAGCAATCACTCCTCTAAACTCAGGAGAGGACGCTTGCGCCCACGCCATGCCCGGCCTGGCGTCAGCGACCGAGTGGCCTTGTCTGAAAAAACCGGCGGCGTTGGCGCGCGATTCTCCGCCCGCTCCCATCACGGCCGGGAATGACACCGAAGGCAGCAGCACAGGCACGCTGCACAGGAAATTCAGGGTTCTACGGAAAGGAACGCCCCAGCGGGCAGTCTGCGCATGCCCAATCAGTGGGCACTGCAGCCTCAGTGCACTTTGCGCGCACTCACGACGATGCCGTCAGCATCGGCATACAGCCAATCACCGGGCCGAACCGGTACACCTTGTATCTGCACCACCACATCGCGCTGTCCTTCATTGCGCTTCTCGGTCGGCAGGGGCATCAAGGCAAGCGCCCGGATGCCAATGGCCGTGGCATTGAGTTCTGCCACATCCCGCACGCAACCATCCACCACGATGCCTGCCCAGCCGTTGCGTGCAGCCGCGGCAGCGAGATTGCCGCCCACGAGAGCCCGGCGAAGAGAGCCTCCGCCATCAACCACCAGAACATGCCCTTCGCCAGGCGAGTCCACGGCGGCCTTGACGAGGGTGTTGTCCTCATGGCATTTCACCGTACGGACCGGGCCGGCAAAGGCAAGCGACGCACCAAAATGCACGAAAACCGGAGGCAAAACACGGAAAAAACCCGTGTCATCTCCCTTGTATGCATCACAGAAATCACAGGTGCTGAAGGTAAAGAGAGCTGAAGCAGACATGGCAAGCGTTCGTTCATGCAGTCCGGGGATTCGTTCTCTCCGGAGCGCAAATCCATTCATTGGCAGGGGTTGGACTTCCGGCAATCCTCCGGGCGCTGATCACCGGGAAAAGGACAGCGATTGACCTCGAACGGAGACATCGAGAGCAGCGTGGTAAGCGCACTTGAAGCCATGGCAACCGCCCAGAAGATAAAAAAAGCCGCGGTGTATACCCCTTGCCGCGAAAGCGCCAAGGGCTGGCCAAACCAGTGAAGATCCTGCGGATCCACCATGGCAAAAACCAGCACCTCCAAGACGCCCGCCATCAGAAAGGCGGGCCAGGCAATCCACATCAAACGTTGGCTCCACATTGAACTTGTCTCCTTGTGTTGTGTGACAGCGCCCGTGCCTGCGACCCTGGCTACTTCACGGGCTTGTCCTGGTCCGGGGTGGCCGCGTGATTGCGCCCCTTCTGGGCAGGCAGGAGGCTGGCATCCGGATTCTCCAGTGTTTTGTTGATTTCGATGCCACGCCGATAGTAGTCATCTGCCACCACGGGATCCGGCGTACGTATCGCCAGCCAAAGGGTGACGAATCCTGCCACCACCACAATGGCTGGGCCGCCCACGACCAGCCACATGTAACCGAACTTCCACCAAGGCGGGCTGGCTGGTTTTATTTCAGGATTCGCTGACATGCGCGTTCTTTCAAAAAAGGGGCCATGGCGGCAAACCGCCACAGGCCGGATTACTGCCGGGGCACCAGAAACACCGATTTTTCACTGACCTTTGCCCCCGTGCCCAGCGATTCGATGTCGAAATGAACCGCGTGCGATCCGGCAGGTGCAGACCCGTAGGGGATATGCAAGCGAACGACCACCCAGCGGGATTGGGCCGCATCGATCTCGAACTCGGAGTCCGAAACCAGCTCCAGGCCTTGCAACCCCTGAGCCGCAATCCTGTATCGCTGGGGCGCTTCGGTGGCGTTCATGATTTGCAAGCGGTAGACGTTTTCCAGCTTTCCACCCGCAACGATGCGCGAAAGCGCAGCACGGTCGCGCACCACATCCACCTTGAGGGGTGTCCGAACCACCAGGCTGGCCAGCATGGCCACGCACAGGGCCACCAGGATCGCCGTATAGATGAGCACACGGGGTCGCAGTACCCGGCGCAAGATCTCCGACCGGCTCCAGCCCTTGGAGACTGCATTCTGCGTCGAGAAACGAATCAGGCCCCGGGGGTAATGCATCTTATCCATGACGGTGTTGCACGCATCCACACACAGGCCGCAGCCAATGCATTCGTACTGCAATCCATCGCGGATATCGATGCCGGTCGGGCAGACCTGCACACAGAGGGTGCAATCAATGCAATCACCCAGCCCCTTGGCCTTGTAATCCGCTGTCTTCACACGCGGACCGCGCTGTTCACCACGCGCCTCGTCGTAGGTGACGATCAGGGTATCCGGATCAAACATCGCGCTCTGGAACCGCGCATACGGGCACATGTACTTGCATACCTGCTCACGCAGGAAGCCTGCGTTGCCATAGGTGGCAAACCCGTAGAAGCCGACCCAGAAAATCTGCCAGGTGCCATGCAAGGCCAGCAGTTCCGCGCCCAGTTCACGGATCGGAACGAAATAGCCAACAAAAGTGAACCCCGTCCACACCGAGAACAGCACCCAGACGAACTGCTTAGCAGACTTCTTCCAGGTCTTCTCGAAAGTCCAGGGGCTGTTGTCCAGCCGCAGCCGCGCACTGCGGTCCCCTTCGATCTTGTGTTCGATCCACATGAAGATCTCGGTATAGACCGTCTGCGGACACGCGAAACCACACCACAACCGGCCCGCCACCGCTGTGAACAGAAACAGCGACAGCGCCGAGATGATGAGCAGCGCCGTGAGATAGATGAAATCCTGCGGATAGAGAACGAGGCCGAAGATATAAAAGCGGCGGGCCCCCAGGTCGAACAGCACCATCTGGCGCTGCCCCCACTCCAGCCAAGGCAGCCCGTAAAAAACCAGCTGCGTCAGGAACACCATCGCCCAGCGCCAGCGCGCGAACAGGCCGCTGATGGAACGGGGGTAAATCTTCTTCTGTGTTTCGTACAGTGAGACGGCTTCGCCGGTGGGCGCGGCGGGCGCAATGGGAATGACCTTGCGGGGTTTCCCGCTGGGGGTATTCATGGCGTGCTTTTCCAGGAACAGACTGGCTCAAAAATAAAAAACGGTGGCGCCATGGGCGCCACCGTTGCCAGCGCAGTCTTAGCGGGCAGCGGCGCCCGGCTTGTTGGAGAGGCTCCAGACGTAAGCAGTCAGCACACCGAGTTGGGCATCGGTCAGCTTGCCAGCCTGAGCGGGCATCTCGTTGACCTTACCTTTATTGATCATAGCGGTGATGGCTTCTTCGCCCCATCCGTGCAGCCAGATGTCATCAGTCAGGTTAGGGGCACCCAGCGCCTGATTGCCCTTGGCATCCGTACCGTGACAGGCCGCGCAGGCACCGAACTTGGCCTTACCCAGGGAGGCACGCAGAGAATCATGCGGGCTGCCCGACAGGCTCAGGACATAGTGGGAGAGGTTGCGGACGTCCTCGGCAGAACCTACCGCTTCTGCCATGGGGGGCATATTCCCGACACGGCCCTGGTGCAGGGTTTCGCTGATCTTCTCAGGGGAGCCGCCATACAGCCAGTCACCATCCGTCAGGTTGGGGAAGCTCTTGCTGCCGCGTGCGTCAGAACCATGGCACTGGGCGCAATTGTTCATGAACAGGCGCTCGCCAATGGCCATGGCCTGCGTATCCGCCGCCATTTCCTCAGGCTTCATGGATGCGAAACGGGCATAGACGGGCTCGATTTCAGCACGGCCCTTCTCCATTTCCTGCTGGTACTCGCCTTGCTGCGACCATCCAAGCTTGCCGGCGAAGCTTCCCAAGCCGGGGTACAAGGCCAAGTAACCCAGCGAAAAGACGATCGTGAGGACGAACATCCACATCCACCAGCGTGGCATGGGATTGTTCATCTCGGTCAGATCTTCGTCCCAGACGTGGCCTGTGGTGTTGTCGCTGGTGGAGACGACCTTCTTGCGGGCCGTGATCCAAAGGAGAAGCAGGCAGGCAATGATGCTAACGATGGTCAGCCCGGCCACATAAACCGACCAGAAATTGCTGGTGAAGTCACTCATGGTGTGTTCTCGTTCTGGTGGTGATCATTCTTGTTCAAAGGGGAGCTGCGCGGCCTCATCAAACCGGCTCTGGTTGCGGCGCGAATACGCCCACACCCAGATGCCAATGAAGCAGGCAAACGACAGCAACGTAAATACGATGCGCATTGCGGTGATGTCCATGGCTGGAATCTCCCGGATTACTTGAGCGCGCGGCCCATGACCTGCAGGTAGGCGATGAGTGCGTCCATCTCCGTCTTGCCCTTGACCTCGTCAGCGGCTGCCGCGATCTGGGCATCGGTATACGGCACACCCACCGTGCGCAGTGCCCTCATGCGAGGCGCTACATCTGCGGGATCGATGGTGTTCTTTTCCAGCCAGGGATAGGCGGGCATGTTCGACTCGGGCACCACGTCACGCGGATTCACCAGATGGATGCGATGCCATTCGTCGCTGTACTTGCCGCCCACGCGGTGCAGGTCGGGACCGGTACGCTTGCTGCCCCACTGGAATGGGTGGTCGTACACGAACTCGCCTGCCACGGAGTAGTGGCCATAACGCAGCGTCTCAGCGCGGAAGGGGCGAATCATCTGGGAGTGGCAGTTGTAGCAGCCTTCGCGCAGATAGACGTCGCGGCCCATCAACTGGAGCGGAGCATAGGGCTCCACGCCCTTGACGGCTTCCGTCGTCGACTTCTGGAAGAACAGCGGAACGATTTCCACCAGACCGCCCACGGCAATCACCAAGACGATCAGGACGATCATCAGGAAGTTGTTGGTTTCCACCTTCTCATGGGAGAAACCTGTCGAAGTATTGTTTTGTGACATGTAGGTTTACCTCGATTTTCAGGCGTGGGCAGGCTTGATGGCGGGGATGGCCACAGCCACCGAGCGACCCGAAATGGCCGTCATCCAGACGTTCCAGGCCATGATCAGCATGCCGCCGAGATACAGCAGACCACCGGCCACACGGATCACGTAGAAGGGATAGGTGGCCTTGACGCTCTCGACAAAGGTGTAGGTCAGGGTGCCATCGGTGTTGACGGCGCGCCACATCAGACCCTGCATCACACCGGCAATCCACATCGCGGCGATGTACAGCACGATGCCGATGGTGGCCAGCCAGAAGTGGATTTCGATGGCCTTGATGGAGTGCATCTTCTCACGGCCAAACAGGCGGGGCACCAGGTAGTACAGCGAACCCATGGTGATCAGACCCACCCAGCCCAGGGCGCCCGAATGCACGTGGCCCACGGTCCAGTCGGTGTAGTGCGACAGCGCGTTGACGGTCTTGATGGACATCATCGGGCCTTCGAACGTGGACATGCCGTAGAACGACAGCGAAACGATCAGGAAGCGCAGGATGGGATCGTCACGCAGCTTGTGCCAGGCGCCCGACAGCGTCATGACGCCGTTGATCATGCCGCCCCAACTGGGCGCCAGCAGGATCAGCGAGAAGGCCATGCCCACGGACTGCGTCCAGTCGGGCAGCGCGGTGTAGTGCAGGTGGTGCGGACCCGCCCACATGTACGTGAAGATCAGCGCCCAGAAGTGCACGATGGACAGGCGGTAGCTGTACACCGGGCGGCCTGCCTGCTTCGGAATGAAGTAGTACATCATGCCCAGGAAGCCTGCCGTCAGGAAGAAGCCCACGGCATTGTGGCCATACCACCACTGGATCATGGCATCCTGCACGCCCGCATAGGCGGAGTAGCTCTTCATCAGGCCGGCCGGGACGGCTGCACTGTTGACCAGGTGCAGCACGGCCACCGCCAGGATGAAGGCACCGTAGAACCAGTTGGCCACATAGATGTGGCGCACCTTGCGGATGCCGATGGTGCCAAAGAACACGATGGCGTAGGACACCCAGACCAGCGTGATCAGGATGTCGATGGGCCATTCGAGTTCAGCGTATTCCTTGCCGCTGGTGTAGCCCAGCGGCAGGCTGATGGCGGCAGCCAGGATGACCAGCTGCCAGCCCCAGAACGTGAACGATGCCAGGGGCCCCGCAAACAGACGCACCTGGCAGGTGCGCTGGACGACGTAGTAGCTTGTGCCAAACAGCGCGCAGCCGCCGAAGGCAAAAATGACCGCGTTGGTATGCAGCGGCCTCAGGCGCCCATAGCTGAGCCATGGAATGCCGAAGTTGAGTTCTGGCCACGCCAGCTGGGCCGCGATGAACACGCCGACGAGCATGCCCACCACCCCCCAGACCACGGCCATGATTGAAAACTGGCGCACAACGGTATCGTTGTAATGCGCAGCACTTGCTTGTTTTGGAGAATCCATCGGTCACCTCTTAGTTCTGCGGAAATATTAACCTTACTGTGGACATTGTTATGTTGATGCTGGTCAACCGTCCCGAAGAATGCGCTCGCCTTCTTGCTCCACGTTCTCGAACTGGCCTCGGTAGACAGCCCACCACAGACCCAGCAGCACCAGCAAGACAAGAACGACCGACAAAGGGATCAGGAGATAGAGGATGTCCATGGTGCAACCAATCGTGAATCAGACAGTTTATGCAGCGGCTGGCGTGACAGACATGCGCGCCTTGCCGGCGCCGCCAGAACCATCGAGCGCCTGCAGACCCCGCGACAGCCGCGCGGCATTGAGAACCACCAGCAAAGAACTGAGCGCCATGCCCAGCCCGGCCAGCCAGGCCGGCATGTAACCGGCAATGGCCAACGGCACGCTCAACGCGTTGTAGCCCGCCGCCCACCAGAGGTTCTGGCGCACCACGCGCAGCGTCTGGCGTGCCAGCACGATGGACTGCGCCACCAGCGAAAGATCATCACCCAGCACAACGAAATCGGAGCGCGATTGTGCCAGTGGAACTGAGCGGCCAAAGGCAAAGGACACATGCGCACCGGCCAAAACCGGGCCGTCATTGAGCCCGTCACCCACCATGACCACCCGGCGGCCCTGCGACTGCAGGCGATGCAGAACATCCAGCTTGTCCTGGGGCGAACAGTCTCCACGCCAATGCTCGATGCCCGCCTGGGCCGCCAGGCGGCCCGCAGCCGGAGAGCGGTCGCCAGAGAGCAGCTGCACTCCCACCCCGGCCTGGCGCAGCGCCGCAACCACCCGTGGCGCCTCGTGGCGCAAATCCTCCGTCAACTCGAAGCGTGCCAACTCCTGCGGCACCTCCCCCTCGGGCTGCCAGGCAAGATACACCCACTGCCCTCCCCCTGCCCCCTCATCACCGGGCAGTCCCGCATGACGTGCCGAACCCAGCACCATACGGCGGGCCGGGCGCAGCCCCCCAGCATCACGGACCAGCGCGCTCAAGCCCAGGCCACTGTGCTCACGCAAATCCTCGACCTGCCAGGCTCCCGCGCCTTGCGCGGCCGCCGCCAAGGCCCGCGAAACCGGGTGCAGCGAATGGACCGCCATGGACGCCGCCAGCGACAGCGCCTCATCCGCCTCCAGCCCCGCGCGGCATTGCACGCTGCGCACCGCCATGCCATCCCGCGTCAGGGTTCCCGTCTTGTCGAACACCACCGTGTCCACCGACGCCAGGGCCTCCAGCCCCTGCAGATTGCGCACCAGCACCCCGTTGCGCGCCAGCGTTCCCGCCGCCGACAGCATAGCCACGGGCGTGGCCAGGGACAAGGCGCACGGGCAGGTCACGATCAGCACCGACACCGCCACCATGAGCGCACGCCCGGGATCGGTGGGCCACCACCACAGCGCAGCCAAGCCCGCCGCCAGCAGCACCAGCACCAGAAAAGGCCGTGCCACCTTGTCTGCCAGCTGCGCCAACCGGGGCTTTTGAAGTGAGGCACTTTCCATCAGGGCGACAATCTGGCCAAAACGCGTATCGGCCCCCACTCCCTGCACCTGCATCAGCACAGCCGACTGTAGGTTGTAGCTACCCGCGGTCGCCACCTGCCCCACGCCCCGGGCAACGGGCGTCGACTCTCCCGTGAGCAGTGCCTCATCCACCAGCGTGCTGCCCTCGACCAAACATCCGTCCGCCGGGAAAGCCTCGCCAGGAAGAATGCGCACGACATCGCCCGGCCCGAGCCGGCGCACCGCCACGCGCTCGAAGGCGCCATCGGCCATGCGCCGCTCCACGCTGGGAGGCAAGCGGTTCATCACCGCCTCCAGAGCACCCGCCGTGCGGTCGCGCAGGCGCAACTCCAGCCAGCGGCCGGTCAGAAGGAAAAATACAAACATGGTCAGCGAGTCGTAATAGACCTCATGACCAAAAACCCCATCGGGATCAAAGGTGCCCGCCGTGCTGACCACGAAGGTGATGGCCATGCCCAGTGCCACGGGCAGATCCATGCTGACACGCCGCTGCCGTATGTCGCGCAGCGCGCTGGAAAAGAACGGACCACAGGCAAAAAAAACCACCGGCAGCGTGATGACCCAGGACGCCCACCGCAGCAAACGCTCCATCTCGGCCGACAGATCGCCCGGCTCGGCCACGTAGGCCGGCCATGCGTACATCATCACCTGCATCATGCAGAAACCCGCCACCAGCCAGCGCCACAGGGCCTTGCGATGCTCGCGCACGCGCTGGTCACGCGCCATGGCATCCATGGCGGGCAAAGCCCGGTAGCCGGCCTTGCGCACGGCCTCCAGCCACCGCGAAGGCAGCACCTGGCCGGGTTGCCACACCACCCGCGCCCGCTGCGTGGCAGCGCTGACCTCGGCGCGCGCCACGCCGGGCACGGCGCGCAGGGCATCCTCAATGGTCAGGGCACAGGCGGCGCAGTGCATGCCCTCGATGACCACATGCGACTCCCACGCGCCCCCTGCAGCGTCCGCCTGCACACTGGGGCGCCCGAACGAGGCCCACTCCTGCGGATCGTCGAGCAGCGCCTCGCCGTCCGGGCTGGCAGGCACGGGCTGCATGCGCGGCGCGATGGGCACTTCCTGCGTATCCTGAGCCGCTGCGGAATTCATTGACATGGCGCAAGCTTACCGTTTTTGTGCAGTGCAACGATTGACTTGCATCAATTTCAAAACCCTGTGATTTACTCTAATCAAGCCATTCTCACCCCAAGGAGCCTCCATGTACAAACGCATTCTGATCGCCACCGACGGTTCCAAGCTGTCTGAAAAAGCCGAAGATAGCGGCCTGTCGCTGGCCGCCCTCACCGGCGCTGCGGTGGTTGCGCTGAAAGTGGTTCCTCGCTATCCACGCAGTTACTTCGAGGGCGGACTGCCTGTGGATGCGAGCGATATCCGCCGCATCGAAAAGCAGTGGAGCGATGCCGCCCAGGAAATGGTGGATGCCGTCAAGACCCGGGGCGAGGCCCAGGGTTTGAACGTCAAGGCCGTGGTCGCCAAGTCCGACCTGGTGGCCGAGGCCGTGATCGCCGCCGCCAAGAAGCACAAGTGCGACCTGATCGTCATGGCCTCGCACGGTCGCAAGGGCATCAAGCGCCTGCTGTTGGGCAGCGAAACCCAGCATGTGCTGACGCATTCGCACATTCCGGTGCTGGTTCTGCGATAAAAAACGGCTTCAGCGCTTATCCATCAAGCGCTGACAGCTATGTTCCTGATAGCAAAACGGGCCTTGAAGGCCCGTTTTTCTGGATGCTAGCGGGAGTTCAGGCGAACAGGCCCTTGTACTGCTCGCGCAGCAGGTTTTTCTGCACCTTGCCCATGGTGTTGCGCGGCAATTCCGGCACCACGAAACACTTCTTGGGAATCTTGAAATTGGCCAGCCGCGCTTTCAGCGCGGCCACGATGGCGTCGGGCTGGAACGCGGCGCCCGGTTTGGCGATGACGACCGCCACGCCCACCTCGCCAAAATCAGGGTGCGGCACGCCCACCAGCGCGCTCTCGGCCACGCCGGGCAGTTCGTTGATGGTGCCCTCGACCTCGGCCGGATAGACGTTGTAGCCGCCGCTGATGATCAGGTCCTTGCTGCGGCCGACGATGCGCACATAGCCGCGCTCGTCCACCACGCCCACGTCGCCGGTCTTGAACCAGCCGTCCTGCGTGAACTCCTCGGCCGTCTTCTCGGGCATGCGCCAGTAGCCCTTGAATACATTGGCGCCGCGCACCTGGATGTTGCCGGTCTCGCCCACAGCCAGCCCCTGGCCGTCGTCCCCCACCACGCGCAGGCCCACGCCGGGCAGCGGGAAGCCCACGGTGCCGCCGCGCCGCTCGTCTTGGCCGCCATGGCGCTTGTCCGCCTCGTAGGGGTTGGAGGTGAGCATGATGGTCTCGCTCATGCCGTAGCGCTCCAGGATGGTGTGGCCGGTGCGCTCCTGCCAGTCGCGGAAGGTCTCGATGAGCAGCGGCG
>JANJVX010000079.1 GCA_024709845.1 Burkholderiaceae bacterium | reverse complement strand
GTGGCGGCCCCACAGTGCCACGGCCATGTCCGCCATGCCCATGGGGGCACCGGGGTGGCCGGAATTGGCTTGTTGAACGGCATCCATTGCGAGTGCGCGGATCGCATTCGCCATCTGTTGAGAATTGGCCATGTGGGGCGGTTCCGGTCAGGGAGAGGAGGGAAAGCCCGTGATTTTAGCGGCCTGCCCCGATGGACGCTGTACGGGCCCGCCGTTCGCTGCCGCGGCGATGCACTACAGTGCCGCCATGAATGGCCTCGCACCTCCTCCGTCCGCAGTGTCACAGCCCCCTGCCCTGCTGCTGGCCGCGGGCCGTGGCGAGCGCATGCGCCCCCTCACCGACACCACGCCCAAGCCCCTGCTCGACGTGCGCGGCCAGCCGCTGCTGCAATGGCATTTACAGGCGCTGCAGACCGCCGGGGTGCGCCGCGCAGTCATCAACACGGCCTGGCTGGGCGAGCAGATCAGCACCCGATTTTCAGACCATTTTGGCCCGCAAACCGCTCTGGATAAGCGCGAGGCGCTATCTATTTTCTACTCACACGAAGGCCGCGACTTTGGCGGCGCCCTGGAGACGGCCGGCGGCATTGCGCGGGCCCTGCCACTGCTGGGCGATGTCTTCTGGCTCGCCGCAGGCGACGTGTTCGCACCGGACTTTCGCTTTGACGCAGCGGCCGCCGATGCGTTTGCGGCGAGTGACATGCTGGCCCACTTGTGGCTGGTGCCCAATCCCGCGCACAACCTGCGCGGCGATTTCGGACTCTCGCCCGAGGGCCTGGCGCTGAACCTGCCGCCGCAATCCACGGCGCCGCGTTACACCTACAGCACCATCGCGCTGCTGCGCGCCGAACTGTTCACGCCGCCCTGGTGCGACATTCCCCCCCGGCAACCCCCAGGGCATCGCCGCCCCGCTGGCACCGCTATTGCGCCGTGCCATGGACAATGGCCGGGTGAGCGCAGCGCTCTACACCGGCCGCTGGACCGATGTGGGAACGCCCGAGCGCCTGGCCGAACTCAACGCAACCGCCCCCTCGCCATGACCCTGAACGTGCCGCAATCCCTTTACGCCGAGCGCCGCGCCCGCCTGGCCGCGCAACTGGGCCCCGATGGCATCGCCATCATCCCCACCGCGCCCGAGCACCTGCGCAACCGCGACAGCGACTTCCTCTACCGCCACGACAGCTACTTCTACTACCTCACGGGCTTCACCGAACCGAATGCCTGCCTGGTGCTGACGGCCGACGGCCACGGCACGCTGTTCTGCAACCCCAAGGACCCCGAGCGCGAGATCTGGGACGGCTACCGCCTCGGCCCCGAGGCCGCCGTGGCCGCGCTGGGCCTGAACGAGGCCTTTGCCGCAACCGAGCTGGACCAGCGCCTGCCACGCCTGCTGGAGAACCGCGCCTGCGTCTGGTACCCCTTCGCCACGCACGCCGGTCTGGCCGCGCGCGTGGACGGCTGGCTCACCCCGGTGCGCGCCCGCGCGCGCTACGGAGCCCTGAGCCCGGCACGGCAGAGTGACCTGTGCCTGTTGCTCGACGAAATGCGCCTGGTGAAGGACGCGCACGAACTGGCACTGATGCGCCACGCCAGCCAGATCAGCGCCCAGGCCCACGTCCGCGCCATGCAGCGCTGCGCACGCATGCTGCGCGCGGGCCATGAGGTGCGCGAGTACCACCTCGACGCCGAGCTGCTGCACGCCTTTCGCGAACATGGCGCGCAGGCCCCGGCCTACAACTCCATCGTCGCGGCGGGCGCCAATGCCTGCGTGCTGCACTACCGCGCCGACCGTGCACCCGTGCGCGATGGCGAGCTGGTGCTGATCGATGCCGGCTGCGAATACGACGGCTATGCCAGCGACATCACGCGCACCTTTCCGGCCAGCGGGCGCTTCACCGGACCACAGCGCGCGCTTTACGACCTGGTGCTGGCCAGCCAGGAGGCCGCCGTGGCCGCGACGAAAGCTGGCGCGCGCTTCACCGACCCGCACGATGCCACCGTGGCCGTGCTGGCGCAAGGACTGCTCGACCTGGGCCTGCTGAACACGAACCAGCACGGCAGCGTGCAGGACGTCATTGAAAAGCGCGCCTACTTTCCGTTCTACATGCACCGCACCGGCCACTGGCTGGGCATGGATGTGCATGACTGCGGCAGCTACGTCGAGCCCGCAGAAGTGGGCCAGGTGAGCGAGCGCCGCGACCCGCTCTCGGGCGAGCCCATCAAGGACCGCCCGAGCCGCGTCCTGCGCCCCGGCATGGTGCTGACCATCGAGCCGGGCCTGTACGTGCGCCCCGCGCCGGGCGTGCCCGAAGCCTTCCACCACCTGGGCATCCGCATCGAGGACGATGCCGTGGTGCATGCCCACGGCTGCGAACTGATCACGCGCGGCGTGCCGGTACAGCCCGATGAGATCGAGGCGCTGATGCGGGAATAACGTGAAACACCCCCCTGAGCCGCTGCGCGGGAGCCCTGGCCTGGGGCGCGCCGGTTTCATGGGTCGGCGGTGCCGCCACGGCGCAATGAAAAACTGATACGGTCACTGCGAATACACGCGCTTGGCGTCGTCCAGGCACTTGGCCTGGAGGTCGGCCGCCAGTGCGCTGCAGCGCTCTCTTGCAGCATCGAAATCGGCCTTACGGCGCTCGGCCGCAGCATGCTTGAGGGCCTCGGCCACGGCCGCGCTCTTGGCGGCCGGGGTGTCGCCCGGGCGCGCCTGCACCTGGGCCACCTTGGCGTCTTCCACGGCGCGCACATGGACCCCCTTGGCGTCCTTCTGGCACACCTTTCGGGCCAGGCCGGCCAGGTCGTTGCATTTTTCCCGGGCGACTGCGTGGGCCGCGTCGGCCCGCGCCACGCGCGCCTTGAAATGTGCCTGTTCGCTGGGCCGGTACCGAGCCTCCAGGTCGGCTCGCGCAATGCGTTCGAAGCCCCTGGCTTCCATACGGCAGACATCCCGGGCATTGGCGGTCAGGGCGCGGCATTTGTCCTGACGCACTTGGGTATCGGCTGCCATGCGCTGCCTGGCGGTGTTGTATTCGGTCCGGTCCATGGCCCGGGCGCCCGTGACCACCAGGCTGGCGGCGACCAAGGTCATCAGCGTGCGCTCCCATGTCATTGTCTTGCTCTCCGATCGCGGTGAAAAAGCGCCCGGGGTGCGCTCCGCGGCCAGACTGTAGGGGCCGCAGGGCCCGCGCCACGTAGGCCAGACCGCGTACCGTGCGTCAGTGCAGACCGACACCCCCGTCAGCGCACCGCCTGCTCCAGCCATTGCTCCACCGCCTGCGCCACCTGCTCGGCGGCCTGGGCGATGGCGCGGGTGCCGCCGGCGGCGTCCTGGCTGGCGGCGGGCTGCTGCACAACGAACAGGCGCTGCGCCAGCAGGTTCTCGCCCTGAGCCGAGGGCCGGGTGAGCGTGGCGCGCAGGCGCACCAGCCCCATGCTCTGCGACGGACTGGTGAAGACATGGCTGAACTCCTCCAGCTCGACGCGCAGTACCACGGGCGGCTGTCCGTCCGCGCGCGCCGTGGCCATGGCACCGCCGGTGCCGATGATGGCGCGGCGCTGGCCCAGGCGGGCCTGCAGGACCTCGCGCATCAGTTGTTGCGGGGGCTGGCTCCAGCGCGCCGCCTGGTAGGGCCGCAGCTGCTGCGCATCGGCATAGGCCAGGCGGTAGTACACGGCCGACACGCCATCGGGCAGGCTGGCATGGTCCACCGTCTCCAGCGCCAGCGGCGGCAGCGGGGCCTGCGCACCGGCCGGGGCCAGCTGGCCGGGGCCGAAGTCGTACAGCACGGGGCGCACAGGCGGTTCGGGGAGGACCGAGCAGCCCACCAGCAACATCAAGCCAAAAAGGCCTGAAGCGCTTTTGGATAAAGCGCAAGCAGCTCTGTTTTTAATAGCATTCATGGTTGATCTCCCGCAGGCCGCGGTGGGGTAAAGCCAGGCTCACCAGGGCCGGGCAGGCTGCGCCCGGGACCGTACAGAAACCCTTGCGGGTTGTCGCTCACGCTGGTCGCAGCGCGGCCGGTCAGGCGCGCCGCGCGGGCGGTTTCGTCGGCGGCGCGCTCCATGCGCGGCAGGGTGGCGGTGCCAAAGCGGTCCACCGCCTGGGACAGGGTCTGCGCGCTGCGCGTGGCCTGGTCGATGACACCGCCGGGGGCGTTGAGGCGCTGAGCCGTCTGACCAAACTCGGCGGCCGTGGCAGACACCTGCGCACCCGCCTGTTGCAGCGCCTGCAGGGTCTGGCGGGCATCCTGGGCCAGCGGCGGCAGCGCGGCCAGGGCCGGGTCCAGGCGCTGCTGCACGGTGGCATCCAGCCGCTGGCTCAGGGTGTGGACGCTGCCAGCCGCCTGGCCGATGTTGCCCAGGGCCTCGCGCAGCAGACGCTGGTTGTCCTCGGCCAGCAGCTGGTTGATGCGCTGGGTGGCCTCCTGCACCTGGTTCAGGATGACCGGCCCCTGCTCGGAGAGCTGGCTGAACGGCGAGGTGCGCAGCGGCAGGCGCGGCAGACCGCTCGGGCCGGGCGGCAGGGGCGGGTAGCTTTGCCCGGCATCGTCGAGCAGCACATAGGCCAGGCCGGTGACGCCCTGGTAGCCGAGCACGGCGAAGGTGGTGGGGGAGAGGGGCGCGTCCACGCTCACGGCGATGCGGATCAGCACATTGCCGTTGGTCTGGGTGTCGAAGCCGATGTGCGTGACCTTGCCCACCGACACGCCCTTGTAGCGCACGGCCGCCTGCGGCTGCAAACCGGCTACCCCCTCGCGGCTGGAGAGCTCGTAGGTGTTGTAGTTGCCCCGGTCGCGCGTCAGCCAGACGCCCAGGCCGATGACCAGGGCGGTCACGACCATCACGAAAATGCCCGCGGCAAAGGCATGCGACTTGTTTTCCATCAGTGTTCCTCGGCGGCGGTGGGCAGGTCGGCCATGGCACGGCGGCCACGCTCCCCCTGGAAGAAATCGTGCACGAAGGGGTGGTCGAACTGCGCCACCCGGGCGGGCACGTCAGTCACGATGACCTTCTTGTCGGCCAGCACGGCCACGCGCGTGGCCAGGGCAAACAGGGAGTCGAGGTCGTGCGTGACCATCACCATGGTCAGGCCCAGCGCGGCGTGCAGTTCGCGCACCAGGGCGCAGAACTCGTCGGCGCCGTTGGGGTCCAGGCCGGCGGTGGGTTCGTCGAGCAGCAGCAGCGGCGGGTCCATGATGAGTGCGCGCGCCAGCGCCACGCGCTTGATCATGCCACCCGAAAGATCGGCCGGCATGCGCGTGGCGTGCTCGGGCCTGAGGCCCACCATCTGCAGCTTGACCATGGCGGCGTCGCGCACCAGATCGTGCGGCAGCGTGCCCTGCTCGTTGAGCGCGAAGGCGATGTTGTCGAGCACGTTGAAGGCCGAGAACAGCGCGCCGTGCTGGAACAGCATGCCCACGCGGCTGGCCGCGCCCTCGCCGCCCATCAGCTCGGCCGAACGGCCCAGCACCGTGACGCTGCCGCGCGCCGGGTGCATCAGGCCCAGCATCTGGCGCAGCAGCACCGTCTTGCCCGTGCCCGAGCCGCCCACGAGCGCAAGCATCTCGCCCTGGTGCACGGTGAGGTCGAGGTCCTGGTGGACGGCGAAGGACTCGCTGCCCTTGCCGAAGACGGACCACAGGCCTTCGATGCGCACGACTTCCGGTGCGGACGTTGTCTCGGCGGTCATGCAAACCCGACGTTCTTGAAAGCGACGGCGAACAGCGCGTCGACGATGATGACCATGGTGATGGAGGTCACCACCGAGGCCGTCGTGCCCTCGCCCAGGCTCTGCGTGTTGGGCTTGACGCGCAGGCCCCAGTGGCAGCCGATGAGCGCGATCAGCGTGCCGAACACCACCGACTTGGACAGCGCCAGCGTGAGGTTGCCAAAGCCCACGGCGGCAGGCAATGCATGGAAGAAATAGGCGGGCGAGATGCCCATGGCCAGGTCGGCCGCAAGCATGCCGCCGGCCAGCGCGGACAGCGTGGTCCAGACGCTGATCAGCGGCATGGCCACGGCCAGGGCCAGCGCGCGCGGCAGCACCAGGCGAAAGCCGTGCGGAATGCCCATGACGCGCATGGCGTCGAGCTCCTCGGTGACGCGCATCACGCCGATCTGCGCCGTGATGGCCGAACCCGAGCGCCCCGCCACCAGGATGGCGGCGAGCATGGGGCCGAGTTCGCGGATCAGCGAGATGCCCAGGATGTTGACGATGAAGGCCTCGGCGCCAAACTGGCGCAGCTGCAGCGACATCAGGTAGGCCAGCACCACGCCGATGAGAAAACCCACCAGCGCCGTGATGGGCAACGCCGTGGCGCCCATGCGATAGAGGTGGCCCGAGACGTCGCGCCAGGGCCCGCGGCGCGGCGCGCGCAGGAGGCGCAGGCTGTCGAGCAGCATCTGTCCCACCAGCAGCAGCAGGTGGCGCGCATGGTCCACGCCGTGCAGCACCAGCACGCCCAGGCGGTCCACCTGATCGGCCAGGCGCCAGGGCGCCTCGGGCGGTGCCGGCGTCGTGAGCGAGGCCACCCGTTCGAGCATGGCGCGCTGGCCGTCGCTCAGCGCCAGGCGCGGGGGCCAGGTGCGGCCCCAATAGTTCCAGAGCAGTTGCGCACCCACATGGTCCAACCACTGCAGGCCGCGCAGGTCCCAAGCCAGGCGCGCATCGGATGGCAGGGCCGCCAGCTGCCCGGACAGGGCGCGCCATTGCGCGCGGGAGCCCAGCTCGGCGGCCCCCCAGCGCCCGCACGGCTGCGCGCACGGCCCATCGGGCGTGTCGGCGCGAACAATGCGGGGAGCGTGATCGGACATGGCGGGGCAAAAATAGGGGGTGCTGCGCAGCTGCGAATGCCGCAGCGCCGATGGTAGCGGCTGCATGGGGCGAACGACGGCCCGCGCCATCGCGCTGGCCACTACCGCGATAAATTATCATGAAAACGGCATTTTTCGCAATACAGACAAGCGCCTGCAGCTATTAATTTGATAGTAATACAACACACCATTCCGGGCCGCCCCGTCCCAACGCACAATAGACGCCATTGCCTGCACCCACACCCTGGCCACCGCCACCCTAGACCATGAGCGACACCACTTTCGACTACATCATCATCGGCGGCGGCACGGCTGGCGCCCTGCTGTGCAACCGCCTCAGTGCCAACGGCGAGCGGCGCGTGCTGCTGATCGAAGCGGGCCGCAAGGACGATTACCACTGGATCCACATCCCCGTGGGCTACCTGTACTGCATCGGCAACCCGCGCACCGACTGGCTTTACCAGACCGAGCCCGACGCCGGGCTGAATGGCCGCCAGCTGCGCTACCCGCGCGGCAAGACGCTGGGCGGATGCAGCAGCATCAACGGCATGATTTACATGCGCGGCCAGGCCCGCGACTACGACCAGTGGGCCCAGCTCACCGGCGACGATGCCTGGCGCTGGGACAACGTACTGCCCGACTTCCGCCGCCACGAGGACCACTGGCGCCTTGACCAGCCCGACAGCGCGGACGAGAACTTCAAGCGCCTGCACGGCAACAAAGCCACGGGAAGCACCGGCGAATGGCGCGTGGAAAAGCAGCGCCTGCGCTGGGACGTGCTCGACGCATTCGCCCATGCGGCGCAGCAGGCGGGCATTCCGGCCACCCAGGATTTCAATGGCGGCAACAACGAGGGCGTGGGCTACTTCGAGGTGAACCAGAAAAAGGGCTGGCGCTGGAACACGGCCAAGGCCTTTCTGCGCCCCACCTGCTACGGCCGCCCCAACTTCGAGATGTGGACCAGCGCGCACGCCGCCAAGCTCATCGTCGAGCCACAGGCCGACGGCGGCCGCCGCTGCACCGGTGTGCAGGTCTGGAACGGCAAGGAGATGGTCACCGCCCACGCCGCGCGCGAGGTGGTGCTGTGTGCGGGCGCCATCAACTCGCCGCAACTGCTGCAGCTCTCGGGCATCGGCCCGGCGCAACTGCTGCGCCAGCACGGCATCGACGTGGTGCAGGACCTGCCCGGCGTGGGCGCCAACCTGCAAGACCATCTGCAGATCCGCTCGGTGTACAAGGTGCGGAATGTCAAGACGCTCAACACCCTGGCCAGCTCGCTCATCGGCAAGGCCAGGATCGGCCTGGAATATGCCATCAGCCGCAGCGGCCCGATGAGCATGGCGCCCTCGCAGCTCGGTGCCTTCACCCGCAGCAGCGCCGACCAGCCATGGCCCAACATCGAGTACCACGTGCAGCCGCTCTCGCTCGACGCCTTCGGCGAGCCGCTGCACGGCTTCCCAGCGTTCACGGCCAGCGTGTGCAACCTCAACCCGACCAGCCGGGGCACGGTGCAGATACGGAGCGCACGCTTTGACGAGGCGCCCGCCATCGCGCCCAATTACCTCAGCACCGCCGAAGACCGCCAGGTGGCCGCCGACAGCCTGCGCGTCACGCGCCGCATCGTGGCCCAGCCCGCGCTGGCGCGTTACCAGCCCGAGGAATACAAGCCGGGCGTGCAATTCCAGACCGACGAGGAACTGGCGCGCCTGGCCGGCGACATCGCCACCACCATCTTCCACCCGGTGGGCACCACCAAGATGGGACGCGCCGACGACCCCATGGCCGTGCTGGACGCGCGCCTGCGCGTGCGCGGCATCGCCGGGCTGCGCGTGGTGGACGCGGGGGCCATGCCCCTCATCACCAGCGGCAACACCAACTCGCCCACGCTGATGATGGCCGAGAAGGCTTCTACCTGGATCGAGGAAGACAACACCCGCTGACCCGCCCGCCGCCGGGGCGGGAAATCCCCTATCCCCGTCCGGGGCTTGCGCCGTTACAGTACGACCACTCGAAAGCGCACCCCGGTGCGCCGAACGGGGGGCCGGGGAGACAACCTACAGCCACAACCACATTCACAAGCACCCGACGAGGTGTCATTTTTTTCAAACGCCGACACCGTCGGCGTTTTTTTTCGCCCGCGCCATACCCGAGCGCCCGCCGGGGCGGAGTTCATACGTCAACAAACCAATCCCATGCCGGGTGCGACAATGCCGCCATGGAATGGATACTGGTTTCGCTGGCCTCGCTGTTCGCCGGCTTCGTGGATGCAATCGTGGGCGGCGGCGGCCTGATCCTTCTGCCCGCGCTGTTCGCCACCTTTCCCGGCGCCCCTCCCGCCACCCTGCTGGGAACGAACAAAAGCGCCTCCATCTGGGGCACGGCAATGGCCACCTGGCAATACAGCCGCCGTGTGCGCATCCGCTGGCGTGCCATGCTGCCGGCCGCGCTGGCCGGCTTCATCGGCGCCTTTGCCGGCGCCTGGGCCGTCACGGTGCTGTCGCCCGACTTCCTTCGCAAGCTGCTGCCCGTGGTTCTGCTGGCCGTGCTGGCCTACACGCTGGTCAAGAAAGAGCTGGGACGCCACCATGCGCCCCGTTTCGCGGAGAACGCCGAGTGGGTTGCAGCCAGCCTGATCGGCCTGTTCGTTGGCTTTTACGACGGATTCTTCGGCCCGGGCACCGGCAGTTTCTTCGTCTTTCTGTTCGTGCGGCTGCTGGGCTACGACTTCCTGAATGCCTCGGCCTCGGCGAAGCTGCTCAACGTGGCGACCAACATCGCGGCATTGATTCTTTTCACCTACAAGGGCCATGTCTGGTGGCATTTCGCCCTTCCGCTGGCCGTGGCCAACGTGGCGGGCAGCCTGCTGGGCACCCACATGGCACTCAAGCATGGCACGGGTTTCGTGCGCTGGATCTTCATCTTCGTGGTCAGCGCCCTGATTCTCAAAACCGGCTACGACGCCTTCCTGCGCTGACCATAGGGGTTCTCCGCAATAGGCATAAGCAAATAGCCCCCGCCTATAATTGCGTCAGTTCGATGACAAGGCCCGCATGGCCAACCCATGCGGGTGTGCATTTTTTCTGGTTCCGGCTGCGCTATCCGCAGGCCGGATTTTTTTGTACCTGAACCACCCCTGACAGGACACGCAATGAAGTTGCTCAAGGTTGTTGCCTCCGCCGTGGCGCTGTGCGCCGTGTTTGCCGCCCAGGCCCGCACGTTCGACGAAATCAAGAAAGACGGCAAGATCCTGATTGCCACCGAAGGCCAGTTCGCGCCCTTCAATTTCTTCAACGGCACCACGCTGACCGGCTTCGAAGTCGAACTGGCCGAGCTTGTGGCCAAGAAGATGGGCGTGACCATCCAGTGGAAGACGCTGGGCTTCGACGCCCTGCTCACCGGCCTGCGCCAGGACCGCTGGGATCTCGTGATCGCCTCGCACGGCATCACCGAAGAACGCGCCAAGGCCGTCACATTCACCCAGCCCCACTACTGCTCGGGCGGCATGATCATCGCCATGGACCCGGCCATCCGTTCCGCCAAGGACCTGACGGGCAAGGTCGTCGCCGTGCAGACGGGCACCAGCTACCTGGAAAACGTGCAGAAGGTTTCTTCCATCAAGGAAATGAAGAACTTCCCGACCGACGTCGATGCGCGCAGCGCGCTCAACTCGCGCCGCGTTGACGCCTGGGTGACCGACCGTTTCGTCGCCAAGGCCGTGGCCGACAAAAACCCCAACGCCGGCTTCAAGCTCGGCGAGATGCTGTTCATCGAGCGCATCGCCGCCGCCGTCGCGAAGGGCAACCAGTCGCTCGCCGAGGGCTGGTCCAAGGCCCTGGCCGACACCATGGCCGACGGCAGCTACACCCAACTCTCCAAGAAGTACTTCAACGAAGACGTGCGCTGCAACTGAGCGCGGGCCTGCGCCCCGCCGGACGGATACTCATGCTCATCGCCCTTTGGCCGCACCACTGGAGCCGCCAGCAGCGCAGCAATGCCACGCTGGTCAGTGCCCTGGTCCTGATGGTGCTCGCCCTGGCCCTGCTGGGTCAGGTGCTGTCGTTCCTGCCCGAGCCCATTGGCCCGAACGCGCAGGCTTTTTCTGCGGGCGCCCGCACCACGCTCTGGCTCACGCTGGTCAGCGGCAGCGTGGGCCTGGTGCTGGGCACGGCCGCCGCCCTGGCACGCACCGCGCGCTGGGCCTGGCTGCGCTGGGTGGCGGGGTTCTACATCTGGGTGATTCGCGGCACGCCGCTGCTGGTGCAGATCCTGTTTGTCTACTTCGCCCTACCGGTGCTGGTGCCAGGCCTGAACCTTCCGGACTTCGCCGCCGCCGTGGTGGCGCTGTCGCTGAACGTGGGGGCCTACAACGCCGAGGCCATCCGCGCCGGCCTGCTCGCCGTGCCGCGCGGACAGACCGAAGCGGCACGCGCGCTGGGCCTGGGACGCGTCCATGTCTTTTTCGATGTGGTCTTTCCACAGGCCTTCAAAATCTCGCTCCCGCCGCTGGTGAGCAATTTCGTGGCCTTGCTCAAGGACTCTTCGCTGGCCTATGCCATCGGCGTGGTGGAACTGACCAACGTGGGCAACCGCATTCAGTCCGCGACATTCCAGCCCATCGCCACCCTGACCACCGTGGCCGTGACCTACCTGCTGCTGACCACGCTGGTCACGCAGATTTCCAACGCCATCGAGTACCGCTTCGATGTGGAGGGACGCAGCCGATGAGCCAGGCCACCACCCCTTACATCGTGGCAGACAAGGTCTGCAAATCTTTCGGCACGCACCAGGTGCTGCGCGACGTCTCGACCCACTTCAATACCGGGGAGGTGACGGTTATCATCGGCGCCTCCGGATCGGGCAAGAGCACGCTGCTGCGCGCCATCAACCGGCTCGAACCCCACGACAGCGGCACCATCACCGTGGGCGGTGTCGCCGTCACGGACGACCCGCACACCCTGCAGCAGCAGCGCTGCGAAGTGGGCATGGTGTTCCAGCAGTTCAACCTGTTCGGCCACCTGAGCGTGCTCGACAACATCACGCTGGCGCCCCGGCGCATCCGCCGCACGCCGCGTGCCCAGGCCAGCGAACAGGCCATGGTGCTGCTGCGCCGGGTGGGCCTGCATGAGCATGCGCACAAGTATCCCTGGCAGCTTTCGGGCGGACAGCAGCAACGCGTGGCCATCGCCCGTGCGCTGGCCATGGCCCCGCAGGTGATGCTGTTCGACGAGCCCACCTCGGCCCTCGACCCCGAGATGGTGCAGGAAGTGCTGGACGTGATGCGCGAACTGGCCCGGGGTGGCATGACCATGATCGTGGTCACCCACGAAATGGGCTTTGCCCGCGAGGTGGCCGACCGTGTGCTGTTCTTCGACCAGGGCCGCATCGCACACGACGCCCCCCCGGCTGCATTCTTCAACGACCCGGGCAATGACCGTATCCGGGCCTTCATTGGCCGCATGGGCGCCTGAGATCCAGAGCCCACCGCCTTCGCAACACCCCCAAAAACCCAACGGAGTGACCATGAAACTGACCCCCGCATTCGTGACCCTGCTGGCCGCCGGCCTGTGCAGCCTGCCCCCGGGCGCCCTGGCCCAGTCCGCCAAGGATTTTGAAGACCTGCGCAATGAGCTCAAGGCCCTGCGCGCCGAGTTGAACCAGCTCAAGACACAGCAGCAGACCCAGGCCCCGGCGGCATCGGAATCGGCCTGGAACGACCGCATCGACGCGGTCGAACTCAAGCAGAAGGATGCCGTGGTGCTGGGCGACATCCCTGGCAGCTTCCGCCTGCCGGGCAGCGAGACGTCGATCCGTGTCTACGGCTTTGCCGAGGCCAACCTGATCAAGGACTTCAAGGGCACGGCCCCTGGCGACAGCTTCTCCAACCTGATGGAGCAGCCCCTGGGCAGCAGCGACCATGGCAAGACCGTGCTGACGGGCCAGACCTCGCGTTTCGGCTTCGAGACCTCGACGCCGCTGGACAATGGCGCGTTCAACACCAAGATCGAGGCCGATTTCTACGGCTACTGCGGCTCTGAATGCAACCGCAACCGCCTGCGCCTGCGTCACGCCTATGGCGAATACGCTGGCTGGCTGATCGGTCAGACCTGGTCCACCTTCATGGATCTGGACAACCTGCCCGAGACGGTGGACTTCAACGGCCCGCCCGGTGCAACCTCGCGCCGCCCGGTCCAGGTTCGCTACACCTACAACAACCCCAATCTGGCGAAGTTCCAGTTTGCCCTGGAAGACCCGTCCGATGGCGCGCACTCGCCCAATCTCATCGCACGCATCGACAAGGGCTACGACTGGGGCAGCATGAGCGCCCGCGTGATGTCGCATGAGCAGCGCATGGGCGGTGCCAACAAGCGAGGCATGGGCGTCGGGCTGTCCGGTTCTTACAAGCTCACCGGTACCACGACGCTGATGGCGCAATACACCCTCATGGATGGCGACAATGACGGTGCCTACCTGGTGGGCGCCAACTACCCGGTGACCGACGGCGGCGTGCTGCGGCTGGACCGCGCCCAGGGCATCGTTCTGGGGCTGAGCAACACCTTCAGCGAGCAGCTGCGCGGCACCCTGGCCATGGGCTGGGTGAAGTCGCGCCGCTCGCTGGGCGACGACTACGTGAATGCCTATGGGGCGGATGGCAACCTCAAGCTCTTCCAATGGCATGCCGGTCTGTACTACTCGCCCATCAAGAATGTCGAACTCGGGGGTGAGCTGCTGGGAGGCCGCCGCATCACCTTCGGCAATGACAAGGGCAACATGACGCGCCTGAACCTCCAGGCCCGTTACCTCTTCAACTGATCCCGCACCGGGTTTCCAAGCCAGGCTGACCGGGAAACCGGTCAGCTTTTTTTATGCGTCCTGAACGTTTCGGCCTGCTGGCCCTGCTGGTGGTCACCATGGTGTGGGGCACCACGTTTCCCGCCATGAAGCTGTTGTCCGCACAGCTCGATGCCCTGCAGATCATCTGGCTGCGCTTTGCGATTGCCCTGCTGGTGCTGGGCCCCCTGTGGTGGGGCATGCGCCGCAGCGAGCGGCGCTGGGGCTGCGCGCTCGGGTTGCTGCTGTTCCTGGCATTCTGGCTGCAGATCGAAGGCCTTGCCCGCACCAGCAGCAACCGCAATGCCTTTGTCACCGGCCTCAACGTGCTGGTGGTGCCCATCATCGCCATGCTGGTGCTCGGCAGGCGCTATGGCTGGCGCTTGTGGGCCGCGTGCGCCATGGCCTGCGCCGGCATGGTGCTGATGTTCCATGAGAACGAACCCTGGAACCTGGGCGATACGCTCACCTTGGCCAGCACCGTCTTCTATGCCATCTATATTCTCGCGCTGGAGGAGTGCTCGCGCCGCAATCTGGCACATCCGCTGCGGGCGACCCACATGGCCGCGGCTCAGGCGTCCGTGATGTGCCTGGCCGCCACGCTCCTGCTGCTGGGCCGCGGGAATGGCATGGACTGGATGGTGGCACTCGATGCCCTGGCCCCGGCGGCATGGATGGCGTTGATCTACCTGGGGCTGCTGGCCAGCGTGGTGGTCGTCACACTGCAGGCCTGGGGGCAGCAGCGTGTGGACGCCATACGCAGCGCGATCATTTTCGGGTTGGAGCCTGTGTTCGCCGCGCTGACCGCCTGGTTCATGCTCGGCGAAAGCCTGGGCTGGGCCGGACTGGCGGGTGCCAGCCTGGTGGTCGCCGCGCTGGTGTTCAGCCAGGTTCAGCCAGCGGCGGGCGTCGGAGCATCCGACTGACGCCAGCGCCGCCTTGGCGGCCCGCACGCACGGTTCAGGGCGGGGTCAGCGGCACCTCGCCCACCGGGCGCGGCTTGCCGATGGGCGCGGCAGCCTGGCCCTTGCGCACGGCGGCGATGTCTTCCTCGCTGGGGTATTCACCCAACAGCCAATAGTCAAAAGCACGCCGCACAATGGGCGCTGCATGGGCCGCGCCAAAGCCCGCGTTCTCGACAATGGCGGCGATGGCAATGCGCGGCTCGTCGGCGGGAGCGAACGCAATATAGAGCGCATGGTCTCGCTGATGCTCCTCCATCTTGGCTGCGTTGTATTTCTCCTTCTGCCCGATGGTCACCGCCTGCGCCGTCCCTGTCTTGCCCCCCGAAAGGTAACGCGCTCCGGCAAAGACCCGCGTGGACGTGCCGCTCTGCGTCACGGCCACCATGGCGCGCTTGATGACTTCGACATGGGCGGGCTTGAACCCCAGGTTCACCGGCGGCGCCTGCTCGATCGAACGGGGCTCCCGTGTCACGGCATCCATGGTGGCGATCCCCAGATGGGGCCGGTGCTGTACGCCGCCATTGGCGAGTGTCGCGGTGGCCAGCGCCAGCTGCAGCATGGTGAAATTGTTATAGCCTTGGCCGATGCCCAGCGAGATGGTTTCACCGGCGAACCATTTTTTCTGTTCGGGACGGCGATAGGCTTCCCGCTTCCAGGCCTGGCTGGGCAGCACCCCGCGCACTTCGCCATTCAGATCGATGCCTGTGATCTGGCCAAAGCCCAGAGGCTTCATGAAGTCATGCATCGCGTCCACGCCCATGTCGTTGGCCAGCTGGTAGTAGTACACATTGCTCGACTGCACGATGCTGCGGTGCATGTCGACCGCGCCCAGGCCATGGTCGCCATGGCTGCGGAAGGTATGGCCCCCGAAGGTCCAGGAGCCGTTGTCCATGGTGATGGCCCCTGCCGTGCGCTTGCCCGTTTCCAGGGCCGCCATGCCCATGAAGGGCTTGTAGGTAGAGCCCGGCGGGTAGGTTCCCCGCAGGGCACGGTTGAGCAAGGGCTTGTCCAGCGATTTGTTGAGCGCGGTCCAGTTCTCGACATCAATGCCTTCAACGAACAGGTTGGGGTCGAACGTGGGCTTGCTGACCAGCGCCAGAACCTCGCCGTTGCGCGGATCGATGGCGACCAGGGCGCCCCGGCGCTCGCCATACAGGTCCTCGATGAGTTTCTGCAGCTTGATGTCGAGCGATAGCGTCACCGTCTGTCCCGGCGTGGCGGGAAAGCTGTCGAGCCTGCGCACCGCGCGCCCCCCTGCGGAGGTTTCCATCTGCTCCACGCCCGTGGTGCCATGCAGCTGCATCTCAAAGCTCTGCTCGATGCCCAGCTTGCCGATGTACTCGGTGCCGCGATAGTTGGCCTCGTCTTCCGAATCCTGGATCCGTGCCTTTTCGGCCTGGTTGATGCGGCCAATGTAGCCAATGGCATGGCTCGCCACATCGCCCAGAGGATAGTTCCGGAACAAACGCGCTTTCACATCCACGCCAGGAAAACGGTAGCGCTGGGCCGTGAAGCGCGCGACCTCCTCGTCGGTCAGGCGGGTACGGATGGGCAAGGACTCGAACCCGCGGGACTCATCCATCAAACGGCGGAACCGGCGCTTGTCTCGTTGCTGGATTTCGACCACCTGTCCCAATGCATCGATGGTCTGCTCCAGATCGTGAACCCTGGAAGGCATGATTTCCAGCGTATAGGCTGCATAGTTGGTGGCCAGTACCACGCCGTTGCGGTCCAGGATGAGCCCCCGGTTGGGCACGATGGGCACCACGGCGGTGCGGTTGCTCTCTGCCTGCTCTGCGAGGTCTTCATGGCGCACGACCTGCAGAAACACCAGCCGCGCGAGCACCAAGCAGAACGCCGCAAACACGACGGCGGCCACCACCAGGACGCGCAGACGAAACCGCCGCGCATCAAGCTCCACATTGCGCAATTCAGTCATGGCGATCAGCGAGGCCCGCCCGCAGGGCGGCGCAGTCAAGCCCAGGGCAGCGTGCGGTCAGGCCTTCCGGGGGAGTCATTGCGGACGGTTCTCGTTGTGGTCGAGCGAGCGCCGCTGCGGCGCCAGCAGCACCCAGCTGGCCAGCGGCCAGAGCAGCGCCTCCAACAGCGGCGACAGCAGGATCGACAGCCCGGGGAACCCGCCTCCCGAGCCCATGCCCACCAACAGATGCACAAGATGCGCTGCAAAGAACAGGCCGATCATCTGCAAGGATTGCGCCATGGGCCGGAACCACAGAACACGCCGGTGTATGCGCTCGGTGCCGTACAGCAGGGCGACATAGGCCAGCGCATGCTGCCCCAGCAAGGACGACTGCTGCACATCCATGCACAGTCCGAGGAGAAAAGCCGTCCCCATCCCCACCCGCAGCGGCTGGTGCACCCCCCAGAAGGCCAGCAGCACGATGAGTGCGTCCGGCATCCAGGGCGCGCGGCCCAGCGGCAGCATGTTGAACGCCAATGCAGCCACCAGGCTGGCGCCAATGAAGACGGGGTTGACCGGCAACAGCAACTGCTGCCCGCGCGGCATGATCATGGCGCCCCCCCTTCAAGACAACGGCTCCGGACTGCCCTCATTTGCGGCCCTTCTTGCGCACGGCATGCTCGGGCGGATCGGGCTCGGGGCGCGGCGGAAGCTGGCCCGACATGGGCTGCAGCAGCAACACATGGCGCGCCCCCTGAATGGCGGCCACGGGTTCACAGTAAATCCGCGCGAACGCCGAATCGGCACGCCGCTCCACGCGCACCACGCGTGCCACAGGCAGACCCGGCGGGTATACGCCATCGAGGCCGCTGGTGGTGAGCGTATCGCCCTCCTGCACATCGGCATTGGCGGACACGAAGCGCAGCTCGATGCCTCCTCCATGGCTCGCGACCGGATCGCCATACGCCACGCCACGGGCGCTGGTACGGCTATTGAGTACGGGGATGGCCTGCTCACGGTCGGTCAGCAGCGTGACCTCGCTCATGAAAGGATAGACCCGCGTGACCTGGCCCAGAATGCCAGCGCCATCGAGCACGGGCGACCCTGGCAGCACGCCGGCATCCTGTCCCCGATCCACCATGACCCGGCGCGAATACGGGTCCGCCGTGTCGTAAAGAATCTGTGCCGCCTGGGCAGGCACCTGCACGCGCTCGCGCAGATCCAGCAGCATCCGCAGGCGGCCGTTCTCCTGCACCAGCTGATCGGCCTGGTGGGCACGCCCGGCCAGCAGGGCCAGCTGGCGGCGCGCGGAATCGGCCTCGGTCTGCGCCCCCTCCAGCGACTGGAAATACCGGGCGGCGTGTTCGGCCATGGCCACGGGCTGGAGCATGACCCACTGGGCCGGGTACAGCACGGTGGCCACCACCCTGCGCAACGGGTCTGCCACCTGGAAGCGCGCATCGGCCACCATCAAAAACAGCGCCAAGGCGCTGTACAGGACGAGCTGCGAAAAGGCCGATGGCCCCTGCCGGAAAAAGGAGGGTGCTCGGCGGTCCAGGGTTCCAAGCGGCATGGCGCGTCTCTGTCAGTCGCGGCCCACGGCCCAAGCTGCCGCCATGGCGGCGTACCATGCGGAAAAAGGCTTCATGCCCATGCTGCTAGGCAGGACCCGCATGCGGACAGGTCCCCGTGCATCACTCACTGGTGAAGATGCTGCCGGCGCGGTCCATGCGCTCCAGCGCGATGCCGCAGCCGCGCACCACGCAGGTCAGCGGGTCTTCCGCCACCAGCACGGGCAGACCGGTTTCCTCGGCCAGCAGGCGGTCGAGTTCGCGCAGCAGCGCGCCACCGCCGGTCAGCATCATGCCGCGCTCGGCGATGTCGGCGCCGAGTTCGGGCGGCGTCTGTTCCAGCGCGTTCTTCACGGCCGAGACGATCTGGTTGAGCGGTTCGGTCAGGGCTTCCAGCACTTCGTTGCTGGAAATGGTGAAGCTGCGCGGCACACCTTCGCTGAGGTTGCGCCCACGCACTTCCATCTCGCGCACCTCCGAGCCCGGGAAGGCGCTGCCGATCTGCTTCTTGATGGCTTCGGCCGTGGGCTCGCCGATCAGCATGCCGTAGTTGCGGCGGATGTAGCTGATGATGGCCTCGTCGAACTTGTCGCCGCCCACGCGCACGCTGCCCTTGTAGACCATGCCGCCGAGCGAGATCACGCCC